>JAHJST010000003.1 GCA_018829905.1 Patescibacteria group bacterium
GAATTTTCTATAAATTCCATCTTTCTTATTCATTAAATCTTTATGATTTCCAGATTCTACAATTTTTCCTTTTTCTAATACTAAAATTTTATCAGCATGTGATATTGTGCTTAAGCGATGAGCAATAATAAAAGTGGTTCTTCCTTTAATAAGTTTTTCTAAAGCATCTTGAACTAATTTTTCAGAAACAGAGTCTAAACTAGAAGTAGCTTCATCTAAAATTAATATTTTAGGATCTCTTAATAAAGCTCTAGCAATAGCTATTCTTTGTTTTTGTCCGGTAGATAATTTTATTCCTCTTTCTCCAACAATTTGCTTATACTTTTTAGGAAATTTATCGATAAACTCATGAGCATTAGCTGCTTTAGCAACCTTAATTATTTCTTTTCCAGAAGCTCTCAAATTTCCATAAGCAATATTATTCTTAATAGTATCATTAAATAAACTAATTTCTTGAGGAACAATTGCAATATGTTTTCTTAAAGAGCGTAAATTAATTCTTTCTATATTCTTTCCATCAATAAATACTTTTCCTTTTTTAGTGGAATAATATCTAGAAATTAAATCAACTAAGGTTGTTTTACCAACGCCACTTTCTCCAACTAAAGCAATGTTTTCTCCTGGACTAACATTAAAATTAATATTTTTAAGAACCTGTTTTCCTTTTTTATATGAAAATCCAACATTTTCAAAAACAACATTTCCTTTAATTTCTTTTAATATAATACCTTTTTCATATTTTTCTGGCTTTATTTTAAACAATACTACCACCCTATCTATTGCTGTCATACCCTTCTTAAGCATGCGATAATTATATGCTAAATAAGCTACTGGCTGTCTAACTAAATTTAAATAACCAATAAACATAATAAACTCACCAGGTGAAACAGTTTTTGCTCTAAGCATAAAAACACCCATACCAAAAACAACGACAAAGCCAAGACCAGAAACAAACTGTTGCCAAGCACCCATACTAGTCCATGCTTTTAATGAAGTTCTAAGTTTTTTCGCAACATTATTAAAATTAAAAATATTTTTTGATTTTTCAAGACTTTCAGCAATACTAGATTTAACTACTTGAATATTTGCAAATGTTCCATAAATATCTCCAAATGTTTTTTCATAAGATTTATTTAAAACCTTTTGGGTTTTCATTATTGGTTTTGTCTTAATTACTGTAACTAAAATATAAAAAAGAACCATTGCAAGAGTTGCTAAAGCAAGACGCCATTCAACATAGGCTAATATTCCCAAACCAACAAACATAGTTAATAAGCTAGGCGCAAGAGAAAAAACAGTTTCATGGATAATACTTTCAAAATAACCACTAGCTCTACCGATTCTATTAAGTATTTCTCCCATTTTTTTATCTTTGTGAAAAACAACCGATAAATGCAAAACATGATCACAAGCATCAACTGTAAAATCATTAGAAGCTCTTGCTCCAACATCTACTCCTTTTTTGGTTACAAAGCGATCAAGCCAATTTATAATAAGAACTAATAAAAGCCATAATCCTAAAATACCAAATATTAATTCTATTTTTGTACTTTCTTTTATGGCTTCATCTACTAAACGACCATAAATATATGGTATAGATGCACTAATAATCGCAGATACAATAGATATAGATGCTATAAAATATACCTTCTTTTTGTATTTTTGAAGGTATTTCCAAAGAATCTTAATGTCTTTTTTTATTTGCATAATACTATCATTATATCATATACAGAAATAAAGGTCAAATTCTATTCTCTTGACTTTTAATTTAGTATATAATTAAAATAGATAATAATTAATTAAAAAAAATATGAAGAAACAAAATCTTTTAAAAATATTAGTCGCAATTATTATAATAATAATTATAATAATTGTCCTTGTTGTAATTAAAAAACCAACAAACAATACAACAGAAGAACAAGGAGAACAAACAGAACAATTAGCAGACGTAAAAGATCATAATATTCAAAAAGAAATATATGGTTTTTCAGGTGAGATTAAAAAAATAAAAAACAATGTTATTGAAATGACAACATTGATACAATTAGAAGATGAGTCAGAAGAACCAATAAAAACATTAATCAAAGCAAATGTTTCTGATAAAACAATAATAACAAAATTAGTATACAAAGAACAAGAAAATACAGAAGAACCAATAGAACCAGTAGAAACAATTATAACATTAGAAGAATTAAAAGAAGGAGATAATATTAGTATTGGAACAAGCGAAAATGTTTCTGAAAAAATACAAAACAAAGAAGAAATCGATATTAACTATATCTTTTTATCAGTTGTTGAATAAAATATTAGATATATTATTTCCTAAAAAATGTTTAGGTTGCAATCGGGCAAATACATATTTTTGCCCGTTTTGTTTTAATGAAATAGAAATTTATAAAAACAATTATTGTTTTTTGTGCGGCAAACCAACAAACCAAGCCAATATATGTTGCAATAATTTAATTAATAAAATAATTGTTGCTGTAGAGTATAAAGATCCAATAATAAGAAAAATAATTAAAAATTTTAAATATAAATATATAAAAGAATTAAAAATACCTTTATCCAAATTTTTAATAGCATCATTGGAAAATATTGAAAAACCAATAGATTATATAATAATCCCAATACCCCTACATAAAAAAAGGCAAAGGCAAAGAGGATTTAATCAATCAGAATTATTAGCCCAAGAAATATCAAAACATTTTAATATACCAATATATAATGTATTAAAAAGAAACATTAATACACAAGCACAAGCGAATATTAAAGATACAGAAAAAAGAAAAGAAAATATTAAAGATGCATTTGAAATACAAAACAAAGAATTAATTAAAAACAAAAACATCATTCTAATAGATGATGTTGCCACAACAGGAGCAACATTATTAGAAGCATCAAAAATTTTAAAGCAAAATCAAGCTAATAAAATATATGGATTAGTGGTTGCTAAGGGCTAAAAAAAGTGGTAAAATGCAATATACAGGAGGAGTCGTATAGTGGTCAATTACAATAGGTTGCTAACCTATACCCCTTTTTGGGGTTCGTGGGTTCGAATCCCACCTCCTCCGCCAGATGTCCATGTTGGGTTGAAATTGGAACCAAGAAAAACATCCACAAGATCACTTCAAGCGGCTTAAGACACAACGCACGAATACTGCATTGCAACGTTTAAAAATGCTTAAAAATTATGAAACAAAATAAAAAAATTAATCATCAGGTATTTACGATAATGACAGATTTCGGATTTGATTTTTCTGTCGCCTCGATGAAAGCTTTAATTTTGAAAGAATTTCCTGACGCTCAAATTATTGACATTGATCATAGTATCAAACAATTTTCGATATTAAGCGGGGCCTTTGTGATAGACAAAATTTACAAATATTTTCCAGAACAGACTATGTTTATTTGCGTGGTTGTAAGGTACCCATTTCTTCATACACAATTTATGCGTAATTCGACCTTTGTAATTCAAACCTTTTAGCAAATATATTAGGAGGCATCTTTAAAGCAGAATGGATACGATTGTTATTGTAAGAATATATAGTCCTATAGATA
>JAHJST010000004.1 GCA_018829905.1 Patescibacteria group bacterium
AAGAAAGTCCATAAACAAAAAAGAGATTGGTCTTATCCTGCCCACAGAAAATATTTAAAAAATTTAAAGAAATTATGGCAAGAATCTAAATGTATAGATATTTGGATTAACAAAGGTTTTGATTATTTAAAAAACAAGAAATATTGATTAGCACATTGTCGTAAATCGTGGCCCTTGGGCCGAGAAAACTTGACAAAAGCATTTTAAAATTGGTATATTAATAGTATGTGTTAAACGTTCTTTTAGTGTTCTTTTATAATTTAATTTGCTGAAATTCAGTAAATATTGATATAGATATTGTCTTGATGTCGCCGAAGGGGTGATAAAATTAAAACAAGACAAAGGAATGGAGAAAGAAATGATTTTTAAAAAAAGTGGAACAACCGAACCCACAAGAAAAGAGATTAAGACAATTGACTGTTTGCAATTACCTTTTATTTTGGGTTTTTTGGAGTATCGTAAGGGTGCCGTGTCAAGCACCACCACAGGTACGTATGACGATATTGATGGTTTTGATAGATTTTAATTTAGTTGATAAATGAGCTTAATAAAGAATTAATAAGGGGGGGCCATCTATTGTGTCTCCCTCTTTGTTTTAAATACGAGAAAGAGGTGATAAAATGATTTTAGCTATTGGTAATTCTAGTGTTTATGAGATGGATGCATTTAAGGTGGTTGTGACTGAATTGAAAAAACGAGGTCATGATGCTATTCTGTTTAAACAAGACAAATGTCTTGAAGGAGAATATTTGATTTTTGAAGTTGTTAATGGCAAATCTACTTATAGTGTTGTTATAGATGAAAAAGTTTATAACATTGATAATTTCTCTGCTATTTGGTACATGAAGCCACACTTACCCTTTGAACTTCTTGAATTTAAACCGGTGGAATATCGTCAATTTATTCATTGTCAATTTCGAGTAATGAGAATTGCGCTTTGGTCAATTTTCCGTAAGAAAAAGTGGATTGATGATCCTTGGACTATTGAGATTGCCGAGGATAAGTTATATCAACTTAATTTAGCTACACAAATTGGATTAGATGTTCCTAACACATTAGTAACCTCTGATCCAGATAGGGTTAGAACTTTTTACAAAGAGCACAATGGAAATATCATCGTTAAATTGCTTGGTGTAAGTCCAATAGTTAATCAAGTATTGTATACCAATAAAGTAACTTCTGAATATTTAGCACAAATTGAGTCAGTAAAGATGTCACCGTCAATATTTCAAGTAGACATACCTAAAGAATATGATTTAAGAATTACTGTGGTTGGCGATAAAATTTTTCCTGTTAAAATTCACTCTCAGGAAGACGAGGAAACTAGTTTAGACTGGAGAAGAAAACCAAAATTAAATGATTTTGATGTTAAAATGGAACAAATCGTGCTATCTGCAGAGGTTGAATTGTCTATCCGTCGTTACATGAAAGCAATT
Source organism: Patescibacteria group bacterium (assembly GCA_018829905.1). Lineage (GTDB taxonomy): Bacteria > Patescibacteriota > Minisyncoccia > RBG-13-40-8-A > RBG-13-40-8-A > JAHJST01. Next base: position 1,437 of record JAHJST010000004.1, read on the forward strand.
GGTCTTCGTTATGGCTGTATAGATATGATTGTTGCGAAAAAAGGTAAACATATTTTTTTAGAGATTAATCCAAGTGGACAATGGTATTTTGTTCAGTTGCGTACAGAGGCAAAAATTGCAAAAGCGATTGCGGATTTACTCATGTAATTTGCGAATTATAAGAGGGAACGATTTATGTTTAAATTTAGTACCTCTTTTTTAATAAAACATTAAAGGTGATATAATAAATTAATAATCAATTAAAATTAAATTATATGCAAAATAAAAAATTAGCCAATCTTATTATCAAAATGGCTAATGAGGATCAGAAAATAAGATTTGATGCGCTAAAAGCAAAAAACAATAAGAAAGCAGGTCTTAAAATTCTTAAAATTGACAAAAAGAATACTACTAAAGCCAAAGAAATTATTAAAAGATATAACTGGCCAACTTTTGATTTTATTGGTAAAAGAGCTTCAAAATCATTTTGGTTAATAATTCAACATGCAGACTTGGATGTTAAATTTCAAGACAAATGTCTTAAATTGTTAAAAAAAGCAGTTAAAAAGAAACAAGCATTTCCCAAAACAGAAGCTTATTTAACAGATAGAGTTTTAGTAAATTTGGGCAAGAAACAAAAATTTGGAACACAATTTATAAGAAAAAACAATAAATTAATTCCAAGAGCAATAATAGATAAGAAGAATGTAAACAAAAGAAGAAAAGCATACGATTTAGATACCTTAGAAGAAAACATCAAACAAATGCAAAAATAGATGAGCTATTAAAATTGATTGATTTATACAAAATTTGATAAGAAAATCATTGTAGGCCCATAGAAGTTGGACCTTTGATTCCTCATTTATTTGGGAAGGATGGTAAAAAAATGGGAAATAGTGAAAATAATTGTATTTATCTTTCTGATTCCCTAGAGAAGATTAAAAAAGATATTTGTGAGATTCCAGAGAATGTTATTCATTTTGCGAAAGAGATAGAAAGAAATATTTTGTAATAAAAATAATCGGGCCTTATTTTTAAATAGGGCCCTATTTTATTTCTTTTTTTAGTATTATAATTAAAATAGAATTTAAATTATTTTATGAAAAAAGTTAGTTTTAAATTGAATAAAAAACTTGATAAAGATATGATTAATGTTTTTCTTGATTTGAAACAAGGTGGGTTAGATTTTTCAGGA
>JAHJST010000005.1 GCA_018829905.1 Patescibacteria group bacterium
AATTGATAAATAACCAGTATATTTATGATTGGGTAGTGTTTTTAATTTAAAAACATCTTTAATTAAATTAAAATATGATTTTTCTAATTTGCCCCATCTTTGATTAAATTCTTTAACTTTTTTATCTAAAGTTTCTTTTTTATTCTCATAAGCCCTATTAACATATTTATTTATTTCTTTCTTTATATCCTTATCTTTTTTATCTATTACCTTTTTCAGTTCTGGATTGGGATTCAAAACACATCCTGAAAAATCTAACCCACCTTGTTTTAAATCAAGAAAAATATTAATCATATCCTTGTCAAGTTTTTTATTCAATTTAAAACTAACTTTTTTCATAAAATAATTTAAATTCTATTTTAATTATAATACTAAAAAAAGAAATAAAATAGGGCCCTATTTAAAAATAGGGCCCTATTATCTTTATTACAAAATATTTTTTTCTATCTCTTTCGCAAAATGAATAACATTCTCTGGAATCTCACAAATATCTTTTTTAATCTTCTCTAGAGAATCAGAAAGATAAATACAATTGTTTTCACTATTTCCCATTTTTTTACCATCCTTCCCAAATAAATGAGGAATCAAAAGTCCAACTTCTATGGGCCTACAATGATTCTCTTGTAGGCTGCGAGAAAGCAATACAATAAATTCTTGGTCTTCTCCTACAATCTCTATGTCTGTTTCGAATGCAATTGAATCATATCCTCCTATTAAAAAATATATTAAACGAGATAATGGCAAAATCTTTTCTGAGCTTAAATCCGTTTTTCTAGAAATATACCTCCATAAAATCCTAGTATCACAATAAGAAGCTATCGATATCATTTTATCTAATCCAATTTTCTCTATCCATTCTGTTTGGAAGACAATTCTAACGGAATCCATGTCTAAAAATCTACCTATCTGCTTTTTAAAAGAACGCCTAATTTTTTTCTTGTCAATAATTATTCCATTTAAGCTGGCTGCAAAATCTGCTACTACAATATCGACAATCCCACCAACATACTGTAATTGTTTGGCTATACAAAACAACAATCCATGTCCTATATGCAAACGGCAATCATTAGGAGTAATTCCGATTTTAACTCTAAATTTATAACCACGCAATGCTTTGTTTAATAGGTCTACCAATTCAACTTTTTCAATAACTTTAACGTTCATCCAAAGTAAATACTGTAAAATATTGTCTATCTTTTGCTGCATAATAATCACCCCTCCTCAGATTCATATCTATAAAGATCATTAATCATCCATTTGAGAGTTTCCTTGGCGTGTATACAAAAAATATCATCTAAAGCAAGAATGCTACCATGTCGAAAATCAGCTCGAGCAGGACAACCGCCACCACAGATACCTAAAACAATACAATCTAAACACTGAGGCATTGTAAGCGGTGAACGTTTTGCCCACCCAATAAAATCATTGTTTGTATAAGGTGAGAATTTTGAGTCAGGAATGGAAAAAAACTTCTTACTTAGAATATATGCTTGACACATTCCAACTTCGCCAGACGGAAGAAAAACAACTTGTCTTCCACAACCACCACAATCATAAGGATAAATTTTTTTATCCACAAAAGAATCTATCTTACGCATCATTCTATTTTCATGTATTCCATTTTCTCTCAAAAATTCAAAACATCTAATCATTTCTTTTGTGGCAATCTCTGCATATTCAGAAGAAGAAATTATTCTCTCTGCACTATCCATTAATAGATTAAGTCCTATTCCTTTTGGTTCAAACTTCTCTATTAGCCATTGAACGTGCTTCAATAAATTTTTTACACTGCTTGGTGTTATGGTTATAGACAAACTAAACTCAACACCAACAGATTTTAAAGTTTCACAACCTGTTCTTGTCTTCTTAAATGATCCATTGCCACCAGGAAAGCATCGATATTCATCATTGACTTTAGGCATACCATCTACAGATATACCAACTAAAACATTATAGTCTTTCATAAAAGAAGCAATGTTTCTATCAATCAATGTTCCGTTTGTAATAACACTTATCTCTAAATCTTCTGGTAATAACTTTTTCTTTTTCAGGATATGCATATGCTTAATCGCCAAACAGAATGCTTCTTTGTTCAATAATGGCTCTCCACCATAAAGAATAACTGTTTTATTTTTTGAAACAGATTCAGAAGTCCATTTAGCAAAAAAATTAAGCGATTGTCTTACAACACCAGAAGACATAAAAGAAAAATTATATTTCGTATCAATATCTTGTCTAACAAAACAGTATCGACATCTTAAATTACAAGCATCTGTCAAAACCAAATATGCCATATTGATTACTGGATTTCTTAAATAGTTTTTTTGATAACCATTAAGCTCTTTGCCTTCATTACACGAAAGTGGTACAAGCATTTTAAACTCTATTAGTCTTTCTACAAGGGAGAAGAAAGATTTTTTCTCAGAAAAATCCAATTCTTTTTGCATAATTATATAACTAATATTTTTTCCGGTTTTAAACTCAGAAACTAATTCGAGCGCTCTCGCAGAAAGAAAAACTGTTTCAATCGTAAGAGAATGGAATAAAGCTATATATTCTTTCTCTTTTAAAATGTGTAAAAATCTAGAAAATCTTAAGGGCAGGTTAATAATTTCTTTAATCATCAGTATATCTCCTTAAAAAAATTTGGGGGGATTAAGTCCCCCCAGTCCACGAAAATTCGAATCTCAATAATAGTCATCACACTTGCAAGGACAGGGGCTCCTACAAACCCTACTATCACCACCGCTTAAAAGCTCCTGTTGAGAAGGAATATTTCCTCGAATTTTCTCTCTGTTCTTCTTGGATGATGTTGACCATTCAATCACTAATTTGGTATCTTTTTTCTTCATTTTTTACTCCATTATCACCTATCTTATTGTATAAATTTGTCTAAATAGACACAAAGATAGAATCTATATCAATATTCACTGAAAATCAGCAAATTAAATTATAAAAGAACACTAAAAGAACGTTTAACACACATTATTAATATACTGCTTTTAAAATCCCTTGTCAAGTTTTAATCAACTATATACAAAGAATTAATAAATTTATCATATTCTTCTTTAAAATTAGGATCTATTTGAACTGCTTTATCAGCAGCTTGTCTTGCTTTATCAAATTGCCCCATATGAGCATAAGCAGCTGCTAATGAAGCATACATTTGAGCGCTTTCTGGTTCTTGTTGCACACCTAATTCATATAATCTAGCAACCATATCATATCTCTGTGCTTTTTCAAATATTTTAACCATTCTTAATAATTCAGTTGTATTTGTTTCAAAATCCTTCCATCCTAATTCTAATGCCTTATTAAGCGCTTCAAGCGCTTCTTCGTTTTTATCAGCAGCACTAGCAGAAACAGCTGTAAACCACCAAGACAATGAAACTTCTGGATTTAATTCTGCAGCTGTTTTAAAACTATTATATGATTCTTCATATTCTTTTATTGACATTTGTGCTTGGCCTAATTCATACCAAATCCTAGGATTTCTTTTATTTAATTCTAATGCCTTATTAATAGAAGCTAATGCTTGATTAGCTGCTTCTTGCCCATCTTTTTCAATTAATAAAATATACATTCTTCCAACGTATAGATATGGAACAGTGTCTAAAGGAAATCTTTCAATGTTTTTACTTACTATTTTAATTGAAAAATATAAAAGGCTTGGATCAAAATCTCCTTGTTTTTGTTTCATTGTTTCTGCAAGCTGAATTGCAAATGTAGCTAGTTTGTGCCTTATTTCATAAGCTCCTTCTGGAACTGGATTACATATAAATTCATTATTTTCTCTTTTACAATTTAAAGCTTCTTGGTATTTATCAACTGCTTTTTGAGCATTACCTGCTCTTCCTGCTAATATTGCTCTTGTTGTACTAAAATTAGCTTGAGATGATCTAATATTTGTTTGAAAAATTAAAATTACAGCTAGGATTAATAAAATAACAATTAAGAATGTTGATGGATATTTTTTTTCTCTTAATGGCTCTATCTTTTTATTATTTGTTTTTAAATAATAAACATATGCTAAAACCATAAAGAATAAAAAGTAATTTACAAATGTATCGAAAATAAAAAGATTTTGTATAAAGTATGCAATAATCATTGCTGAAAAAACACCAAAAGTAATTTTACCAATTCTTTTAGATTTGAATTTTTTAATCAAAACAATAAACATTGATACAAATATTGATAAATAGCTTAATAAACCAACAGCACCCATTGTTGATAAAGCATTTAAAGGAACATTATGAGCTCTGTCCCAAATAGTTTCTGATCCAACATGAGTAAAATGACGAGCATCAAAATGCTTCATATGAAGAACTGAAAAATTCTCAGGACCCCAACCAAAGATTGGTCTTTCTTTCCATCCTTCAATTGCGCTTGTCCATGACCAAATTCTAGTCTGAAGAGTATCTGAATCTAAAGAAAGGCTTGTTATTCTGTCTAGCCAACTAATGTTTTTTACCCATGTACTATTTTTACCAATAAAGGCAAAAGTAAAAAAAAGAACAAAAATTAAAATTGCAATAATTAAAGATATTTTTAATTTTTTATTCTTTGAAGCAAAAACAAAAAATAGAGCTAAAAGAATTATTGTTATAAAAAAAGACAATATTGCTCCCCTAACAGCTGTCATTAATAAAACTGGAATTCCTAAAATTAAAACAATAGAATAAAATCCTTTTTCTCTAATATCTGTTTGTTTTTTTAATAAAAACCAAAGAGCTAAATAAAGTATAAAAAGAAGGTAACCAGCAAATAACGCAGGATTACCTATTGTTCCAATTACCCTTTCTCCGTGTTGCCAACCAACAAAAAAACTACCAAGTCTTAATCTTTGTCCATAAGCAAATAAAATTGAAAGAAAACCAACAAAAGTTGTAATTTTTAATATTTTATTCCAGTCTAATTTTATTCTAATAATACTAATCAGAATTACAAAATATACCCAAAAGTGTATAAAAGAAAAAATACCACCCATTCTTTCTATGCTTCCCCACATACTACTAAAAAAATTAACTCCAATTAATCCAGTAAAAATATATAAACCAGTATAAGCAGTAAAACTAATTAAAATTAAATTCCATTTTGGCCTATATCTTTTATCAATAATTATTAAAAGAATATAGAAAACAGCCATTAATTCAACCAATGATCTAAATAAAATCATTTTACCAAAATGAAATGGTGATAAATGTTGAGAAAAAACTACTAATGGCAAAAACAAAGAAACATATACTCCCCAACGAAGTATTTTATTCAAATTTTCAGAAGTTATCATAAGATAAATTATATAGTATATATAAATCTTGTGCAAATAAAAGGAGGGGCCCATTATTAGACCCCTCAGGAAACCCACGGCGTGGATATCGCCAGACCTATCGCTGGCTTTTGGCCAAATCCGTTTTGCGAAGAAAGGACCTAAGGGCCTGTGCGCATAGCACTCCAAGGTGCTCAGATAATGGCACGATCCACACATCCTATTGGCAGGAAAGAAGAACCTGCCGACTAATCGCAATTTCAGCGTACTAATACTATCATATTATATTAACAAAAATTGTCAAACTTTTTTTAAAAACTCAACTAAATCTTTTATATATTTTCGCACTACACTTGGCTTTTCAAGATCATGATCCCCTTCTTTAATAACAAGAGTTTTTATTTTTTCAGTAAGATCGTAATTACTTTGTATTGGAACTTTATCATCATTTAATCCATGAATAATCAACATGTTTTTAAAATCAATTTTTAATGATTTTAAAATATCCTGATAATCAACATTTACATTTTCTAAAAAATATTGATTTGAAATAATATGTTCTTTTATTTCTCTTTCTTCTATTTGAATATATTTATCAAATTCATTTATTGTATTTGAATCAATATATTCTTTAAAATTATTCCATGTTATTTCTTTTTCTTTAAATTTTGATTTTACAAACCAATATTTTTGTAATTCTTTTTGATTAAGCGCTGGTGCAAAAAATACAATTTTAGAATTTTTAAAGCCAATATTGTTTTCTAAAAATTTTACAACAATTGCACATCCCAAACTATGAGCAATAAAAGAAATTTCATTAATTTTAAATTTTTTTTTAAATATCTCTGTTGCTATTTTTAATTCTTTTGATAATTTCTGAACTGTAAAATCTTCAAAATCACCATCTGATAAACCAGATCCAGAAAAATCAAAAAGAAAAGAATAATATTTTCCTTTAATTTCGTCTATAATATTCTTAAATTTCTTTTCACATGATTTTCTCTCAAATCCATGAACAAAGATTATTCCTTTTTTTTCTTTTCCTCCAAAAACAACACCCCTTAAGATTTGTTTTTTCTGATTTTTAAATTCTAATGCTTTAAACATTCTTTTTCCTTTTAATTAATATTTATATATTGCTAAAAATTAAAAATGTTAATTATTTTCAGCTTCTTTTTCCATTTTATCTAATCTAGTATAATAATCTGAAATTTCTTTTAAGTGAGCTAATGCAATTTTTCCAGTTATTATTTCATCATCATTAGTAACATTTGTTTGAGAATCACATAAACCATGTTCTAATTCAACTCTTAATCCCATTCTAAATTCTTCTAAATTATACTTATTCCAATCAATTCCAATACTATCACCTATTTTTTTAGCCTCTTCAGTTGTGAATTCTTTTAATTTCATAAAAGTATTATTAATAAAATTAATATAATAGTTATTAAAGAAAACAATAAAGTAAATCCTAAAACAAATAATGATTCCTTTATTTTTTTATGAAGACATAAATATATTGGATAACCAAAAACAATTAAACCAACAACTGCTGATGAAAAAACCAATAAAATCAATATTGCAACAGAAACTAAAAATATTGAATTTGGATTAAATCCATCTACAAACTGAAGTAAGCTGCTTATTAACAAAACATATATTGTTACTCCAATTGCCTGGAAAAGGCCTATTAAAAATAATTTTTTCATAAAGTTTGAGTTGTTTATTATAAATAAATTATACCACAAATAATTTGACAAAACATATTAATAATATATACTTAGATATAAGCCGGATCAATCCCAATTCCCAATCCCGTTTTGTCCCCAAAACCAGATTAAGGAATTGCTTGCTGACTGCAAGGGTCCGGCTTTTTTTTAAAACCGCCACGCATATTGCGAGGCGATTTTTTTAATCAATCTTACATATTCTATCTTCAAAAATCCAATTATCTAAATAATACATTGTGTAAACTAATTCCATATAATATATAATCTCTATTTTTTTGTACTTTTACTATAGCAAATCTTAATTCAGAAACAACTTTCTGTCTTTCTTTATAATAAGCAATAATCCTACACATGTTACAGCTCGCACATTCACACAAGATAGCCAATAAATATAAAAACCGTATCAAGAATAGTATTTATAATATTAATAAACTAATTATTATTTTCATCTTTTTTACTATATAAATTTTAAAATTTCCTTTAAATCTTTTTTATCAACAACAACATTTGCTTTTTGCTTAACTTCATCACTCTTAGAATTAAAAGCAATAAAAAATCCAGCTTCTTCTGCCATTGGAATATCTGTAATAGAATCTCCAATAACTGTTACATTTTCTTTAGATAAATTCAATTCTTTCATTTTTTCTTTTAAAATATCAACTTTTATAAATCTATCTATTTTTCTGAAAATTTTACCAGTAGCTACGTTATCCTTAAATTCTATTTTTAAACCAAAAACAAAATCTAAATCAAGAATATCATTCAATGCATCAAGAAGAAATTGTGGGCCTGAGCTTATTGCTCCAACTAAAAATCCTCTTTTTTTTATTTCACGAATAATATTCTTAGCGCCCATCATTAAATTTTTATTACAATAATCAATAGAAATCTTGGTAAATTCTTCTCTAGAAAAACCCTTACATAATTCTACCAAATTTTCTAATCCCCACGGACCAAGATGTTTTCTTTTTTGATATTCTTCATTTATTTTATTAACATCTTCTTCTTTCCCAAGAAAAGTTAAAATGTCTTTAAAACCACCAAAAACAACATTCAATAAAACACCTTCGACGCCGAAAAAAACCAATTTAGATTTTCTATTTGTAATTAAAGTTTTCATAATTTTTCTACTAATTAACCAAAAACCATATAATATCAATCATTTTGCTTTTTTTTACTAAAGGCCTCAAATGCTCTTAATATTTCTAATGGAACAGCAAAAACAATTGTATTTGATCTATCAGAACTAATATCATTAATTGACTGAAGGGTTCTTAGGTGTAAAGCGCCTGTTTTTTCAGAAAGAATACCTGCTGCTTTAGCCATATTTGTTGCTGCAGCAACTTCACCTTCAGCTTTAATAATTATAGCTCGTTTTTCTCTTTCTGCTTCTGCTTGTTTTCCAATTGTTCTTTTCATTCCTTTTGGTAGAGTAATATCTTTTAATTCAACATTATCAACCTTAATACCCCAAGGATCACTAGCTGTATCAATAACGCTTCTAATGTCTTCAGAAACTTTTTCTCTTTGTGAAAGCAATTCATCTAAATCAACTTTACCAACAGCATTTCTCATTGTTGTTTGAGCTAGTTGAGAAATAGCATAAAAAAAGTTCTCAACCTCTAACATAGCTTTATCAGCTTCATGTACTTTGTAATATATAACAGCATTAACACTAACAGACACATTATCTTTTGTAATTGCTTCTTGGCTAGGAACATCTACTGCCTTTGTTCTTATATCTACTCTCATATAACTTTGAAATACCGGGAAAACCAATCTCCATCCTGGTTGCATTAAACCAACATATTTACCAAAAGCAAATTTAACTCCTTTTTGATATTGATTAATTTGTTTAATAGATCCAATTATTACAAGAATAATTGCTATTAATAAACCTAAGGTAAATGGATTCATATTTTTAATTTAATGATTACCTATATATTTTAAAACATTTATATATATTATTCAATAGTGTATATAAAAATTCTACTTGTTTTTGTATAAATAATTTCTGGTCTTCTCCAGTTTTTTATTCTAAAAGCATATGATATTACTTTTGTTCCTGGTTTTAATTCTTTATCAAATTTTTCCTTTAAAGAATCTAAATAATAATCTAATAAATAACAAAAAATAACATTATATTCACTTAAATCTACTTTTTTAAAGTTTTTAAAATATATTTTTAAAGATTTGCTTTTAATTTTAGCTAATAAATATGCCAACAAATTAACCTCATAACCAGTTAAATCTTTAACTCCCTGCTTTTTAAACATTCTTAATACTCTTGCATCGCCACATCCAAGATCAACAACTCTATCGTTTGGATTTAATTTAATATATTTATTAACTGATTCTAATTGTTTTTTAGTCAACGGAACAAAAGGAACACCCATTGATCTGATTAAACCAATAAGACTAAAAAACAAAACAAGTGTAACAATTAATACAATTATCAAATCTAAAAAAATTAAAAACCAAATCATTATTTTTATTTAATATGATTTAATATTAACATGTCTTGAAAAAAATACTAATATTTGGTAATATAAAGATAGGATCTGGTTAATTGCATGAGACAACAACCCTAACTCCAACGAATGGAACGCAAAACCAGATCCTTTTTTATTGCAAAAGATAAAAAATTAGGATATTATTAATATAATGCGAATTAAAAAATTTATTCTATTATTAGGCGATATAATCATTTTATATGCCTCTTTAGCAATTGCTCTAACTATTAGATATAGAGAGTTTGATTTAGGAACTTTTCAAAATCATATACTCCCCTTTTCAATTGTTTATTTTGTTTGGTTGATTGTGTTTTTTATACACAATTTATATGATTTAGACACTGCTAAAAATAATATTGAGTTTTCTTCTTCTTTAATAAGAGGAATAATTATTGGTGGTTTAATTTCAATTGCATTTTTCTATTTAATTCCTGGTTTTGCAATAAATGAATTAACACCAAAAACAAATCTTTTATTAACAATAATAATCTTTGTCTTTTTATTCTATGGATGGAGATTATTTTTTAATTTCTTAATTGGCGCATTAAAAATAAGAATTAATTTAGCTATTGTTGGATATAATCCACAAGCAATTGAATTAGCAAAAGAAATAATTAAAAATCCTCAATTGGGATATAGGCTAAAATTAATTGTTAAAAGTGATGATGAACCAATAAAAGATAGATTAGAAGGAGTAAAAATCATTCAAGGAATAAAAAATCTAAAAGGAATATTAGAACAAGAAAATATATCTACAGCTATTATTGCTCCTGAAGTATATAAATATCCAGAATTAATTCAAAACTTATTTGAATGTATAAGACATAAAATAGATTTTGTAAATTTATCTGAATTCTATGAAAACGTAACAAGAAAAATTCCTTTAACAGTTATTAATCAAATTTGGTTTTTAGAAAACATTTCTCAAAGAGATAGAAATGTTTATGAATTAGCTAAAAGATATTTTGATTTTATTTCTGCTTTTATTCTTTTAATTTGTTCTCTCCCCTTTTGGATTATTATTGCAATAATGGTTAAATTTAGTTCTAATGGTTCTGTATTTTATTCTCAAAAAAGAGTAGGACGAGGAGGAAAAACATTTAAATTAACTAAATTTAGATCAATGGTTATGGATGCTGAAAAATATGGCCCTAAAATGGCCAAGAAAAACGATAAAAGAGTTACTAAATTTGGTAGATTTATGAGAAAAACAAGAATGGACGAGCTTCCTCAATTATGGAACGTAATAAAAGGACAAATGAGCTTTGTTGGTCCAAGAGCAGAAAGACCAGAATTTCATCAAGAATTAAAAGAAAAAATACCTTTTTATCAAGAAAGATATTTAATTAGACCTGGTTTGTCTGGATGGGCACAAATAAAGCATGGATATAGCTCAACAGTAGAAGATAATTTTGAAAAAGTTCAATATGATCTTTATTATATTAAAAATAGATCATTTATTTTAGACACATCAATTATTTTAAAAACAATTAATATTATCCTCAGAGGAGGAGGAAGATAAAATAAAAATTATGAAAAAATCATTATCTGTTGTGGTTCCTGTCCACAACGAAGAAAAAGCGATTGAAAATACAATCAATGATCTACAAACAGAATTAGATAAACTTAATTTAGAATACGAAATTATTGTAATTAATGACGCCTCTACAGATAAAACAAAAGAAATTTTAGAAAATATTCCCAATATAAAAATAATTAATCATACGCAAAACAAAGGATATGGCGCTTCATTAAAAAATGGAATTAAAAATGCAAAATTTGATTTTATACTATTTTTTGATGCCGACGGACAACACAAACCAATCTATATTAAGGAAATGATAAAATATATGGATAATTTTGACATGATAAGTGGAGCAAGAATTGGATACAAGGGACCAATTATCCGACAACCAGGAAAAAAAGTATTGCAATGGCTAGCCAATTATCTTAGTCAACAAAAAATTCCAGATTTAAATTGTGGATTAAGAATTGTTAAAAAAATAGAAATATTAAAATTCACACATCTTCTTTGTGATGGATTTTCTTTTTCTACAACATCTTCTCTGCTTTTTTTGTCTGAAGGACTATCTGTTAAATATGTGCCAATCAGAATAAACAAAAGAGAGGGAAAAAGCAAAGTAAGACCAAAGCACGCATTTGATACATTTATATTTATATTACGAGTTATTGTCTTAACGTCTCCCCTTAGAATCTTTCTACCAATTAGTATTTTGCTTTTTCTAATAAGCGGAACACTATTAATACAAAATATAATCTACAAAAATATTGGCGATATAACCATTTTATTATTTATTTCTGCCATATTAATTTTCTTTTTTGGATTGTTGGCTGATCAAATTTCTGCAATTCGTAAAGAGATAAAAAATAAAAACAATTAAAAATGAAAGTTCTTCTAATTTATCCACATTATAGTAAAACAACAAATACATTTTTTAGATTTTTAAAAAATAAAATACCACCATTGGGGCTTTTATACATTGGCTCTGCGCTCAAAGAAAAAAGCCATGAAGTAAAAATAATTGATGCCGAAGAAAAAAAAATAGATTTAGAATCGTTAGGCAAATTAACAAAAAATTATAATCCTCAAATTATAGGAATTTCAACTACAACTCCGGTTTTTAAAAGAGCACGAGAAACGGCAACATATCTAAAAAAAATCCTTCCAAATGTACCTATTATTTTTGGTGGACCACATTTGGCATCGTTCCCAAAAATAAGTTTAGAATTTAAAGAGATAGACTATGGAATAATTGGGGAAGGCGAAATCACTATTTGTGAATTAGTTGATGCAATAGAAAAAAAACAAGATCCGGGAAAAATTAAAGGAATAGTATTCCGTAAAAACAATGAAATAATTCAAACTGAATCTAGAGAAATGATTCAAGATCTTAATAAAATATCTTTGCCAGCATGGAGTTTAATCGATATTAGAAAATACCAAGATATTATGTCAAAAAGAGATGCATTTGCTACGATGATTTCAAGTAGAGGTTGTCCATATAACTGTTTCTGGTGCGATCCAGAAGGAAGATTCGGAAAAAAATTTAGAGCAAGATCAGCAGACAATATGATCAAAGAAATTGACTTGCTTTACAATAAATACGGAATAAGAGAAATACTCTTTTACGACGATACTTTTACGGTAGACAGACAAAGAGTAATAGATTTTTGCAATACGATAATAAAACAAAAATTCGATTTAATTTGGGAATGTCGCACAAGAGTAAACCTAGTAGACGAAAAATTAATAAAATTAATGGCGAAAGCAGGATGCTATAGAATTAGATTTGGAATAGAGTCTGGCAATGAAAAAATATTAAAATTTATCAGAAAAGGAATTACCAAGGAACAAGCCAGAAATGCTATAGGTTGGTGCAAAAAATATAAAATCGAAATTTTTACTTATTTTATGCTAGGATTACCAACCGAAACGGAAAAAACAATGAAAGAAACCATAAAATTTGCAATAGAACTAAATCCCGACTATACCACATTTAGTCCAACCATAGCCTTTAATAGAGGAAATGATCTTTTTAAATGGGCCGCCGAAAAAGGATTTATAGAAAAAGATTATTGGGAAAGATTTGTAAGAGGAGAAAATATAAGTCCATACCCACAACTCAAAACAGATAAATTAAAAGAAGATACTGTTCGTTCTTATTCTAAAATGGCTTATAGAAAATTTTATTTACGACCATCTTTTGTCTTAAAAAAACTATCAAATTATCGTAATATAAAAAATCTAAAAAAATATTTATTAATTGGAATAGCTTTTTTGTTTGGCAAAATAGAAGCATAAAAATATGAAAATTTATTTATTAAATCCATCTTTTATAAAAAATTATGTTAGATCTTCAAGATGTACGTGGATACCTGTTGCAGGAAGTAATTGGTATCCAATTTTTTTAGCCTATGCCACTGGATGCTTAGAAAAAGATGGTTATAAAGTAAAACTAGTTGATGCATTGGTCGATGGAATCCCACATGAAAAAATTATAAAAGATATAAAAAATTTCTCTCCTAAAATCACAGTTATTTATACTTCAATAGACAGCATGGAAAACGAAATTAAATTATCTGAAATGATTAAAAAAGAAATTAATACATTCATTGTTTTTGTCGGACCATGGTGTGCAATAGATCCAGAAGGAATATTAAAAAAATCTAAATCAATTGATGGCGTAATTCGAAGAGAATTTGAACTTCCATTACTTAATTTAACAAAAACAATTGAAAGAAATGCCGATCTAAGCGAAGTAAAAGAACTAACATGGCAAAAAAATAATAAAATAATTAAAAATCCAGACGGAGAATTTATAAATGAAAAAGGATTAAATGAATTACCATTTGTTACAAATATTTATAAAAAATACTTAAAAATGAAAAATTACCGCCAAACCAGTCTGAAATATCCTTTTGTTGATATGTTTACCGCACGTGGATGTGCCTGGGGTAAATGCACCTTTTGCCTATGGCCAAACACAATTCACAAAGGAGCACATTATCGTACAAGAACAATAGAAAACATCATAGAAGAATTGAAATCAATAAAAAAAGAATTACCAGAAATTAAAGAAATATTTTTTCAAGATGATATGTTGCCCAGAATTAGAATTCGTCAAATTGCAGAAGCAATTATAAAAAACAATCTAAAAATTACATGGTCTGGATACGCTAAGGCCGACCTAGACCTAGAAACAATGAAATTAGCAAAAAAATCTGGATGTAAATTTTTACATATCGGCTACGAATCAGGAATTCAAGAAATACTCAATAATATCAACAAGGGAGAAATAGTTTCCGGAATGGAAGAATTTACAAAAAATGCCAAAAAATCAAGAATTAATATTCATGGAGATTTTATCTTTGGTTTGCCCGGTGAAACAATTGAAACCATTAAAAAAACAATAAAATGGGCTAAAAAATTAAATATTTCTGACTATCAATTCGTAGTGCCCCAACCACACAAATCAACTCCTTTTTATAATTGGTTAAAATCAAATGATTATTTAACAAAAGATGAAAAAATTAATTATCCAAATTTATCTATAAAGGATCTCGAATACTGGAGATTTAGGGCCTATAAAAAAATTTATTTTAGCTTTTCGTATCTATCCAAAAGATTGTGGGAAGCTATTAAAAACCCGGCTGAAGGGACTAGATTACTAAAGGTTGCTTGGCGTGGACTACCCAAATTATTTAAAAAACCAAAATGATTCCTTTTGATTTTTTTAATAAAAACTTTATTTGTCCAGATTGCCTTAGTCGTTTTAAAAAGGAAATATCTTTAAAACTTTCAAAACAAGACTATTATTGTTCAAACTGTCAAAAAAAATATCCTATTAAAAAAATAGTCTATATTTTAAAAAATAAATGCAACCCCAAAAAATGTAAATTTGAATGCATAAAATCATGCAAAAAAACAGCAATAAAAAAAACCATTATTGAAGAAAAAGGACACTTTATGCTTAATGGAATAATAAAAAACATAAAAAACCCTGGAATAATTATTAAAGATAAATGTAATAATTGCCGTAAATGTATTAAAACTTGTCCGTTTAATGCGCTTATCGCAATTAACATACCAACATTCCTTGTAAACGAATATTCTAAAAATGAAGACACCACTAGAGATAGTAAAAAAAATAATTCGGAGATTTTTAATCTTCAATTACGAACACCAATAAAAGAAAACGAAATAAGACCAGCCTCTTTTTTGCTTTACAAAATTATTTCTCGTAAAATTAAAAGTAAAGAAGAAAATAAAATAACCATAGATAATGGCAGTGGATCAAATTTGGCTAAATCATTTATACAAAATGAAAACATTCTTTCATTTGATATTCATACAGATCATAATGCATTCTATCCGCTTGATTTGTTGGTAAATAGTGAACATTTACCAATAAAAAAAGAATGTGTTAATTCCTTTATTTCAGTTAATGTAGTCGAACATGTCACAAATCCACTTAAATACCTTTTAGAAATGAACAGAACACTAAAAAATAATGGCGAATTAATAATTGCCGTTCCCACACCTTGGTGGCATCTTAGTAAATTACTTTCCCTGCATCACCACTTAAATTATATGATTCATATTATTAAAGGTCCTTTTAATTTTCTAAAAAATCCATTCAAAAATTTCAACATCTTTTGGAGTCATGAAAAAGACTGTAATCATGAAAACACAAAAGAAACATCTACTCTTATATCAGAAATTAAAAAATTTAACATTATAAAGTGGGAAAAATTATTTAATGATTCCGGATTTATTATAAAAGAAAGAACTGGTGCTGGTAATATTTTCTCCAACAATATATTTGCTGGAAAAATAACAAGAAAATTAGGCAATTCTAAAAAATGTCCTATTTTCTTAGTTTATGTTTTAAAAAAAAGAATTTAAATTAATAACATGCTTTATGATTAATAAAAAAATATTTCAACAAGAACTAGAAGACTGGGATAAAAATGCCCAATTTTATGCTGAAAAAAATACTCTTCCTTATTATCAAATAATTAATGATAAATTAATAAATTTTTATAAAATAAGTAAAAATGAAAAAATTCTTGAAGCCGGTGGCGGTGCCATTTTAACAACAGGCAATAATATTACCGTAATTGATTTTTCTAAAAAAATGATTGAATTAGCTAAAAAATTAAATCCATATGGAAAATTTATTATAAGTAGCGTACATCAAATACCCACTGATGATAAACAATTTGATGTCATTATCGCCAATGACTTATTTCACCATGTTAAGGCGCAGGGGCTACTTGAGGCAACAGCAACAGAATTCAAAAGGGTGCTTAAAAACGATGGAAGACTTTGTGTATTTGAAAGATCATCAAGTCTAGTTCCTAAATTATTTTTTTATCTAAGAAAACCATTCAAATCAATAATAAAAAAACATCAATGTTCCAGTAGAAACGAAGTTAGTTTTTCTAATAAAGACCTTAAACAAATATTGCAATGTGGCTTTAAAATTTATGAAAAAAAATACATATTTTCTCTGCCATTCCAAATATTGGCAGTTGCTATCAATGTAATACAATATCTCTTTGGATATAAAATAACTTATCGACTTCAGGTAAAAACAAAAAAGATTGCAGCATTTTTAGAAAATAAATTTAATTATAAACATATTTGCGCTCAACAAATTTTTATATTAAAAAAGAAATGAACTATCCAAGCGTAACAATCCTAATACCAATTAAAAATGTAGCAAAATACATCAAAGAATGTCTTGATGCATTAATTAATCAAAATTATCCACATGACAAATACGAAATTTGGCTTTTAGACAACAACTCTAATGATGGAACGTTAAAAATTGTAGCAAACTACCCTAAAAACAAGGTTAGGGTTATTCAAACTGGAATTGATTCTCCGCCAATAAAATACAATAAAATTTTACCATCTATAAAAAACGAAATTATCGGACTAGTAGATGGAGATGCAAATGTCGACAAAGAGTGGCTCAAAAAAACCGTTGAACAACTCAAAGATCCCAAAACAGCAGGAGCAACTGGAGTAATTTTAACAGCAAATAGCAAAAAGCTTATTCCAAGAATAATCGGGTATGAACTACAAGACAGATATGAAAAAATGCCAAAAGAGATAAAAAGAGCGGCTACAATGCACATTGTCTACAAGAAAAAAATAATTGAAGAGATTGGTGGATTTAACGAAAAGCTAAAAACCGGATACGATGCAGAAATTGGGCACAGAATAAATAATGCTGGATACAAAATAATCTTTGTTAAAGATGCAAAGGTTTGGCACAATCATCGTGAAACACTAAAAGCTTTTTTTAAACAACAGTATGAATATGGAAAATTCGCTGTTATAAGATATTTAAAATTACCAAAAATGCTCAAGGGCGATGAAGTCTCTTCGTTTTGGATGATATCTCAACCATTGTTTTATTTAAGTTCAATTATTTTACTTATTTTCTGGTTTTTTTATAAATTCTCATGGTACTTAATACTTATACCAATATTAATTTTATTTATTTCCTATATATTTTCTACTCTTCGCTTAACAATAAAATACAAGGATCTTACAGCAATTTCTTTATTTATTATTTATTTAATAAGACCAATTGGTTGGACAGTGGGAGCAATTTCTGCACTCTTTTCGCTTTTTAGGTCTATTTAAAATATGAAAATTTGTATCTGCGTTAATGGTCGTGCACATGAAGGAGGAGTAACTTCTTATATTAATTCAGTATGTGATGGTTTAAGATTTTTAAACAGCCAAATAGATGTAATGACACTGTTTGGAATTTCACAATATAGAGAAACCAAAAATTCAATCGTTGAAAAAACCGACAAACTTCTTCTTGGCTCCCCCATAAAAACCATTATTCTCTATTTTTTTAGTAAAATTATTATTGGATTACGACTAGTCTTTTATTATCCCATAAAAAGATGGAATATTATTTTTGCTCAAGATACTTCAATTGTAGGCGCCAGCAGATTACTTAGATTTTTATTTAAAATTCCATTAATACTAGTTGTTCATGGTTCTGTTGTGCTAGCCCTCGTTCATCAAAAAAAGATCAAAAAGAATGGATTTATTTGGAAATTAATGATAAATGAAGAAAAAAAAGCATACCGCAAAGCAAAATCAATAATCGCCAATAGCGATCATACAAAAAATCATATCTTATCATTATGTCCAGAAATTAAAAATATCGCAGTAGTTCGTAATTTAGTTAACGAAAATATATTCTATAACGACACAAAAGCCAAAAAAGATGGACGAGAAAAATTTAAAATATCAACAGATACTTTTGTCGTTTTTTTTTCTGGCAGACTAACGGAGTTAAAAGGACCAATCTATTTACTTAAGTCTTTCGAAAAAATTGCCAATGACAAAAAAATTATTCTTATTTATGCTGGAGATGGTCCAGAAAAAATTAATCTCGAAAAATATATTCAAGAAAAAAAATTGAATAAACAAGTAAAAATATTAGGCAATATTCCTTATGAACATATCGGAAAAATCTATAACATAGCAGATCTTCTTGTTGTGCCATCAATTACCATTGGCGAAGTACAAGAACCACTGGGGATCGTTGCCCTAGAAGGAATGGCTATAGGAATTCCGGTTATTGCCTTTAGCGTTGGCGGGCTTAAAGAAATTATAAAAGATGGATATAATGGAATTTTAATTCCAGAAAAGGACATAAATAAATTAGCTCAATCTATTTTGAAAATCAAAAAAAATCCAGCACTTACTCAAAAATTGATTCAAAATGGAAAAAAAGAAATTAAAAAAGAATATACTACCAGGGTAGTTGCCCAAAGACTAATAAATATATTTCAAAAAATATTATCTAAATAAATCAATTGCAATGCGAAAAAAATTATTATCAATATATAAAAAGATTAATAAAGTTTTTTTAGGAACCGGGATTAGAAGATTTAAAATTATTAAGGCTATAGACAATTTTATAGCACGTTTTTTAAAATCAAATTTTACTATAATTCAAGGACAAAAAATGTTTTTAGATTCTGAAGACTCTCTTCGTCTTTCACTTTCGGGAGTATATGAACCATTTGAAACAAAAATAATTAAAAGTGTAATCAAAAAAGACAATACAGTTATAGATATTGGAGCTAATATTGGATATTATACTTTATTATTTGCAAAACTTGTTGGAAGGAATGGAAAAATTATTGCTTTTGAACCAGACCCGGATAATTTTTTTTTATTGAAAAAAAATGTAGAAATAAATGGCTATAAAAACGCAACACTAATCCAGAAAGCAGTATCAAACAAAATTGGAACAACCAAACTGTATCTACACAAAAATGATAAAAAGCAACACAGCATATATAATTCAAACAATAGTCGTAAATCCATTGAAATTGAATCTACGCGAGCAGACAATTACATTAATGAAAAAGTAGATCTTATTAAAATTGACATCGAAGGAGCTGAAGGAGAAACAATTAAAGGAATGAAAAATTTATTAAAAAAGAATAAAAAAATAAAAATTATCACAGAATTCAGTCCCTGTTCACTTGAAAACTCTAGCGTTAAATCAAAAGAATTTTTAGAACTACTTATTGGACATAATTTTAAATTATATGAGATAAATGAACCCAAAAAAGAACTAAAGCAAACAAGTCCCACCAAATTACTAAAAGCGTATACGATCAGGAATAGAAAAGGAACAAACTTATTGTGTGTAAGACAAATAATGGTAAAATAATTCAAAAATTTAATGAAACAAGATGATCTAGAAAGAAAAATAGAACAATATTACAAAATAAGTAAAAAAACTTCTGGTACATTTAATTTTGGGGTTAGTAAAGAAAAAAAAGCATACATTAAAGAAATTTTTAAGAATAGCATCGGCGAAGAGATATATAAAATCATTCAAAAGCACAACCTTGAGCCCAAAAAATTAAAACTATTAGATATGGGGTGCGGACTAGGCGGAGTAATTTCGACCTGCGAAAAAAATAATATAGATGCTATTGGAATTGATGTAGACAAAGATGCAGTTAATATAGCCAAAGAAAGAATTAAAAAACCAGAAAACATATTAATAGCCAGCGGAGAAAGCCTACCATTTAAAGAAAATAGCTTTGATATAATAACAAGCACATGTACAATAGAACACGTTAATAATCCAAAAAAATATCTTTCTGAAGCATATCGCGTTCTAAAAAATAAAGGTCTTTTCATTATTTATGCTCCAAATCACTTATTTCCATGGGAGGGACATTATAAAATGCTATGGCTACCATATGCCTTGCCATACACAAAATTTATTTTTAAATTATATTTAATAATTAGACATAAAAAAACTAATTTTCTTAATAGTTTAAATTTTAAAATTACTCCCAATTATTTAAAAAGTCTTTTAAAGAATATTGGCTTCAAAGAAATTCAAAACATTAGCATGGAAAGATTTTTAAAAAAAATAGAAAATCCTAAAGAAATAGCTAATCCTGGATTAGAAAAAATTATTACAAAACTTAAAAAGAATAAACTATTAAATTTATTTTTAGGAACCCTTATTTTATTCCTGAAAATAACAAAATTATATCATCCAATTATTTTTACGGCAAAAAAATCAAAACATGATTAAAAAAATTTTAAAAAATAAATGGTTTTTTCGATTGATTGGAATAGTAATCTTTATTTTTATTTTAAATAAAATCAATTTAAAAGAAACGCTTTCTTTTTTCCTTAATCTTAATCTATCTTATCTAGTCTTAGCAATACTTATTATGGTTTTTGCCTCAACCATAAAACCCTACCGCTGGCAATATATTCTAAAAACAATGAATATCAATTATTCATTTTGGCAAGTTTTCAGGTTATATTTTATTGGACTTTTTATGGGCATAGTCACGCCAGGAAGACTTGGCGAACTTGGAAAAATTATTTATCTTAAAAAAAATAACCATTCTTTCGAAAGGTCTTTAGCAAGCATCATGATTGATCGTTTAGCCGATATATTCTATCTAATTATCTCTGGATTTATTGGTCTTTTTTTATTTTTTTATTTCTTTAAAAATCTAATAATTATAGGTTTTAGTATAATTACAATTGGAATAATTTTATTTATAATAATTATAAAAATTAAGAAAGCTAAAATTATTCTTAAAAGATTGATTTTCATTCTTGTCCCCAAAAAATATAAACAAAAAATTGAAAAATCATTTTCTGAATTTATTGAGAACATAAAACTATATAAATTCAAAAACTATTTTAAGATATTTATTTTAACCACTTTATCTTGGCTAGTATCCTATGTAGCTGTTTATTTTTTAACCAAAAGCATAGGAATGATGAATGTATCTTTTATTTATTTAACAGTCTCAATAACGATTGTTAGTCTTGTAACGCTTCTACCAATTTCCATATCCGGCTTGGGCACGCGCGAGGCTACTTTTCTTATGCTTTTTATTCCACTTGGATTTACTAATGAACAAATTATAAGTTTATCTTTATTAATTTTTATTACTAACTTTATAATTATTCCCATTATTGGTCTCTCGTGTTGGCTAATAACGCCAATAACAACAAATATAAAAAATCGTGTCTAAAATTTTACTAATCAACCCTCAATTTAATATCCCTCGTGCAAATTATGATGGAAGCCTTTCTATGGGCATTTTTTGTCTTGCCACTTATTTAGACCAAAAAGGAATTGAAGTAAAAATTATCGATTGTGCCAGACAACACCAATATCTAGACTTAATTAAAAAAGAACTACCAAATATAAAGTTTGTAGGAATATCTGTAATGACCACCCAATTACAATCTGCTCTTAATATCTCGAAATTAATAAAAAAATATAATAAAAAAATCATAATCATTTGGGGAGGATTTCATCCAACTCTTTTTCCAAAAACCACAATAGCTCATCCACTAATAGATGTTGCCGTAATTGGCGAAGGAGAAGAAACGCTTTGGGAAATTATTAATAAAAAAGGCAAAAACCTCGAATCCATAAAAGGCATTGCATTTAAGAAAAAAAATAAAACAATAATAACCCCAGAACGACAATTACTAAAAATGGAGGACTTACCCACTCCAAGGTGGAAATTAATTCCACTGGATATTGTTAACAACTTATCAAAAATTCCCATACACACAAGTCGAGGCTGTCCACATAATTGCACATTCTGCGTAAATGCGATTACAAAAAATCGATGGCGAGCCAGATCACCAGAACAAGTAATCAATGACATCAAAAGTGCTATATCTGGGCCATGCAAAGAGAAAAAACATATAGTCTTTTGGGATGAAAATTTCTTTGTTGATAAAAACAGGGCAAAAATTATAACGCAAGAAATAATAAACAATAATATAAATATCTACTGGAGTGCCAGCATTAGGAGCAGTTATTTTAATAATAAATTTATAAACAATAACTTTCTTGAATTAATGAAGAAATCCGGTTGTAACCTATTATCAATCGGAGCTGAATCTGGCTCGATTAAAATACTTGAAAAAATAAAAAAAAACACAACCCCAGAAGAAATAATTTATTCAGCCAAGCAATGTATTAAATATAATATTGATCCAATTTATTCTTTCATGGCTGGTCTGCCAGGAGAAACCTGGCAAGATATTAAAAAAACTCTCTGTTTAATTAATGATTTAACAAAAATTAATCAAAGAGTAAAAATCATCGGACCACAAACCTTTAGGCCATATCCTGGTTCACCACTATTTGAAGAATGTGTTTCAATGGGATTGCACCTTCCATTATCTCTTGAGGAATGGAGTAAATCAATGAGTGGAGAATTAAACTATTTAGACTCTCGCCAGTTTCCTTGGTTAAAAAAACCAAATACAATCGAATCTCTAGATGTTATAGTGCGTCTTGGTGCTAATCCACTAAAATATGCCTTGGGATTAGAAGTTAAAGCAAATAAAATTTTAAAATTTTTATTTATTTTTCTTTGCAGGGCCAGATGGAAACTTAAATTTTTTCATTGGCCAATAGAATATATTCTAGCAAAAAAATTTATCTCAAAATCTACTCCAGCAGATTAATTCTTGGTTATTTTTTTAATCAATTATTTTTATCTCAGTTGCACTTAAAATCTCTTTGCTTAATAATTCGTCAAAACCAGCTATGTGAGTAACACCAAATTTATTAAATGCCCATTGCAATTTATTCTCTCCTAATAATCTTTTAATCGTTTTTGGGTCAAAATAAATATAATTATAATTTGTGTAATAATTAAGAAAAAGATAATCTCGCGGAACCACAATTATGTCTTCAGTATTAATACTTGAAAAATTTTCTTTAATCATGTTCATTAAAATTATTTTTTCCTGAATCCCAGAATAAAGATAATTCTCGTGAAACATCCACTTATTTGACTGTATAAGGTGACCAAAGAAAACAAGTAAAATCGCCCCAGCCAACAAAAGGTAATTTCTTCTGCTCTGAATTATTTGTCGTAACCAATCTATAACCCAAAAAACTCCCAAAGATATCAATAAAACTAACGGAAATCTTATTTCTAAAAAATGATCTTCATTGCTTGTCCTTAGACTAATCAGAACCAAAAAAAGAAAAACTATCCACAAAATAGACAGATTGAAAAGCTTCTTATTTCTTTTGTGGAGAAAAATGGAGCCCAGCACCAAAAACAAAATAACAAACAGACCGCCCATTAATGGTTGACGAAAAAAGCCAGTAATATAATATTTAAAAGAAATAAAATGCATTTTAATCCTTGCTTTTAAACTATGTATATACCCATAACCAATTAAGGCGTTAATTTCATCTCCCTCTGCTGTATCAATTTTTTCTTTAATAAATTCATCTTTTTCAAAATGATAAGTATATGGATCGGTAAAAAGATGTCCATCCCAAGCCATTTCTGTTTTGGTGATATAGGAATTTTCTATGCCAGAAAAATAGTCTTGAAACATAAACCCTCCCCACAGTAAAACAACAGGCAAAATAAATACAAAAATCCTTTTTGTGATCAACCACAGTAATTGCTTAATTGGTCTCCATTCTTTTTTATAAATAAAATTAGAATAAAAATCATAAAATAAAAATGGAATAAACGAAATTAAAAACGCATTTCTGGCTAAAGATGCAAGACCAAAAAACAAACCACTAAATAATAATCTCCAAATGTTTGGTTTCTCTTTCCAGAGATAAATCGATATACCGACTACAAAAAACAACATTGCCCATTCATAAAAGCCAAACCAATTTGATCCAGACAAAATAAATGGTAGAAAAATATCAACACCCGCAAATATTAAGGCTATACGAATATTAAATAATTTTAAAATCAATAAAAATAATAGAACAGTAGTAATTCCGTAAATAACCAAAGAAACATATAGTGGAATTTGTGGATTAAATCCAAAAACATTGAATATTTTACTATATAGAATCGGTGTTAGTTTATTACTACTACTATAGTTAATCCCTCGTTCTTTTATTAGTTCTGAAGACAATGCGATATCCATTTTATCTACAATCATATATTCTCCAGTTAAGCTTAGGTTTCTCGCCAAAATTAAATTAGTGGCATCAATGTTCCATGAAAATCCCTTATGATAAATCGGCCAATAACGAACTAAAATAGAGATAATAAAAATTAAAAATATAATTAAAACTATATATTGTTTTTTCATGATAAAAAAAATAAAATCAATAATAATAAAACTCCTTATAATATCCCAAAAAAATACAGGAACTGACAATATCTACATTGCCAAGCATGGTTCTTATTTGATGATTGGGAACATTATTAGCATGGCCACTGCATTTCTTTTGTCTATCGCTTTTGCAAATATTATTTCCCAAGAAACATATGGAGAATATAGATACATATTGTCAATTATGACAATATTAGCCATTACCTCACTTGAAGGAATTAATGTAGCCATTATTCAGGGAGTAAGCAAAAAATCTGAAGGCGTTTTTTTAAATGGACTTAAAACAAAATTAAAATATAGTTTTTTGGGAAGTATTTGTTCTGTTTTTATTGCCATTTATTTCTGGTTTCAAGGAAATATTGAATTTACTATATCCTTATTAATTATAGCCTTTTTTCTTCCACTATTCAAAGGTGGAGAAACTTATCAGTACTTCCTAGACGGCAAAAAATTATTTAACAAAAGAGTTGCCTATACTACTATAATTCAAATTTTATCTACCATTTCAATCATAATAACCTTACTTATAACCAAGAATCTCATTATATTAATCTTGATCTACTTTCTTTCTTATTCTTTATTAAGAATGTTTTTCCTTTTTTGGACAATTAAAAAAAACAAACCAAATAAAATTAATGACAAAAAAATGATTGCCTATGGAAAACATTTAAGTTTAATGGGAATTATAAATCTTATCACTCAGCAAATTGATAATGTTTTTTTATTCTACTTTGTTGGCCCAATACAACTAGCTATTTATTCTTTCGCCGCTTTCCCAATACAGCACATTAGAGGACCTCTTAAAATTATTCAGGAATTAGCCATACCCAAGCTTTCCGTCAGATCAGAAAATGATATTAAAAAAACATTACCAAAAAAACTTTTGAAAATGACCATACTAATTGTTTTCGGAATTATAATATATATTATTCTCGCTCCATACTTTTTTAAAATATTCTATCCTCAGTATATTGAATCAATACCCTATTCAAGACTATTGGCTTTTACTCTTTTAGCCTTTCCAATGTCAATGATGGTTCTCTCTCTTCAGGCAAAAATGAAAACAAAAAAACTTTATAAAATAAATATATTAATTCCAATTATTAAAATAGTTCTTTTTGCTATTTTAATTCCTCTTTATGGAATTTTGGGTGTTATAATTGCTATATTAATATCACAAATTTTTTATTTTTTTATTGCTTATTTTTTCTTTAAAAAAATGTAATTATACAAATAATTATAAATTTTATTTTATTAATTTAATAAATATCTTTCTTCTTGGTTGATACAACCGAAAAAAAAATATTTTATCTTTTACTTTTTTATAAGAAAATTTCTCAAGCATTTTTTTAATTTCTTTTGTTTTATATCTATATTTATGAGTAGAATCTTTGGCCAATAGTCTTTTTTTTGTCCAATCTTTATCAATCTTTATATTAGCTAATTTCCCTCTTTTTAAAACTCTATAAATTTCATCAAAAAATCTCTGAGTCTCTTTTGGAAGAAAGTGTTCTATTAAATGCGAAGATTGAATTTCATCAATAGAATCATTTTCAATCGGCAAATCTAAAGCAGAAGCAATTATATCTGCATCGCTATTAGGATCGATGTCTATACCAACAAATCCCTTCTTTTTTCTTTCTCCACAACCAATATCAAGTTTTATTACTTTGTTTTTAATCATTTTAACTAACTATTTTTTTATAAACATCTATATATTTTTTAGATAGATTTTTCCAATTCATCTCCCAGGCTCTTTTTCTACCATTTTCACCTAGCTTTTTGGCCAATCCTGGATTGTCTAATAATTTTAAAACTGCTTCTGCGGTTTTTTTAATATCGTTTTGTGGAACCAAAAATCCCGTTACATTATCAATAATAGCATCTTCTGCTCCGCATTTATAGGTTCCAATTGATGGTTTCCCGCAAGCGTTTGCCTCTAAATAAACCAAACCAAAACCCTCAAAATCATTATCATTTAAAACAACTGGTGTTAATAAAAAGATAGATGACTTATGATAAAGTTCAATCAATTCTTTGTCTGATATGTTATAGAAAAATTTAACATTTTTTTCTATGTTGTGCTTCCTAACCAAATCAATGTATTCCTTTTCTTTTTTGTCACAAACAATATAATATTTAGCATTGTGTTTTTTAATGACTTGAGCCATTGCCGGTATAGAAATATGATATCCTTTTCTTGGTTTTAATGCACCAACGCTTAAAATAATTTTTCCTTCTCTTCTCTTTTTCTTAATATCTATTTGAAATTTTTCATAATCAACTCCAAGATTAACAACTTCTGTATTGTTTAATTTAATTCTTTTTAAAATCTGATTTCTCGTAAAATTACTAATACATAAAATATTACTAGCTTTTTTATAAGCCCATCTTAATAAATTTTTTTTCAATATTTCTTCTAAAGGAAGTATAGAATACGTCCCAATGCCACTAATAATAAATTTCTTCTTTAAACCAATATTAGCTAAAGCTGCTATCACCCCAAAAGGATATCCATCTAAAGCATGAACAATATCACATTTTTTTATATATTTTCTAATTCTAAAAGCATTAATGAAAATATTGAAAAAATCTCTAAGAAGATAAGATTTTAAAAGTATTGATTTTTCTAAAGGATGACCACTACCTTCTTCGGTTAAAACAATTATTTCAACATCTTTATTTTTCGAAATTTTATCTATAAGATTAAAACCATATCTACCCCTTCCCTCCTTTGGATTTAAGGTGTTGTTTAAAAAACAAATTTTCATAATTTACTTTTAATTAATTTTATAATCTTTAATAAAAATTTAGTGTTAAAAAAATATAAATTTCCCCAATTATACTTGTGCTTATAATGCCATCTATAAATTTTAGCCAATAATGGGGATTGAGATGTTCCTACTCTACCAGCATATTTTTCTAAATTTTCCCAATCAAAATCCTTACCTTCTTGTTTCTTTAACATTTCATACATTTCAGTTTCAAAATATGGAAGCGGTAAATTAGGAGAACACATTGTCTCTAAATCGTTATCAGCTAAAAATTTTTCTGTTTCAGCAATTGTTTTTCTTGTCTCGCCAGGCAAATTAAGAATTGAATAAATACCAATATTAATTTTATGTTTTTTGCAAACATCAATAGCTTCTTGCATATCACTCATTTTAACCATTTTTTTAGAAATATCCAACAATTTTTGCGAGCCTGTTTCGAACCCAATATTAATACGAACACAACCAGCTTCTTTCATTTTTCTAACAATTTTATCATCAATATCTGTTGCTCTGGCATTGCAACCCCATTTAATCTCTATCTTATTTTCTATTATTAAATCACAAATCTTATCTACTCTATCACGACTTATCATAAACTCCCAATCC
Source organism: Patescibacteria group bacterium (assembly GCA_018829905.1). GTDB lineage: Bacteria > Patescibacteriota > Minisyncoccia > RBG-13-40-8-A > RBG-13-40-8-A > JAHJST01. Next base: position 28,083 of record JAHJST010000005.1, read on the forward strand.
TGAAAATATATTCCTTTAATATTAAAATTATATACTAAATGCTTTATTTCTGCAATAACATTTTCAGGGCTACGAGCAATATATTTATCCTTCATCATTGTTTTTAAACAATATATACACTTAAACGGACAGCCACGAGAAGACATTATTATAGAAAATGGTTTTGGAATGTCTGGATAAGTATATGAATATTTATCCATGGGCAATAAATCATAAGCAGGAAGAGGTAATTTATCTAAATTCTTATTTCTTTCTGCATCTGGATTATTAATTACTTTACCATTTTTTAAAAAAGAAATACCTCTTACCCTTGAAAAATCTTTTATATTATTGATTAAACTTAGAACGGTTAATTCTGGTTCATTGCGAACTATAAAATTAACTCTAGTTTTTTTTAACAACCACTCCGGCATTACAGATCCATGAGAACCAGTAAGAATAATGTATGAAATTTTTAAACTATTAATTATTTTAATCAAACTATTAATTAAAAATTTAATATAAGCATGTGAGGGAACCTCCCATCTATCGATTGGAGTTGAAGTTAAAATTAATATTTCCGGATTAAATTTTTTAATCTCATTGATTGTATCTTCTAAATTTAAATTTAAAGCATTGGCATCTAGTAATTTAATTTCGTGATCGTTTCTAAGTAAACTAGCAATATATGCTAGGCTTAAAGGTTGTCTTTTTCTAGATAATCTACTCAATTTTCCAGTAAATAAGAAAGGGTTTAAAATAAATATTTTCATGTATAATTTTTAGTTTTAACCAAAAAAATATTTTTCATTTTTTTAAAACCAAATGAAATGTATTAAAATACGCAAATCTAAGAAAAAAATACAATAGCTTTAAAAGCCAAAACATTTTTATGTTTCTAAAAAAAATAACGATTTTTTTAAATTTCTTATTAAGAATTAATTTGGGATTATTTATTTGTTCAAACCTAGCATCAAAAATCTTAAATCCAATATTATTTGCTTCTTTTTTGAAATTTGAATAAATATAATAATGCATTTCATTAATTTTTTGTTTATCAAAATGTTTATTTGTATTTCTTTCTTTTTTTCTAAATCTTATATATAATCTACCTAAAAATCTGGGCATCCAATTAAGAAATAAAATGCCATAATGAGATTCCATTAAACCAAATCTATTATGAACCGTAATAAACAAACTCCCTCCCTCGTTCAAAACCCTATAACATTCTTTTAAAACAATACTTGGTTCGTTTACGTGCTCTAAAACTTCTGTACAATTAATAAAATCAAAATAATTATCATTAAATGGAATATTTTCTCCACTTCCTTTTATGATCTTTGTTTTAAAATTATAATTATATAATTTTTCTTCCGCTAATTTTATATATTCTGAATTTGGCTCAAGGCCAATAACATCTATTCCCTCTTTATGGCACTCTAATAAAAAATCTCCTCTTCCAGAGCCAAGATCAAGAATTTTCTTTCTTTTAAAATCAGGATAAAATCTTTTTAAATATTGTAAATGCATATTAAAAATATTTATTATACCAAATTTTAAATACAATCAATGCCCAAATTAAATTTAAATTATATTTTTTTCTTTTAATATGATCATTAAATATTTTTTCAATCTCCTTAACATTAAAATATTCTTCACTTAAATTTGTAAATAATTTTTTTTCTGCAAATTCTTTTAAGTCTGTTCTTAACCATTCTGACATTGGAGTTAACCAAACTTTCTTTTTGTCTGATTTTAAGATATGATCAGGTAAATATTCTTTCATGGCTTCAATAAAAATTTCTTTTCCTTGATCTGTGTCTTTCATTTTAAACTTATTAGGAATTTTAAAACCCAATTCAACTAAATAATGATCGAGAATAGGAACCCTTTGCTCTAATCCATTTGCCATTGTCATTTTATCTGATCTCATTAAAGATTCGTCTGGTAACCAAGTTTTTAAATCAGCAAACATTAATCCATTTTTTAAATAATTTTTACTAAAAAAACTTTTTGTAGTATTCTTTGTATTTAAAAGTATTTTTTTAATCTCTTTTTCGTCTTGAAGCATAAATTTAGTATGCAATTTTGATTTTAAAAAAGGAATAAATCTTAATAAATGCGCATAATAATATCTTTTATATCCCCCAAATAATTCATCACCACCATCTCCACCTAAAACAACATCAACATGCTTTTTGGCCAATTCTGCTAATAAATACGTTGCTATTTGTGTTGGTTCAGCAACTGGCTCATCCATGTGATAAACAACTTTTTCTAAATTTTCTAAAATATCCTTAGAATTAATCATTAACTCATAATGCTCTGTATTATATATCTTACTAGTTTTTCTAGCTAAATCCAAATCAGCATTAAATTTTCTATTTGGATCATTAATATCAAAACCAACAGAAAAGGTTTTTAAATCTTTTTTAAATTCTTTTGCAATTCCCAAAACAGAAGTAGAATCAATGCCTCCAGACAAAAACACGCCAACTGGCTTATCAGAAATTAATTGTCCTTTAATAGATTTTTTCATTAATTTCTGAATTTCATTAATTATTTTTTCCTTATCTTTAATCTTTTTAAAATCTTTAACATCCCAATATTTTTTAATTTTTAAATCTTTTTTAAACTTTAAATAATGTCCTGGTTTTAATTTATAGATGTTATTAAACATCGTTAAAGGGGCTGGAACATACATTAAACGAAAATAATGATTCATTGCCTCTAAATCAATTTCTCTTTTAATATTGTGCTCTAAAATAGCTTTAATTTCTGAAGAAAATATTAATTTTTGGTTGTCATAATAATAATATAATGGTTTTACTCCTATTCTGTCTCTGGCTAAAAATAGTTCTTTGTTTTTAATATCATAAATTGCAAAAGCAAAAATTCCATTTAAATATTTTAAACAATCTTCTTTATACTCTTCGTATAAATGAAGAATAACTTCTGAATCTGTTTTAGAAGAAAATGTATGATTTTTTAAATCCTCTTTTAATTCTTTAAAATTATATATCTCACCATTAAAAATCAAACAAAGAGATTTATCTTCATTAAACATTGGTTGTTTTCCGTTTTCTGATAAATCAATAATTGATAATCTTCTGTGCCCCAAAGAAATATTATCATCAGTATAAACACCAGATCCATCAGGACCACGGTGTTTAATTTTTTCATTCATTTTTTCAATTAATTCTTTGTCTTTAAAATTAAAGCCATTTATTCCACACATTATATATATATTATCATTTTTTTTAATAAAAATAAACCCTCATCCTAAGAGAAAAGGATTTATTTTTATAGCTTTTGTTTCTAGATTTATAACGAAGTCTTATCAGCTCCTAAAGTATACCAGTTTAATTCGTTTTCATTGATAATAAACACAGAATTAAAACTTCCACCTTGAGAGATAAAATCACTACCAGACACATTTAACCAATGTAAAGTACCAGTGTCTTCACCAGTTACTTCCATACTATATACTTTTTCATCATTAACATATTTGTAATATGAAGAAGTAATAAATGCATCTCTAGTAGCTGGGCTTACTGTTTTAACATCTTCCCATCCACCTAAGTGTCCGTACATTTTAAAGATTGTTGGATTTAGGAATAATCTTTTATAACCAAACTGATTAACAATAAATATATCAAAGTCTCCTTCTGCTCTAATTAAATCCCCTTCTGTTAAACCATAATCTTCTGGTGTAGCCATAGTTGTTGTGGCTTCTTCACCTTCTTGTTCTCCAAAAATAGAAAAGTAGGTAAAGTGATGTGTAAGAGCAGTAATTGTGTTATTAACTGTATTAACAGTACTAGACAAACCAATCCACTCAATACCATTCCAATAATATACTTTTAAAGTAGCTTCTTTTAATACTGATATTTGAGAATCAGTATAAGCAAAGGTTAAAGTAAGATTATCAGAAAAAGTAGTAACACTTTGACCACCAGCTACAGCTGTGAATTCGTAAATATAACTACCAACTACACTTTTTCCAGAAGGAACTGGGCGAGTACTAACAATGCCTGCTTTTGCCCTATAATAAATATTCATTTCAGTTGAAGCACTGATTGCACTAGCTGGAACTTCTACTTTAGCATAAGTATTTTCATCTGTGCTTAAAGTAGTTTCTCCTCCACCAGTTGCAGTTGCAATTACTTGGCCAGTTGTAGTGCTTGGAGTGGTTATGGTGGTTGATGGAGCTGGTGTGCTTCCACTTCCGCCACCAGTACTTCCCCAAGAAGGACAAGTACCAGAAGGAGTTACTGTTATATCTGTTTGAGTAGCTGGACCAGTAAGAGTTACTAAAGAAAAATCAGGACTTCCATCACAATCAGTATTTACTGAGGCGCCAGTAAATATACTTCTTGCTGTAGATTTTATTTTTATTGTTGAGTTTGTTGATAAAGTAAAAACAACAGTAGTTGGATTAACAACAATTTGATCAGCAATTGCTGAATTTAAAACTGTAAATGTAGTACCATCATCCATTCTTATGGTTATATCTGTATTAATCGTTACTTCATCAGCTGCAAGAGAAACTGAAGACCATGCGATTAAGCTAATCGCGAAAATCAAGAGAAACGCTATTGTAAATATGTATTTGCGCATAATAATTTTCTGAATTAATTAAGTTAGTATGTAGAATCTATGTTTTTAGTTGCCCAAAAACTCAGCAAGATCCCACTCGTTTGCGACCGCACAATAATGAATACTTGCACTTACGCCCTGACCAGCTCTGAAATACCAGCTTCCAATCGTACAATTAAGCGTAGCTCCTGCAGGAGAGGCTGTTCCACCAAAAAGCTTGGCTCCTCCACCAAACACAAGACCAGTATCTTCAGAAAGCGAAGCATATCCATCAAAAGTAGTATTACCACCTACATAAAAGTCTGAAGATACAGATGCTTTACCAACAATAGAAACCAAGGTTTCTGTAATTGTTAACAGCTCAGTATCAGCAGCATTACTTAATGCAGCACCATTACCAAAAGCAAGATCATTACCTTCAATTTGTAAATCTCCAGAAATTGAAGCTTTTCCACTAATAATTACTAATGTTTCAGTAATTAATAAGTTTTCAGCATCAGTAGTATTGTCAATTGAAGCTCCGTTGCCAAAGCTTAAATCACCAGTAAGAATCAAGTCATCATCAGCACCGCTTAAAGTAACATCTCCATTAAAGGTTGTATTTCCATCAACATTAAAGTCTGAAGATATAGATGCTTTGCCAACAACAGAAACCAAGGTTTCTGTAATTGTTAACAGCTCAGTATCAGCAGCATTGCTTAATGCAGCACCATTACCAAAAGCAAGATCATTGCCTTCAATTTGTAAATCTCCAGAAATTGAAGCCTTTCCACTGATAAGAACCAATGTTTCAGTAATTGTTAACAGATCAGTATCAGAATTACTCAAAGAGGCACCATTGCCAAAGGTAAGGGCATTTCCAGTAATAGTTAAATCATCTGTTATAGAAATATCGTTACCAATTGTAGTGGCAGCGTAAACTCCTAAGAAAACTAAAAAAACAGAAACAATAACACTGAAAAAGACTCCAAAAAATTCTTTTTTGTGTTTCATATTTTATACTTTAAATTATTAATTTATTAATCTATCTACCATTTATCATGCATCAATAAATGGCATTCATAACGACCTTTGAATTTTTATCTAATAAGACTCAAATTAAGACGATTCAATCAACCTAATATCATCTTATTTACCATTATTTAATTATACAATAAAAATAATTTGTCAAGAAATCCAAATTGTGGATAACTTATTTTGTCAAGTTTTCTAATCTTTCTCTTATTTCTATATTCTCTGGCTCTAATTGTAAAAATATTCCATAGCTTTTAATTGCTAATTCATTTTTTCCTATTATTTCATAAGTCTTACCAAGCAAATTATATGCTTGTGCAAAATTAAATTTAAGCTTAATTGTTTCTTGAAAGTTTTCTATTGCAAAATCTATAATCTCATTATGCATATTCTGAAACTCTTCCATTTTTTCTTCATCATCCACAAATCTTCTAGTAAGAGAATTGAAATTCTTTTGAACTCTTTCAACCATTGTCATATATGTTCTTCCTAAATTAAAGTAAATTTGAGGATTCTTAGGATCAAGCTCAATTGCTCTTTTATAAGCTGAAACAGCTGATTGAGCAGCAGTATCATTTAAAGATATTAAATTTTCATAAATCCTGCCCGCATTTAGCCAGTTTAAACTATTTTTAGGATTAATGTTAATGCCCTCTTGAACAATCTTTTGAGCATTAACAATATTCCTTTGCAAATCTTCTTGTATTTGTTTTCCAGATAAATCTTTATCATTTAAAACTTCATTAATTCTAAGTAAAAATATTTGTGATAAGTCCCTATAATATCTATCATTGGTTTTAGCCATGTTCCTAGCTTTATTTATATTTATAGCTGCCATATTTAATTCCTTTTTCTCTAGAAAATTAAGTCCTTTTTCAAAATAAACTGCGCCTGTGTATTTTTGAGTATAAATATAGAATCCTGCAGTCGTAATAACCATTAGAATAATAAGTCCTAACATTGAAAAAAAAGCTTTTTGTGGTGGATCAATTAAAGAAATTTCTTTATTTTTCTTAGATGCAATAACCCACAAGCCAAGCATTAAAAATCCAGCAAACATTAAACAAAGATTTATTGAATAGAAAATCCATAAGGTTAAAAAATATAATCCACCAATTAATGGAACTATAGCATGTTTGTTTTTAAAGCCACGTATAAATCCTTCATAGAAAAAAGTCCCCATTAAAAACAAAATCGCTAAAAACCCTAATATTCCAGAAACATTTAAAACGGTTACAATACTAGATGATGATTGAATAAACCTAATATTCCAGAATTCAGTTAAATTAATAGCAGATGTGCGATATAAAGTATATTTATATACAAAACTAGCTGGACCAGAACCAAGAAGAAAATTTTTAGCATTCTCTTCTAAAGTTTTTGTAGCAATATTAAGTCCAGCCTTATAACTTAAATTAACTTCTTGTGGTAAATCTAAAATATCATTCATTGGTATTCTGATTAATATAAACATTAAAGAAATTGCAAAAATAGCAAATAATAAATAATAGTCTTTTAATTTAATCTTATTTTTACCAAGCACTCTTAATTTTGTCCAAAAAAGAAAAACCACAGAAAAAACCAATCCAAGCCAAACTACCCAAAAATTAATCAATAAAATACTAATAAATAACAAAGCTCCTATTATCCACATTAAAGGAGACTTGTCTTTATTTGTAAAAACCAATGCTATTAAAATAGCAAAAGCACCTCCAAGAAATACTCCCAACACTTGAACAGAACCAATTAAATTAAAACCATTTGTTTTGGCAAAATCCCAAGGAAAAATATTACCAAAAATTTCTTGAATTAAAAAAAACAGAGACACAATACCACTGCTTAAAAGAAAAACTTTAATTATCTTAAAAACCTGATTCTTAGAAATTAGATTAGAAAATAAGAAAAAGATTAATATATATAATATAAAATTTAAAAAACTATCTGGTTCAATAGATGTTCCCCAAAAACTCTGGTTTTTTGTAGCTGAAAAAAATGTTGAAACTGCTAATACTATAAATAAAACTAAAACACCTGAACTTATTTTATTCCAAACCAAATTCATCTTTCCAGTTTTTATGGTTTTAAAAAACCATAAAATAGAAGCTAAAAAACAAACAACAACCAATAAAAGCTGTTTGTTTAATGTTATTTGAGAATTAGTCAAGGGCAAAAAGAAAATTGGCAATAAAAAAACCAATAGATACAAAAGATTATTTATAATCCTATCAATAATATTCTCTATTTTCATACTACACAATTATATCACAAAATCTAAAATCTGCTTAGCTCTATCATCCCAAGTATATTTTTGTACATCTAAATATGCTTGAGAAGATAATTTCTGAGCCAAGTTTCTATCCCCTAATACTTTATTAATCCCATCAGCTAAAGCTTTTTCATTATCTGATTCAACTAAAATAGAATTCTTATTATTTAAAACTTCTTTAAATGATTCCAAATCAGAAGCTACAATTGGTTTTTTAGAAGCCATATATTCAAACATTTTCATAGGAGAAGTATATTTTTTAGAAACAGTGGATCTTTTTGTTCCACATAAAACCAAACAATCAGAAGATTTTAAATAAAAAGGAATTAAAGAATAATCTTTATAACCTAAAACCAAAACATCTAATTTGTTTTTCTTAACAAATTTTTTAAAATTAGTTAAATACCATTTAATCCCTCCAACAATAACAACTAATCCATTAACATATTTAGAAGCTAATGCTAATGTTTCTACTCCTTTCCAAGAATATAAGTGACCAGTGTATAAAACTAATTTTTTATCTAATGGTAAATTTAGTTTTTTTCTGCATTCTTGTTCTGATTCTTTAATTTTAAAATCATCCAAATCAATTCCATCACTAGCTACTAATATTTTATTCTCTTTAATATTATTCTTAATTAAATCTTTTTTTAAACCTCTTGTAACAACAATAATCTTTTTAACTTTTTTTGCTATACTAATATCTAAATATCTATGAATTTTATGAATTTCAAAAATAATATTTTTTTTAAAAAACCCAATAAAAAATAAACAAAATCTATCACGAGAATAAATTAAGTCTTTTTTTCTAAATAAAAGATAGATTGAAGAAAAAAAAGAGAAACTCAATGCTTGAATTAAAAAAGAAACAGGACCTAAAAATCTATTTAAAGGAGTTAAATCAAAACAAAAGATTTTTTTAATTTTAAATTTTTTATCTATTTTGTAATATTCAAAAGGATCTCCTAAATTAGAAATTTTGAATCTTAAGGGAATGATTAATTCCAATTCAGCTCCATTTTTAATAAAGGCTTCACACATTTTCATTATTTGAAGTCCATGAGCCATTTCTGTGGGCATTCTTGTATTTACTGTATAAAGTATTTTCATTTTTTTAAATATTTAATTCCTGTTTTAGCAATATTTTTTAATTCTTTAAAAGATTTTACTTTTTTAAGCTTTTTAAATACCTTTTTAATTATATTACCACCTAATTCTCTAGCCATAAAAGCTTTTACTTTTTCTATTTCAGCTCCTTTCCATTCCATTAAGGGCAAAGAAGAATCTATTCCAGCTATTTTATATTTTTCACTTTTATATGGCTTATTCCAAGAAAAATCTTTAGGAATTATTCCTTTTTGTCTAGCTATTAATTCCATTTCTGTTCCTGGATAAGGAATAGAAAAACCATAAGAAGGATAAGAATTTTTAATTTTTTTCAATTCTTTTATTAAATCAGCAGTCATTTTTAAATCTTCTTCTGTCTCCTCTGGTAAATTAACCATAAAATTACTTACAACATGCATTCCAACATCAGAAGCCATTTGAACTGCATTTTTAGCTTGTTCAATTGTAATATTTTTCTTAATTACTTTTAAAATTTTAGGGCTACCAGACTCAATTCCAAAACTTATTCTTATACAACCAGCTTTGTGCATTATTTCTAATAATTCTTTATCAACTGTATTTACTCTAGCACGAGCATACCAAATAATATCTAATTTTCTTTTTAAAACCTCATTACATATTTCAACTAAATGAGAACGAACCATTGTTATTGTATCATCCCAAAAATCAAACCCTTTATATCCATATTTGTTATTTAAAAACTCAACCTCATCTATAAAATTCTTAGGACTTCTTAATCTTAATCTTTTATTGGCATTAGCACAATAAATACAAACATTTGGACAACCCCTACCACTTAATACTCCAATAGCTTTAACATCTGTTCCGTCTATTGGTTTATTATAAGCTTTTAAATCAAACAAGTGCCAAGCAGGCATTGGTAAAGAATCAAGATCTTCTATTAAATCTGCAGATTTATTAATTACAATTTCATTGTTTTTCCTATAAGCCAAACTAGGAACATTTTCTAAATTACCATTATCCAATGCATTTAATAATTCAACAACTGGTTTTTCTCCTTCTCCTAGAATAATATAGTCTATTTCTGGAATAATTTCTAAAGCTTCTTTTGCTGTTAAAGAAAAATGAGGACCACCAAATAAAACAACTACATCTTTTTTTCTTTTTTTCAATTCTTTGGCTAAATCTATTGCTTTAAATCTATTGTCTGTTATTGAATGCACACCAACAATATCAGGATTTTTCTTTAAAATCTCCTCAGCTGCTTTAACAGCAGTAAATCCATAAGTATGAGCATCAAAAATTTCTACTTCATGATTTGTATTTTTTTCTACATACGAAGCAATGTATCCAATACCAAGAAATGGCAAACCTTTTCTTTCAATGTCGCCTTCTGCTCTTGGTGATGTTGTTAAAATTAATTTCATTTAAATAATTTAATAAATTTTTCAACTACATTTTCCATTCCATACTCTTTAACCTTTTCTAATCCCTCTTCTTTAAATTTCTCATAAATCTCTTTATCATTTAAAAGAATCTCTATTTTATGCACAAACATATCAATATCTCCTGGCTTAACTAAAAATCTTTGACCAGTTTCTGGAGATATCTCTTTTACAGCGCCAACATCAAAAGAAACAAAAGGAATTCCCATAGCCATTGGCTCTAATAAAGACATTGGAAATCCTTCTTCCATAGAAGGAAGAATAAATAAATTAGCTTTTTCATAATATTCAACAATATCTTTGTTTGGAACAAAACCAATAAAATCAATATATTTCTTTAATTTATTTTCTTCAATTTCTTCTAATAAATTTTCTTTGTATGGACCATCTCCAATAACTAAAATTTTAAAATCTTTAATTAATGGTTTTAATTTTAAAGCTATTTGAGTAATCATATCAGCTCCTTTTCTTTTGGATAGCCAATGAACAAAAAGCAAAACATTTTTTTGCTTTTTAATTTCTCTAAATTTAAATCTTTTTAAATTGATTCTATTTGGAATTACAAGAATTTTTTCTTTTTTCAATTTATAGTGTTTAGAATATCCTTGTTTCATAATTTCTCCTCCAGTAACTAAATAATGAGATAATTTTAAACTTAAATTAATTCCTAATTTAGAAAGAAATTTTGGTTTAAATAACCAATTCATTGCGCAATTCCAATAATATGATTTACCACCAAATAATCTAGTAATAATTCCCGCATTAATTGCAGAAATATATCCATAATGAGTATAAAATGATTTATATCCTTTTGATCTAACTTTTAAAAGAATAAAAAAGTTTTCTAAAAATCTAAAAGGAATAAATTTAAATTTTTGAATATATGATTCTTTCCCAATATTAATTCCTTTTCCTTTTTCAGCAATAATAAATAAATCTATTTTTTCAGATAAATTTTCTAAAAATTCATACAAATGATAAAAATGAGAAATATTATTTTTATCGTAATCAGGAATTATGTAACAAAGTTTTATATGTTTTTGCATAATTTTCTATTGCTTTTTTTCTTTCAAATTGCTGAACAGTTTTAAAGCCATTTTCAGCAATTTTTTCTCTTAATGAATTGTTATTTAATAATATGTCAATTTTTTCTCTAATATCTTTAACATTCCAATCAATAAACAATCCATTTTCTTGATCTTTGATAATGTCTAACATTATTCCTACTTTAGAAGTAATAACTGGAATTTTACAAGCCATTGCTTCTAAAGTAACTCTTGGACCACCTTCATTAAATGAACACATAATTAATGCTTTAGATTGATTATATATTCTAGCTAAATCCTCTGCTGTATCAACCCAACCAATAAAATCTATATTTTTATTTCCCTTAATATATTTTTTAATTTTGTCTTCTAATGGCCCAGAACCAATTATTGCTAATTTAATATTTAATTTCTTAACAGCTTTTAATAAAAGAAATATTCCTTTATTTTTAACTAATCTACCAGAAAAAACTAAATCATATTTTTTTTCTAAATCCATTGGTTTAAAAATGTTAAAGTCAATATAAAAAGCAGGAATATATTTTAATTTATTTTTATCAAGACCAGATTTAATTAAAAACTCAGGAACTTGTTTTTTATTAACAACTCTTATAACTTTAGCATGTTTAGCAAAATGATTAATAAAGATTCTAGTAATAGGTTTATATATCCCCTCCTTAAATCCAGAAGCTCTTGGATAACCATTTATATGCATTACTTCTAAAACATATGGAACTTTGGTTTTTTTAAATAATTTTAAGCCGCCTAAGTCGTTATAAAAAGGAGGATAAGAATGAATTGTAAATAAATCAAATTTTTGTTCTTTATAAATCTCTATTCCCTTTTTTAAAATAAAAGATGGTTGTTTAAACAAACTAGTATCAGAACAATGAATAAAAACATTATTATGTATTTTTTTAATTTTTTGATCTGTTTTAGGACAAAGAATATCTATTTGATCCCAATGTTTAGAAAATTCTTCAAGCATATAAAAGAATGGTCCCTTTTTACCTTGAGCCAATGCCCTATCTCCGGTTATCATTAAAAGCTTCATTTTTTAATCATTTTATTAATTCCTTTATAAACACTTACTTTTGGTTCCCACCCAGTTAAATTTTTAAATTTATTAATATTAGCCTGATAATACACAACTTCTCCTAAATGACTTTTTTTAACCTCAATCTTGCTCTTAGATTTTAATTGTTTTTTAATATATCTGGCTATATCAATTAATTTTGTACTTTTTGCACATGCAATATTATATATAGGAATATCTTGTTTTGATAAAATTTCAAATTTATTAACAACTATTTCTATTGCATCAACACAATCATCTATATGGGTAAAATCCATTTGTTTTTCTTTTCCAAAAATACAAACTTTTTTATCTTTTGGAATATTATCAAATAAAATTGGAATAAATCTATAATTAGGATCATTTAATCCAAAAACATTAGACAATCTAAGAATTACATATTTTATTCCATAACAAATTTTATAAGCAGAAAGAAGTGATTCCATATTTACTTTTCCAGCAGAATAAGGGGTTCCAGTAAACCATGTTTTAGAATCAGTTTCTTTATAGTTTTTTATTGCTTGATTCCCATATACCTCTCTAGAAGAAGAAAATACTATTTTTTTAATATTATTCTTTCTAGCAAATTCTAATATATTACAATCTATCTCTATATTTTCTCTTGCAAGGCCTGGATCTTTTACTGAATCTCTTACTTGCGCATTTGCAGCCAAATGAATAATCATATCTATTTTTTTCTTAGCAAGTCCGCTAAAAAAAGAATTGTTAATATTACGAAGATCTTGTAATTTCCCATTTTTTTTATCAACTCCTATTATTTTATGTTTTTTACTTAGTCTTGAGGATAAATAAGATCCAACAAACCCTTTTACTCCTGTAATTAAAATAGTCATATATTTTTTAATTTTTCTAAAGTATTATTAATCATTTTATCTAAAGAAAAATTCTTTAATTTTTCTTTACCATTTTTAATAAATTTATTTCTTAATTCTTTGTCTTTATACAATTTCAAAATAGCTTCTTTAAAATCCTCCTTATTATTATACTCAACCAAAATTCCATTAACATTATTTTCAATAACTTCTGGATTGCCACAAACATTAGTAGTTATTACTGGCAATCCCATTGCCAAACACTCTAAAAGAATATGAGATAATCCTTCATATCCAGTATTTAAAACAAAAGCAAATCCTGATTTAAAATATCCCATTAATTCCTCATGAGGAACTCGATCAATTAATTCAATATTTTTCCCTTTAATTTTATCAGATAAAGAACCACGACCAATAACTAATAATTTAAAATTTGCATTTTCTTTTAACAAATCAGGAAAAATATCTACTAATAGATCCATTCCCTTCCATGGCTCTAATCTACCAGCAGAAATAATTACATCTCCATCTAGTTTTTTTTCTTTTACATCATTTCCAACAAATGCATTATAAACAACGTTAATATTTTTTGCTCCCCATGTAGAAACAATTTTTTTTAAATAATTACTAGGAACAATAACAGAATCAGCGTAATTAACAACTTTTTTCTGAATCTTTCTTATTCTTTCAACCCCATAACAATATTTTCTTTCTTGAAAAGCATCTATTGAATCGTTAACATTAAATTGATTTCTTGCTTGCTCCCAAGCATAATCACCTACAATTTTAATAACTAATCTTTTATTAAGTATTTTACTAACCCACATTGCTGGCAAACCAGCTGATAATGGGCCTTGTGCATAAATTACATCACAATTTCTAGCTAAATACAAAAGTTTTAAAAAGTATTTAAAATATCTACTTAACTTATTTTTCCTTAATATCCTATTAACATCATTATCTTTTTTATCAGAATAACAAATCAAAGAAACATCATGTTCTTTTTTCTTAAATTCTTGTAAAATTAATTTAGAATATGTTGCTGGACCACCAATATCTGGTGGATATATTCCACTAGCTATTACAATTTTCATATAACTTAAATATTTTTTTACTTATTTTATCCCAATCATATATTTCATCTACCATTTTTTTACCATTTTTAATTAATTTTTCTTTTAATTCCTTATCTTTTAAAAGATTAATTTTTTCAGCTATGTCTTTAGGATTTCCTGGCTCACAAAACAATCCATTTTCCATGTGTTTAAGAAAATCAGGAATGCCACCTACTGGGGTTCCAATAACAGGAACATTAACAGCCATTGCCTCTAAAAAAACAATTCCAAATCCTTCTGCCAAAGAAGGACGAACAAAAATATCAGCCAAAGCAACATATTTAGGAATTTCCGCATAAACCATATCTCCTAATAAAAATACTTTTTTTTCTAATTTAAAATCTTTAATCATTTTTTCTAGCTTTTCTTTTTCAGATCCACTCCCAATTATTATTATTTTAAAATCTCCTTTTAAATGTTTTGCTGCTTCAATTAAATCATGAGTTCCGTTTTTATACTCTAATCTAGAAACACAACAAATTAAATTATCAGTATCAAATCCTAATTTCTTTCTATTCTCCTTTTTATTTAAATCAGGTTTAAAATCTTTAGAAACACCATTTGGAATAACAATTGTTTTTTTAATAAATCTTTTTAAATGTTTTTCTAAATGATTGGAAACAGCATGACCATAAACAGCATTTTTAAATATTGCTTTTTCAAATTTACAATAAATATATTTAATAATATTGATATTAAGTCTTGGATGGTATACACTAAAATCAGCAGACTGAATAGTAATAATATATGGTTTTTTAGTGAATTTAAAAAGAAAATATGCAATAATTCCACTTAGAAATCCTTGAGCATGTATTAAATCTATTTTTTTCATTAATCTTAAGGATTTAAAGAATATCCAAATCATTGATCCGAATATGAACCAAGGCTTGCTATATGATAGATCTTTAAGCTTAAACGGAGATGTTCTAAATATTGTTAATCTATCTTTTTTCTCTTTATTTTTAACTCCAACCACTCTGCTTGTAATTAAAAACACATCCTCGGTTTTACCGATTCTCTCTGCTATGCTTTGAGAAAAAACCTCAAAGCCACCGATAACAGGCGGATAATGTAAAACTGGCATTAATATTTTCATGTATTTTACTCACCCACAATTTAATAAAATATTTTTTCCTAAAGCTAATGGATTAAAAAATAAGTTAGCTAAATTTTTTCCTAATAAATATATAGTTTTTACTGATTCTGGAAGATCAGCTTTTCAATTGGCAGTAAAAAGTTTAAATCTAGAAAATACAGAAATGATTGTTCCAGCATATATTTGCGATATTTTTCAACCAATATTTGATGATTTAAATATTAAACCAAATTATGTTGATATTTCTTTAGATGATTTTAATATGGATTTAAAGGAAGAAAACATTACAGAAAATACAAAATCAATTCTTGTTTGTCATACATATGGATATCCTAATGATATGGAAAAAATACAGAAATTAGCTGATAAATACAATTTAAAGATAATTGAAGATTGCGCTAGAAGCTTTGGAATAAAATTTAAAGATCAATATTTAGGAAATTTTTCAGATTGTTCTATCTTTAGCTTACCAAAATTTATACCAACAACAAACACTGGAATGCTTATTTCAAAAAAACCAATAAAAGCAGAATTAAATAAAAACAAGACAAAAATCAAAACAATAATTAAATTTATTCGTTTATTCCCTGCTTTAGCAATAATCACAGAAAAATTTAGAATAAATAATATAAAAACAAATAAATTAACTCATCCTAAAAAACCATCAAAACAATCATTAAAAATATTTAATTGGTATTTAAAAGATTTTGAAAAAACAATAGAAAAAAGAAAACAATTAGCAGAATATTTTAAAAAAGAATTAGAAAAATTAAATATTAAAGCATGTAAAGGAATAACATATATATCTGCATTAATGGAAAATAGAGATAAAATATTTAATGAATTAAGAAAAAAGAATATTTATTGTTCAAAAACATGGCATAATCCAATAAACACAGAAAAACCAAATTCTAAAAAAGCATCAGAACAAATTATTAATTTTCCTTTACAAGATTATTACGAGAAAAAAGACATAGATAAAATAATCAAAGAATTACAATCTATACTTAATTAGTTTTTTTGAAATATTTTTAATAACAAAATTAGGCAATAATGCATAAATATTTCTTAAGCCAGAAGAACGAAGTTTTTCCTGGCTTCTTTTTATACCTAATTGTACAATTGCATATTCTTTTCCTCTCCATCCCCTTTTAAATGTTTCTAAAGCAGATCCTTTGGGAGCAGCTCCAAAATCAAAAACAATATCTTTTCCAATTAAAGATTTAATTTTTCCCCAAAGGATTAAATAACTAGCTCCTAGCTTTTTATATCTAAAATCTGATGCTGAGAAAAAATAATGAACAAAGCCATGATATTCTAAGAATAAATCTCCAGATATAATTTTACCTTTATAATAAGCTAATAATATATCTGATTTATCAAAAAGAAATTTAAAAATAGAAAAAGGATAAGGAATTGTTTTTTTTCTTTTAAGATTTTTTAAATATAGATTATAAAATTGCTTTAATTCTTTTAAATTAGAGCATTTTTTAATTTTAATATCCTTATTTGCGTTTTGAATAGAGTGCTTTAATGTTTTTCTGAAAGAATTAAATAATTCTTTTTCTGATTTATCTCCCAAATAAAGAAAATGAGTTGAAACATCAGATTCTTTTTTGTAAAAAACTCCAGGATGAAACTTAATTTTAAAATTTTTAAATTCAGAAATACTTTTTTCAAAATCATTAAAATCTATTTCTCCATTAACAATTAATGGCCCACCATATTCAGAAAAAGGTAAAGAAATTAATTTATTTCCAATTTTACCAAAAACTAAAACAAGATTTTTATATAAATAATATTCAAATTCTAACCAAGAAAATTCTTTTTCTAAAAAATTTAACCATTCTAAAGAATGAAAAAATGTTTTAAATTTAATTTTCTCTAATAACTCCTTATATTCCTCTTTATCTATTTTTTGAAAATTCTTCATAAATCTGTTTACCAGTTTTAAACGTATATCCTTTTTTTAATAAAAGCTTAATCATTTGATCTAATTGATTTAAATAATATTTACCTGAATTAATACATGACTTACCTTCAAATTCAACACCATCCCAAGAATGCATATTAAAACTAATATATCTTGGTCTTAAGAAAAAGAAAATTAATTTATAAACCCAAACACCCCATTTTCTTATCCAAGTAGCAACCACAGGAAGATTTAAAACAGGAAGACCAAAAAATGTAATTGGAGATTCTGGTATTTCTAAAATATCTAATTTTCCTTTTTTTAAATAATTTTTCTTACTTGGATAATAAGGTAAAATAGGAGCTCTGCCTTTATAACCATCATACCTACGAATAGGCCAAGGATAACGAGAAAACACAGAAGAATCATATTTAAATGAATAAGCTTTTAATAGAGGGAATTGTTCGTTATCTATAACGTTTCTAGGCGCTCTAAAGCCATTGGGACGAGCTTTTAACACGTTTTCGTATAAAACCACGAAATCTTTTAATTGCTTCTCTCTAGAAGCTATTTCAATAGAATCAAGCATTTTGTGATTATAATTATGACAAGCTATTTCAAAGTTTTCAGACCACCTTTTTACTAAATCAGGATATTTTTCTAAAACCTCTCCAGTAACAAAAAGTGTAGCATTAACATTATGCTTTTTAAAAATATTTAGAAGATTATAAAGGTTTTCTACGCCTTCAAAAGATTTATCTTCTTGTCTTTTTTCAACATCAATTGATAGAAAGCAAGTCTTCATATTGACAAAATTAATTAGATTGATTAATATTTAATAATAAAGGAGGGTTCAAATGAATGAAAAAGAATTGTTTATAAAAATTGCTGAACAAATTGAAGCAAAGGCTGATGAATTAACATGGATAGATTCTTCTAATGCAACGGCAGAACATGATGTTCAAGTTTTTATTACTATAATCGATAAAAATATAGTATCTATTGCTAGATTTCCAAACAAAATAAAATATGTTTGTGCCATAAGGATTGCAAGGTGTAAAAATGTATTTGATTTAATCGCAGAAGAAAAAGATCCATATTTAAAAACGTTTGAAAAAGCATTTTTTGCAGCTTATAATTCTTTTTGGAAAAAGGGAGAGAAAATGAATTCTAATTTTGTACTTAAGGAAGTTTTAAAAATTCTCAATTCTTAAAGACTAATCCAATGGGTAGCCACACTATGGTTACCCATTTTTTATTAAATCCTCATATTTTTTAATCATTGTTTGTAAATCAAACTTTTTATTAAATTCAAATCTTTTAGGATTTTTAATAGCTTTAACCAGCGCATTAACATTACGAATTTCAACATAATCATTAATAATTTCAGGAATAGCACCAACCTTAGTAGCAACAATTGGAATCTCAGCTTTTAATGCTTCTAATATAACCCAAGGAAATCCTTCTTTAACAGAACTTAAAACAAAAACATCAAAAGCTTTTAAATATTTATATGCATCAGAAACAGAACCGAATAATATTACATTATTTGGTTTAATTTTTTCTAACATAGGTCTTTCTTCTCCATCGCCAATAATTAAAAAAGTATAATCTTTTAATTCCTTAGCAGATTCAATTAAATATTCTAATCCTTTTGCAGGATAAAAATTAGCAATTGTTCCAACAACATAATCAGAATTCTTTAAATTTAAAAACTCTCTTGCTTTTTCTTTAGATAAAAATTCTAAATCATTTATTCCATTGTAAATAACTAAATTATCAATACGAGCCTTAATTCCTAAATCAATAGCTTGTTTTTTATCTAAAGAAGAATTATTAATAATATAGTGTTTCCATGAAGCAGAAAGCTTTTCTATAAAAATATATAGATTCTTTTTCCATTTAGGCCAAGGGTCATTAAATGTCCAACCACCTATACGATAAACAATTAATTTAACGCCTAATAATTTACCAGCCAAACTGCCTAAAAAACCAACCTTAGAAGAACATAAAAATAAGATATCTGGTTTTTCTGAACCAATTAATTTTAAAATCTCAAAAAACCCCAAAAAATCAAAAAAAAGATTAATATTGCGTTTAACATAATTTAAACGTTTAACATTAATCTTTTGTTTTTCCAATGAATCCAATAAATCTGAATTTTTATCTTTTTCAATCCCAGCAGCAACTGTAATATTACACCCAGATAAATTAGTACAAAGGGTATAAATAAAACGCTGAGCTCCACCAAACTCAGACTGGGTAACAAGAAAAAGTATTTTTTTCTCAGTATTCATCTTTTATTAATAATATATTAGGAATATTAAAAAATCAAGAGTAAAACAAAAAAGGACAATTTGTCCTTATATGCTTCATTATTTAAAAAACTTAAATCTTCTTTTGAATTTCCCAAAAGAAAATACAAGATTTATCTTTTTTATTGCCCTTTAATCCAATACAATAACCTTTCTTTTATATATTTTACTTTCTGTTAGAACCATGTTTCAACTTTTCTTAAACCATACTTTAATTATAGTTCAACTTAAATTAAAGTCAATCCTATGTATAAGTCCACCTAAAATTGTGGATAATTAAAAATCAAGAGTAAAATTGTCCAGATAGGATATATCTGAACAATTAATTTTTAGGAATAAATAAATAAAAACCAAAAATAAAAATACAAAAACCAAAAAGCATAACAATTACACCGATTGCGCCAATATTAAATAAATCTACACACAAAAAATCTCTTGGCCTGTTTTTTATAATCGTTGGAAGTAAAACTAAGCATACTCCAAAAACCATTATTATTAAAGAACATATCTTGCCAAATATTTTTTTCAATTTATCCTCCTTTTTAAGGTGTCCAACCAATATTATTGGGCCCACCATTATGCCCCATGTCTCCTCTATAATTACCACTTTTTATTGTTGCATCATTATATTCTCTTGCTGGATTGCCAGAATTTAAACAAGGAGATTCATCAGTGCCAGTTTTTAAATCATAATTTCTTTGAGATGTTTGGACATATTTAGGATTTGCATTTATTGAACCAGAACCAATACTAATATTTTTATAATTCTCACCATTTTGCCATACATCATTATATGAAGCGCTAATTTGCCCATCTCCAGAATGATAAACACCATAACTATTAGTTGCTCCAAAATGATTAGTAATAATATTATTCATTACTTTTAAATTAGAGTTTTCAGACCAAACTGCTCGATAATTATCATCTATAGTATTATTAATCAATTCAAAAGTAATGTTATAAGAATAATTATTCTTTACCATAATAGCAGCTCCTAAGCTTTTATCAGAATGTTTGATATTATAAATCAAGTTATTTGAAACTTTTAAATCACAATTTCCTTCAGCTAAAATACCCCAGCCAGATTCTTTAATAATTGTATTTTTAATTTCTCCACTTCCTTCAGAACAATATATTGCTTTTCCATCGCTATTATTAATACTAAATCTTTGTATTAAAATATCATAACCGCCACTAATTATTATTCCACCATTAATAACAGCTGATGTAGCATAAACACCAATCAACTTAATGTTTTTATTAATAACAACATCTCCTACATATTCACCACCATTAACAGCAATTGTATCTCCATTAATAGCATTATCAATTGCTAATTGAATTGTAGAATAATCAGAAGGAACATTAATTGTCATTGGATCACGAGAAGGAACTTCTGGTTCTGGCATTGGTTCAGGTTCTGGCTCTGGAATAGTTTCAGCAACCAAATCAGCACCAGAAGCATAAAAGTTTTTTTCAAATAAATTAATTGTATAAATAGAAGCCCAATTAAATGAAAAACCATTAAAATCATTAGCAGTTTTAATCCATCTTTTTTCACCAGAATCTCCTAATGGATATAGTCTATAAACCATTTTATCATCAATTGATCTAACTAAATCAGAAGTAACAAAAGAATTAACAACAGATTCATCAACAGTTTTAATGTTTTCCCATTTTAAATGACTATATTGATTAAATATTTCAGGATTTAAAATTAATCTTTTAAATTTCTTGTCCCCTATTAATTTAACAATATACACATCTATATCAGCACGAATCAAATCTCCATCAATAATATCAATATTAGCCTGAGAAAATAGAGGGAGAAAAAATAATAATATTAAGATGAATAAAAACTTTTTCATATAATATATATTATATCATAAAAATTAAAACAAATGAAAAGCGCCTCCACAAAGGGAAGCGCTTTTCGTTTCATCCTCTTACACATTCTTACAAGGAAAGAAGTAAGAGGTTCGAATCATCATTAAGGAGTTGCAGTACCTCTAAGAGTTCTGAAGGTAATTGGTATAGAACCAATGTTCTTAATAAGAGCAGGCATACCAAATCTTGACTCTGGATCACCTTGTCCAGAAATACCTTCTTCATTGGTTTCATCGCCATATACAATATCACGAGCACCAAAACTCATAGAACCAGTAGCTAAGTTTCCACCATCGTCATTTCTTAGTTGTAAGTAGACATATTCATCAGTCTTTAAGAAGTCTCCAGATATGTCAGCAGAACCAAGATCAATGTGGAATTCTCTAGTTAAACCAGCTGTAATAGTTGCATCTTTTTCTTCAAAGACAAAAGATACACTTCCAAGAGTACCATTACCCCATGTAACTGTGCCAGCACTTGATAGAACGTTTTCGTTCCAATCATATAAGGTAAGATCACCAGTAGCAGCATCAGTTGAAGATGCTAGGATATCAAACCTTAAAGCAGCACTAGCATAGTCAGCTTCTGTACCAGCAGTACCATCAAACACAACGTTATAACCAACAGCTGTAATGCTAAATCTTGCTAATTCTGCTTCAGCACCTGACCATGCAACCTTAGCAAAGACTGGCTTTGATCTGGTTACAAAGTGTAGGTTGAAATCAGCAGCAGCAGCACTATCAGTTGTATAACTGGTTAATAGCTTGCCTGATTGTGCACCATAAACTTTAAGTGAGCTTGAGCTTCCATCAAGATCATACATCTTAAATGGAACTTTAGACTTTTTAGTGTTGCTATAAGCAGGGATACTAACTAAAACAGTTACAAAAGAATCATCATCCTTAGGAACATAGATTCTATTATCACCACTAAAGCTGAATGCTAAACTAGCAGTTGCACCAAAGGTCTTTCCTGAACTAATTGTCCAGTTATCAGAATCCCATTGGCTCATGGTTTGATACTTAACCTTAACAGCACTAAAGTTATCACGGTCTTCTGGATCAATTCCACCACCATCATCTAGAACAATTGAGAAAGTCTCAATGTTCCATGCTTCGTTGGTACCAGTAAGTTTAAACTTACTAATCTCATTGTCATTAGTACCCATAACAACCAAACTCTTGTCTGGTGTGTCAGTAGCATTATCAATGGTAAGTGAACCGTAATCAGCAATACCAAAGTTAACAGTTGCAGCTAAAGGATTAGATGCATCACCTGTTCCTGTAACGCTGTTACCGTCTTCATCAATTGCTGTAACATCAGCAGATATATCAACAATGTCAAAACCAATCCATGTATCAGCACTAGATGCACTAGCTGGAGCAGCTGAAGAAACATCAACATTAACTAATAATGTTTTTGATTCTCCTGCTGGAATTGTCCAACTAAGACCAGTATAATCTGTGTTCTCAAAGTTAGTTCCACTAGTAAATCCTTTCTCACCTGAGCCAGGAATTTGAGCACCAGTGTCTTTATCAATTGCACGAACAATAGAGATACTGTCTTTTACATAGTTGGTATCAATACCAGCTGCAAGAGCTACACCAGTGGCTTCTGCAGTATATGCAGTTAATTGAATACTGTTAACAGTAACATCTGAAGCATTTCCAGCTGTAAAGATGAAACCAACAGCATCAACACCACCTTGTCCAGCAATATATACTTTTTCATCTGCAGTTACATCTCCACCCGCTGGAGAAGCTGCTAAAGTAATAGCTAGGCTAGGAGCAGCAATTGTCATTGATTCACCAGCAATATGTCCTGATGGAGCAATTGCTGAATCATCAACTGCATCAGTAGTACCAGCATATTTCATGTAACTTACGTTACCTGATGTGCCGACTAAAGAAGCATAACTAGAAAGTATAAATTCAACAATATCTGCTGCTGCAATATTTGCACCACTATCTGTTGCAGACGTATCAATGTCAGCAGTAACTTGGTAGGTCTTGGTTTCACCAGAAACTACGTCAATAGTGTCAGTGAAATCTTCATACATACCAGTTCCAGAGCTTGGACAAATTGCAGAGGTTCCATCGTTAAATGAAGTACCATCTTTTGGACCTGCAACAACAGTACCAGAATCTTTATCAACTATTTTAATATCAGTAATATCTGCACCAGCACTTGTTGATGCTAAATAAGTACCATTACCATCATAGTCAATACAGAAAACTAATCTTGTTCTCTTAATAGTAATATCTGCAGCTGCAGAAACTGTATACTCTAAGAAAACAGTATCAGAGGTTTTTGTACCAACATTATTAGCATTTGGTCCAATTTTGTTTAATGTTAAGTCACCGCCCTTACAGGTTATAGTAACAAGAGCACCACTAGCATAGGCAGTAACAGTAGCAGCCATACCAAAGCCATAAGTAGTACCAACACCTAGAATATCAGTAGATAATTCTAAGTAAAGAGTAATTGTTCTATCAGGCTTTACAGCTCCAACGTTAGCAAAAACGCGGAAAATTTCAGAATCACCCTTCTTAATGTAATAAGCTGGGCTAAGAATGAAATCAACATAGCCATCAGCACCAATCTTGGTAGCTGTGCCAACAGTTACACCAGCATTATCCTTAAGTACTAAATTAGTAATTAATTCGTTTGATGCTGTGCCAGAATTAAATAATTTAATTCTTTGAAGGTTAGTACCTTCTGTACTTGCGGTAACTTTAAATTGTGTAATTTCAACGTTTTGAGCACCAATTGTTACATTTCTTGCACTAGAACCACTTACTGCTACAATTAATGTCCCACCAGCAGTACCACCAATTCCCATTGGGTTACCGTTTAATGGAAATGTACCACCAACAGTTGCGTCAGCAGTTACATCAGAAGCGCTTTCAATACCGAAATAATTAACATCTCCAGCTGTTGCGCCGGTAGTAACCATGTCAGCAACAACTTGGATTGTTGTAGGTGCTTGAATACCTAAGTTAATAAAGGTAACTTTACTGGTTGAAGAAGAAAGTGCACGACCAGATGTTAAACGAACGCCATTTTCATAAATGTAAATGTCGCCGAAATCTGCAACTGCACCAGCTCCTAATCTCTTTAATGTAAGTTGGTTAAGAATACCAGTACCAGTAATCCTAATACTCATGAAGGTAACGCCCTGTGCGTTTGTAGGAAGAGTAGATGCAGCTGGATTATCACTTGCCAAAGACAAGATCATATCACCAGTTACATCAGGACTTCCACACACTGTACCTGCATCAGTTGAGTAATTGCCTTTATCAATCGCATTGATGATATAGACAGAACTCCAATCATAGTTTTGACTGCGAAAACAATCAAGTGATTCAACCCATTTCTTAGTACCAGTATCTCCATCTGGGATAAGATTATAGACTTCTTCATCGTCTATTGGTCTTACCAAAGTAGAACTTACATAGGTTTTAAGAGTATCAGCTGAAACTTTCTTGATGTTTGACCAGCTAAGGTGTCCATAACTGTCAAAAACTTGTGGGTTTAAGACAAGACGTTTGAATTTCTTGTCACCTACAAGTTTAATAATAAAGACATCATATGGGTGGTAAGTCAAACCATCTGCATCAGTAAATGAAGCATCTGGGCTTACAACGTCACCATCAACTATAGTTGCTGCAGAAACTGGGACAGCTAGGAATAAACCAAAGCCAGCCATAGTAAGAGCAACAGCAACAGTCAAAACTCCAGAAATAATTTTACTCATTTTTTTTGAGTTTTATCCTTATGTTATAGCTTTAATCAGTTAAACTAATTAAAATCTATAAATAAGGATTACGACTTTCAACCTCGTAATACGAGGTGTTTATAATTTCTACCGACTTGCAAAAATTATAAACGGAATTTTTTTAAGTTTCGACCTTTCTTTTTATTTAAAATTGTTGTCAATTGAGCAACAATTTTAAATGTTAAATTTATTCAGAACCATCAAATGATCCAGATTGAACGTCTTCTTCTATGTTCTCAACTGGAACAATGATTTCTTCTGGATTAATCTCTTCAATAATTTCTTCAACTTCTTCGTTCTCAGGAATTAATCCATCCATTAATTTATTTGTTTTTTCTATTTCTTTAAAAACTTGATTAATATTCTCTTTAACTTCTTCATTGTCTCCAGGAATAATATATGCTAATTCATCACTTTTATGAATTAATGTTTCCTTATACACTTCAGTTTGAGCTTTTACTAATTTAGCAACTTCAATTGCTTTTGCAGAATTTGTTTCTTTTAACTTACTTACTCTATCTTGAACACTAACTAATTGAGCTTTAAATTCTTCAGCGCTTTTCTTAACATCTTGTTTTTTGTCTGAATTATCAATTAATTGAGTAAATTCATCAATTCTATGATTTGCAAACTTAATTGATAGTTTTACTTGATTTTCTTCACCTGATGTAAATGTCATTTGTGTTTGTTCAAAAGCTGTTTTTACTGGATATAAAAAATCCCCTGGCAAACTATTTTGAGCAAATGAAATTGCTCCTATAGTACCAAAGGAACTAAATAAAATTATTATTGCTAAAGCAATAGCAAAGTTAGGTTTAAGTATCTTTAAAATATTAAAGTGAAATAGAGGTAAAACTAATGATTTTTTTGGTTCATTTTTACTTATTTCAGAAAGCAAAAAGCTTCGTTGACTTTCTAGTAACGAAGTAGATGGTTTTATGTTTTTCAAGTTTTTTAATTGTCTTACTAAAACTTTATCCATAAAATAGGATATGTCTCTCTATATATTATAACGTATGAACACCCCTAAATGTTACACTTTTGTTACATATATTATTACACTCATATTACACCCCATTTTACATTTTGTCAAGCTTTTTTTTCAATGACTCTAATGCCCTATGAATTAACACTCTAATAGCACCTTCTGACTTATTCATTATTTCTGCTATTTCTAGTACTGAAACGTCTTCAATATAGTATAAAATCAATACATTTTGATATTCTTCTTTTAGCTTCATAATTGCATTATGAAGCTCTTCTGCTCTTTCTTTTGACTTTATTTCATCCTTTGCTGGCTCTTGTAATAAAAACTCGGCAAAATCATCATCTAAGGATATTTCTTGAGAACTTTTTCTTCTATATGAATCAATTACTAGATTCCTGGCAATTGTATATAAAAGAGATTTAAAGCCATCTTGAATATCTTGCTTTCTTTGTAAATATTCCCAAATTCTTAAAAATGATTCAGAAGTTAAATCTTCAGCAATTGCTTGAGATTTTACTTTTATTCTAATAAATCTAAAAATCTTTGGCGCATATATATCATATAGCTCACCAAAAGAATCTTTATCTCCCCTAGTAGCACTTAATACTAGTTCTTTTTCTTTATCAATTTTTTCTATTTCTGCCATATATATAATATATCATAGATATAAAAAAAGGGGCAATGCTTTTTTAAAGCACTACCCCGGATTATGCTACATTTTTGTAGCAATTCTAACCAATTCTTTTATAGAGGTTGGTTCGGGTTCCTCTATTTTCTCCCTTTCTTTTTCTTTAAATATGGTTTCTCCCTGGACCCAAACCACGCTACCCCTGAGCATGATTCCTCCACCAGAAGAAAGAATGTTTGTCAGTCCGGACATGGTTGAACAACATGTTGCCCTATCCAGAATGATGCCCCTTATTTCATTTTCCAGATTATCTGGAAAATAACCATTTGGGGATCTCACTTCTGTTTCAACCAATGCCTGAACACTTTGACCAGAGTAACTCCTAAAAGGAAGCTCGATCGAGAAATTCACTGATTTTAGTTCCAATTTCCTCTCCTCTTTTAAAGAATTAATTTCTCATTTACTGAGATTAATATAATACTATCATAAAAATTATAAAAAGTCAACTGTGGAAAAGTCCCCAACCTATGTTGGGGACTATTTGTTGTCTTTGTACTCCGAAAGTATTTTGGGAACCAAAAACTTTGTTCTTTGCCATTTTAAACCAGATTCTTCAAATACTTTTTTAATTTTTTCACAATTCAGCACAATGCTTGGCCTTATTGCCTTAATTAATCCTTTTTGAATTAATTCTTCTTGGGTTGTAAGATTAAACTTTTTATGATCAGAATCAACGTGACATCTATACATTTCCATTAATTCAAAAGGAGAAATAGGTCCTGGACTTACAATATTGAATATTCCTCTTCTTCTCTGTCTAATTAACAATTTAAGAGCCTCTAAAAACTTACTGATAATTGTTATTGAGCTTCTGTCGCCGACTAAAAGTTTTGAAAATTTTAACTTATCAATAAGGTTTTTTTCTGAATTAGGAACAGAATGAATTGGCATATTCAATCTTAAAATCAAGAAAGTTCTTTTCTTAGACCTATAATCTTTTATAATTCGTTCTGCCTCCAATTTGCTACGACTATAAATCGACAATGGTCTTTTTGTAATTGGATCATTCTCTTTAAAACCAATTTTTTTTGGTTTCATTGCTTCGAAAATATAAGCTGTTGAAAGAAAAATAACATGAATATTCTTTTCTGGACATGCTTTCATAATATTATACACACCAGCAACATTAACTGCATCTGTTTCTGCTTTATTTCTTTCGCACCAATCAACATTAAATCTTCCATTCTTATTAATACCACCTGTTATAGCAGAGGCAATAACAACAATACGAGGATTTTCTTTAATAATTATATTTTCTACTTGTTGAATATCTCTAATATCACAATCTACAATTTTAATATTCCAGATTTCTTTTAAATAATCATGCATTATTCTAGCCAACCAACTTATTTTTCCTTGAAAAGAGCCGAAAATTATAATTTTCATATTCACCTCCTGAATAATAATGTATCATGATTAAATATTATTGTAAATGAAAGGGACTGAAATTATTTCAGTCCATCTAATTTTACGAAATTTGATTTATTTTTTTAGTCTTTTGATCCCAAAAAAGAGTATGTAAAAACCCATGGTTTCTTTTTTGGAATACTGCATCTCCATACCCCCAATTATCAGCTATTTTTTCCCAACCTGCATCTAAAAACTCTTTTTCATCCTGAACAACTTGACCAACTTCAAATTCCATTATTTATCCTTTCATTTTTATTAAATGTACCAATAAAAAGAATAACAGAAATATATAAAAATATCAATAAAAAAAAGGCCCGACAAAAGCCGGGCCGATTCCTCCGATCTGTAATTCTTGTAACTGCCTTTGCATGTTTGGGTAAACCACGAATGCACAAACAAAAGCAGCAATGACAATGATAACGAGCACCCAAAAAAGAATTTGTTCATTGCTCATCTCACTTGTCTTATTCATCTTCTTCATCTTCATTTTATCACCTCCATAATCATATGTCTATTATATCATATAAGAATATGTTTTGTCAATACCTATGGATCATAATCAACATCTAGTTCTTGCACAACAGCGCTTGCATCAATAACAACTGGATTTGTATCATCTGCATAATATATAAATACATGATCTAATATTCCAGTACTATTTACATCAAATTTAATATTTTTCCAATCATTGTCGTTTGGAGACGTAGCACTAGAATCATTGTTAGTATCTCCACCAAATGAATCATCTTTAAATGAGGTAAATACTATTTCACTACTAGAAGCTGCTTGCGCTATTAATTCTCCCTGAACTAATAAAATAGAATGAATACCACCATGTCCTTTTATAACAGTATTTGGTTCTAATGTTAATATAGACCCACTAGCAACGGTTGGATAATCACCTTTACTAGAAAATAAAACATATACTAAATCATTATTCCATGTTGTGTTTTGTCCAATTATATGATTTTCATGAACAACAACCCCATTTATATTATTCCCAGACACCTGATTATTGCTAAGCTCAGGATAAGCAGTATAAATATGAATAGCTCCTTGAGAATAACTTGTCCCATTGTTTTCAAAAGAATTATTCTTAATCTGTGGACTAGCGCTATTATTAATTTCTAAACCATATTCAGAATTATCTTTTATTATACAATTATCAATTGTAGGAGAACCTCCTTGAATTAAAATTCCAATCTTAGAATCTTTAATTTCTGAATCTTCAATTACTGAATTAGAATTTATTAAATTTAATGCTCTGCTTTCACTTTTTTCCATTAAAACATCTTTCATTGTTATTGTCCCAGAATCAACTTTTACCATTTCAGAATATAGTTTATTTAAACCAACTCTATCTCCACCATATCTAAAAATTACATTTTCAAAAACAGCTGTTCCACTTATTATCATATCCATCCAGTCTCCTTGAGCTGCTCCTCCAGCACCGCCATAATCAGAATCTTTAATAGATGTAAAAACTATTTTTTCTAAAGATGTTCCTTGAGCATCTAATTCTCCTTTAATTTCAAGAAATGTATAATGCCCACCCCTTGGCATTATTACTACACCAGGTTCAATAGTTAAAGTAGCTCCTGATTCTACTATTGGCCATTGATTTGAATTAGCTGTAATCCAATATGGAGAACCAGCTATTGTCCATGTTGTATCTGAAGAAATAACTAAATTATCTGGAATATCTGTCCCAGGTATTTTTTCTTCTAAATTAGAATTTATTGGTGTAGGGATCTTTTTATACTCAAAATCCGAATTATTATTATCAGTATCTTGAAAACTCTTTCTTTGAATAGATTTGTCTATACCAATTGTATCTTGAAATTCTGTTCCTTCTTTTACATTATTAACACTAGCCCAAGCAACAACATCAATAACACCATTTCTGGCCTCTTCAATTGTTTTTAATGATGGATCAAATGGGAATATGGCAATGGAACCATTGGAATTACTTAATTGATTAGTAGAATAAGGTTGCCAATCAGCATCAGGATTACCACTAGACTCTACATAACCTGATAATCCTATTAAATAATATCCTCCACTTGAAATAGAAGCGTTTGAAGGAAATTGTTGATTTCTATGTGGATCATTCCAATCTTTAGATTCAGAATAATATGCAAAAGAATAACTAGCTAAATTAATATCTGAACTTGTTGGATTATATAACTCAATAAATTCATTATTTCTTATTTGAACCTCGTTTATTATTAAATATGAAGTAGATTGTTGAGAATTATTATTTTCTGAAACAGGTTCAACATTAGAACCACCACTTTCTCCTGTTTTTTCAGCTTTTATTACTTCAAAATCATTATTTTGTTCTTGAACAACTATTTCTTCAACAATAACTGGCTCATCCTGCGTATCTTGTTTTGGAATTATTTTCTCTATTATTTCTTCAATTTTTTGCTCAGATTCTTCTTTTTTTTCTTCTAATTTTGGTTTTTCAATAATTAATGGCTGTTCTATTTCTTGATCAATAGAATCAGAAACAGGAAAACGCATTGGACTTGTTTCAGAATAAGATGATTCAGTCTTTTCTTGTTTTTTTTCTTTTCTTAATCCCAAAAAAATCTCTGCTTTTTGAAGCCAACTTAATTCTGGTTCTCTTAACGCTAATCTTTCTTTTTCCCATCTAGCATCAGCTAAAAATATTTCTATTGCTCTTGCTCCATATAAAACAGCTTTTGGTGCTAGACGTTGCCAGTAACCTTTGTGAATGTTTGGATCATTTTCCTCAATAAGATAAACTGATTCTTTTTGTCCAGAAGAAATCTCTAACCAATTTGACTTATAGTGACTTTTAAAAGCCAGTCTAAAAAGTTTTCCATTTTCGTCTTCACCCCATAAATAAGTCCTTTGTCTTATTGGCCCAAAATCTTCTGCTTTTTCCCTAACTATTTCTGGAAATTCATAATCTTTAGATTCAATAGTATCTTTGCTAAAAAAATATCCATTACTATACCTTGCCAAAGCACTAAGAATATCGCCTATGTTATATAAATAACGAGCACTACGATTACCTCTATATAAATCATCAGCAAAATCATAATCTTCTTGTTTTAAATTATCATGAATCCAACTCTCATAAGGATCACCAGTAATATGATGATCATTTCTAGAATGAGCAGGAACAGTCATATCTTCTACTAAATGTAAAATATGACCCAAACCATAAAAAGCCTCATCATTATTGTTATTAGCATAATAGTTCAAACTAGCCTGCCAAGAATAATCACCATGATGAATAAATGTTCCTTTAAACATTTCTTCAACAGCAGCTATTTTTAATACACCTGGTCTTTGAACACCATAATCAGTTGCCCATGTTTTAGCAGTATAAAGATTAAAAGGAGCTCTGTTATATATTGGATCATATAAATGAAAAGCTTGTCTTGGCAAAGTATCTTCATCCATACTACCCTTTAAAATTAATTCTATTTGATCTTTGGTTAAATCTGGATCATTTTTTAAATTATATAACTTTATCATTTCCTGAGTTAAAGAATAATGAGTATCTTTGGAATATAAAAAGGCTTTATTAGAATTTAAAATAAAGCCTAAAATAACTAAACTTACTACACTTATTATTAAAAACACCTTTCTTCTTTTAAAAGACATGATTTAAAAAATATTTATTTATATTAAAATTTCTAATATATACCATCTATCTCCCAAATCCCATATCTATTCTTTGTAAAAATAATTGTATGTGCTTCTCTGGTTGGATCATCTTTTAAAGAATAATAATAAGAAGACATACTCATGGCATCTAAATTTCTGTCGGTATCTTCTAATTCTTCAGGCAAATCATTAATCATCTCTTGTAAAAATCCTTTTTCCTTTATTTCATTCAACGCAGCTTCCCATTCTATTTGTTGCTCTTCAACAAAACATTCAGCAGCTTTTTTAAAATCTTCTTTAACCAATGCTTGATAAAATTTATCATAAGTCTCTTCTGGTCTAATCTTTGTAGGAATATTACTATATAAATCTTCTGGAAATTTTCCTATTTCAATTAATTCTTGTTCTGTATATAGTCTATAGGGAAATTTATCACTAGCTAGTCCTTGCTCAACATATACTCTTCTATATTTCCACCATTCATTTATTTCAATACTAACCCAATATATTAAAACGATTAGAATCATTAAGAAAATAATAATTCCAATCATTTTTTTATTTTTGTTTTTTTTCTGTTCCATGTGTTTTATAAAAATATTAATTTTTTAGAAAACATATTTTAAGGCCTTACCTCTCTCCACAAAGGTATGGGAAAGCTAATTTTAATAGTATCTGAATAAGAGCAAGTATAATTATCTGAATCAGTAACTTGTAATATAACTACTTTAGGACCAGAAGAATCAAAACTAGTTATTGGATTCTGTTCTGATGATGTTCCAGCTGTTTCAAATGTCCAAAACCATAAACTTGCTGTAGAACCACCATAATATATTGTTTCATCTGTAAATTGTACGTCTTCATCTGGTACTGGACTATTTGGTACATGACTAAACCCAGGATCAGGATATGCATGTAATGGTGTTAAATAACTACAAGAAGATGACCATGATG
>JAHJST010000006.1 GCA_018829905.1 Patescibacteria group bacterium
ATTTTCTTATTACTGGAATTAATTTTTCTAGATCTTTTTTGCTTTTATTTAATATTACAAAATCATCTGTATAACGAATATAGTGTTTAATCTTTAATTCGTGTTTAATAAATCTGTCTAATTCATTTAAATAAATATTTGCAAACCATTGACTAGTTAAATTTCCTAATGGAATTCCTTTATAAAAACTATTAATTATTTCTTTTAATAGATTTAAAATGTCTTTATCTTGTATTTTTCTTTTTAAAATATTTATTAATATATTATGATCCAAATTATCAAAAAACTTTTTAATATCACATTTTAGATAATAGAAATTGATTTTATTATTTTTGCTCATTTTTATACAAAAACAGTTTAATCTATTAACTGCTTTATGTGTTCCTTTGTTTTTTCTACAAGAATATGAATCAAATATAAATAACTTATTAAAAACACTTTCTAAATATTTAGCTATTAAATGATGAACTATTCTATCTTTAATTTTGGCTTTATGAATATGTCTTAATTTTGGATCTTGAATAAAAAATGAAGAATAATTAGAATGTTTATATGTTTTATCTTTTAATTCATAATACAATTGGAATATATTATCTTCTAAATTAAATTCAAATTCTTGAACATCTTTTCTTTTTGATTTTCCCTTTTTAAACTCTTTCCATGATAAAAATAAATTTTCTAAAGTTATTAAATCATCATAATTATTAACAACTTTATTATTATGATTATTGACAACACAACCAACAGATTCAAGATTTCTATTGTTCATAAAATTATTGAATTATATAAATTATTTAATGAATGCTTAAAATCATTTCCAAGATTTGAAAAATATACCTTAGGACAGAAAATTGGAAATCAAATCACAGAATCTTTGATTCTTTCTTTAAGAGCCACATATTCATCTAAAAATGAAAAACTATTAATGATAAAAAAGGTTGATGAAAAAATATTTATTCTTAAAACATTAATACGCTTAGCAAAAGAAATAAAATCATTAAATATTAAGAAATATATTATATTAGAAAAAGAATTGCAAGAGATAGGAAGAATGATAGGTGGATGGATTCGTTCAATAAAATAGCAAATAGGCATCTATTTAGATGCCTATTTCGCATCACAAAAAGAGACTTCGAAAAACCGGAAACAGAACCATAGTTAGAATTAGCATTGTCAAACCAGTTCGTATTGAACTTAACCCTACCATCATTGAAATTGAAGTACGGAGCGTTGGAGAATTGATCATCAGCTTCCGAATATTTATTTTCATCCACCCATACCACCAAATCTTGAAAATTAATTTTCTTGATTTTGTATTTTATTCAACAGCATCTTGCTAAATGCAAAAATCTGTTATAGATAAAAACAAGCAGTATCTTTTTTGTATTGCGCTCTTTTGAAAGCCATGACCTTCAAAATTCTGGCTTTTTATTTATCTTTAATTTACCAAAATTTTTTTATTATATCAAATAATTTATTTTAAAAAGGGCCATCCACTACCGTGGATGACCCGAAAATTCAAAAATTCAAAAATTCTACTGCGAAAAACCGGAAACAGAACCACAGAAAGAATGAGCACTGCCAAACCAGTACGTAAAGAACTTAACCCTACCAAAAAAGAAATAGAAGTACGGAGCGTAGGAGAAAGGATCAGCAGCTCCCGAAAATTCATCTCCTGAACAATCAATCCATAGATCATCATAGTGTTGAAGGCGGTTTAGATGAGTAATAAGCATTGTTGCTGTGTCTTTAGAGTTTGTTCCAAATTCATGTTGTTCAAAGGTTTCTCGTGCTCTTCTTACTGATTTTCCTCTGTGTTTGATTCCAAACTGTGCTGGGAGAATAAGTATGTCACTATCCTGTTGTTCTGTGATTTTTTGAAGTGCTGTGATAGTTTTCTGTGTTTGACGAAGATATTCTGGTCCAAGCTGATTTTCTCTGTAGTTTATGAATTTCTCTTTTCGTGATTTTGAAAGTGCTTTTAATACTTCTTCTAATTCTTCTCCATATTTATCAGAAAAGAATTCTGGTCTGATAATGGCAAACAATCCTTCTATCCAATCTGGTATATCCAGATTCGAATAGTTTTTCAAGATTTGAGACACTTTGTCTGTTTTCAGACCTGGCCAAAAACCATGTAGAATATCGATTTGATCAGAAACCTTAATTGGTTTCTTATAACCAGAAAGATATCCATAGGTTGATTCGACTTGTTCATTTTTAAACTTGTCTGAAACTGACAAATTTCTAAACAAAGCCAAAGTCGAATTCTTAACAGCAAGAGAAAATTCATCTCCATGTTCAATAATGCGTTGTGCACCATCTTTTTCAAGACATGCCTCATTTAATGCCTTTTCAAAAGCATCTTCAGAAAACCTAAGAATCTGTTTCCTCTGCCCTGACGTGATCAATTGTTTTGTCATCGTCAATCTCCTTAAAATAAATTTATTCTCTTATAGAGAACATATGCTTATCATAGCAAATAATTAATATCTTGTCAATTTTTTTGCTAATTTTTTTGCTAAATTATATATTAAATACCATACAGGATTTAAAACTAAATCATATGCACCAATATATTTAACTTCTTTCCCATTAAATCCTTTTTTAAATCTAGTAACTCCTGGCCATTTTTTTTCATCAATTCCCCAAAAATCATAAAATTTACAATCTTTTTTCTTTGCTTCTTTTATTTGCTCCCATTGTAATAAATAGGGAGACATAAAATTACGAAAATCATAATCAGAAGCACCGTGTAAATATATTGCAAAATCTTTAAAAAATCCAACAATATTAGCTGCAACAACAAATTTAATTTCACAAGAAGATCTAGTAGCACATCCAGAACATTTAGATTGCAATTCAGGAGAATATTCAGCTAAAAACATTTCTACGCCAGGAACTTGTAATAATTTTTCATAATATTCTTTTTCATGAAATCTAAACTTATCTCTTTCACTTGTTTTTTGAATTAATCTCCAAAACTCTTCAAGGTTTTTTTCTTTTCTAATCTTTATTCCTTTTTTTTCTGCTAAACGTATATTATACCTAGTCTTATGATGAAAAGATTTTAATAAATCATTTTTAATATCTAAAATTAAAGTTTTTGAAGGTTGTAAATTAGAAGATTTTTTAAATTTTTTAGAAATCTTTTTTTCTTGAGGTTCAACTTTTAAAAAAATTGCTTTTTCTTTTCTACCTATTTCTTTAATTTTTTTTAAAAATGAATCAGATAAAAAATCTTCCCCACATCTAGGGGAGTATAAATATGATTTTCCAAAAGGCAAATCATGTTTAATAACTAAAACATTATTTATCATCCAAACCTTTCTTCCTAATGCTTTTTGGAAATCAAACCATTGTTTTGATTGTAAAAAATTCATTTTCCTAAAATTTTTAAAGCTTGTTTTATTTTCTCTCCAACATCTTCATGATCTACTTTTTTTAATGCCTCTCTTACTTCTTTTATTTTATACCCTAAAGAAACCAAAGCATCTATTGCTTCATTATCATAAGAAAGATCACCATCTATATGATCTATTTTATTTTTTAATTCTAAAATAATCTTTTCTGCCATTTTTTTACCAATACCAGATACTTTGGTTAAAATATCGCTTTGTTCACTAGAAATTGCTCTTTTAAGATTTTCAATTGAGGAAACAGTTAAAATATTTAAAGCTCCTTTTGGACCTATTCCAGAGATTGATAATAATAATTCAAAAAATACTAATTCTTCTTGTTCTAAGAATCCATATAAGTCTAAGATATTTTCTCTAACGTGTAAATATGTATATAATTTTACTTTTTCTTGCTTTTCTGGTAGATTTTTAAATGTAGACATAGATATGTGTAATTTATACCCTACGCCATTAACATTAATAAATACATACTTATCATTAGCTAATTCAATTTTACCTTCAATAAATCCTATCATATATTAATAGTTTAACAATGATTTTAAACATATACAAACCACAAGGACCAACTTCTCATGATATTGTAGATAAAGTAAGGAAAATATTAAAAATTAAGAAAGTTGGTCATGCAGGAACTTTAGATCCTTTTGCTCAAGGAATTCTTTTGATATTAACAGAAAAAGATACAAAAAAGCAATCAAAGTTTTTAAATTTAGATAAAACATATATTGGAACACTAGAATTAGGAAAAATATCTGATACATATGATATTGAAGGGAAAATACAAAAAATAGATTGTAATATAGTAGAAAGAAAAAAAATTGAAAAAATATTAAAAAGATTTATAGGAAAGATCAAACAAACACCACCAATATATTCCGCAATAAAGATTAAGGGCAAAAAAGCATATGAATTAGCAAGAAAAGGACAAAAGCCAAAATTAAAAAAAAGAAAGATTAATATATATAATATTGAATTATTAAAATACAAATGGCCTATATTAGAAATTAAAGTTAAATGTTCAAAAGGAACATATATTAGATCATTGGCAAATGATATTGGTAAAAAATTAAAAACAGGAGCTTATTTAAAAAAACTAATTAGAACCGAAATAGGAGAATTTAAAATTGAAGATTCTATTAACTTAGAATATTTTGAAAAATATTTTTAAAAAGCATTGACTTTTTAATTTTTTGATGATACACTTAAGTTAACATAATTGTTAACTCTCTTACATCTATGAATGAACAAGAATTAATATTTTTAACCAAAAATCAAAACATTTCTAAAGATAAAATCCTACAAGAAGAAGCAGAGATGATTTTTTTAAACAAATTAGCTAAAAGCCCTATTGGGTCTAAAATTCTTTTTTATGGTGGCACTTCTCTAAGATTAGCATATGATTCTCCTCGTTTTTCAGAAGATATTGATTTATTAAAAATTAAAAGAATAGAATTTCCTGAATTTGAAGAGTTTATTGATCAAGTTATAAATGAAAATGAAAATTGGAAACTAAAAGACATTAAAAATAAAAAACAAACAATGTTTGCATTGTTTTTAATAAAAGATGAAAAATTAAAGCATAATTTTTCTTTAAAAATAGAAATTCATAAAACAGATAAAAAAATCAAAATAGAAAATGAATTAAGATTAATCAAAAGTCCAACAAGTATTTTGAATCCATTGCTTTTAGTGCCAACTTTGCAAGAATTAGAAAAATTAAAACAAAATGCTTTAATTGAAAGAAAAAAAGCAAGAGATGTTTATGATCTATGGTTTATTTCTCAAAAATTAAGAAAAACATTCATTACACCAAAAATAGAATTTAAAGAAAGAGAATTTAAAAACGAATTACAAGTTTTTCTTCCAAAAAATCATTACCCAATAATTAAACAGCTTTATGGAAAAATTAATCCAGAAAATTAAATCCATACCTAAGACATATTTTTATCTATCTGATATTAAAAAAATCAGCAAGCTTAATAATGCAAGTCTAAAAGTTGCAATAAATCGATTAATAAAGAACAAAGAACTAATTAGAATTACTAAAAAAGTATATACTACTAATATTAATGATGTTGATTGGAAGAATTTAAGCATAGATATTTATTCTCCAAGCTATATCTCTTTTGAATATGCTCTGTCTTTTTATAATATTCTAAGCCAAAAACCATTACACTTAACATTGGCTACAACCAAAAGAAGCAAAACGATAGAAACTGAAGCAAATAATCTTATGTATAAACATATACAAAAAAAAATGTTTTGGGGATATGTACAATATCATAAAGATTCTAATTATCTTATGGCTAATCCTGAAAAAGCTTTCATAGATTTAGCATATTTATCATTAAATGGATACGCTAAATTCGATCCAGAAGAAATGAATCTAAAAATCTTAAAGAAAAATAGAATAAAAGAATATTTAAAGAAAATAAATAACAAAAAATTAACAAAATTAATAAGTTCTTGCATTTTAAATAAATATATATTAATATGATTTTAATATGCCGATAACTAAATCAGCTAAAAAAACATTAAAGCAATCAAAAAAACGAAGACAATTAAATCTTCGTCGTCTTAGATTAATGAGAAAAAATATTAAAAAGATTGAAGAATTATCAATAGAAAACAAACAAGAAGCTAAAAAACTTATTCCAGAAACATACAAATCAATAGATAAGGCAGTAAAAAGAAAAATTATTAAAAAAAATACAGCAGCAAGAAAAAAATCAAGAATGGCTAGAATAACAAAAGAATCTAAAGTCCAACCACAAACATCTCCAGAGCAG
The DNA here is from genome assembly GCA_018829905.1 of Patescibacteria group bacterium. Taxonomy (GTDB): domain Bacteria; phylum Patescibacteriota; class Minisyncoccia; order RBG-13-40-8-A; family RBG-13-40-8-A; genus JAHJST01. The sequence continues at coordinate 6,209 of JAHJST010000006.1, forward strand.
TCTTAATATCTGTTTTCCCTATTTTTGAATCAAAGTCTATTATTAATAACGAATGATAGATTTTTTTTAATTCATCAACATCAAAGTTTCTTGCTTGGTGTTGTGTTTTTTTAATTACAAATGGATGTAAGTCTAATTTACCACCAGATCTAACTTTTATTAAATTTCTGAATTGATAAATAAACATTGATAATAAATAGAATGGATCTTCTCCTTTATCTAAATGTTTTTTAAACAAACTTATAGCTTTTTTCTTATCTTTATCTCCCAAAGCATCTACCATATTAAATATATTTAAATCAAATTCTGGTTTAACTAATAATTCTACATCTTTTTTCTCAATCTTTTTAGTATAATTTAATAATTTATCAATTTCATTACTCATTCTCCATAAATCAGACCCAACATATTCTATTAATAAATCTATTGCAGAAGATTCAATGTCTTTAGAATAATCTTTTATCCAATTTCTTAATTCAGATCCTTTTAATAAATCAAATTTCTTAGAATTAGGTTCTAAGAATTTAAATAACTTAGTTCTTAAATCTGGTTTTTCGTCCCAAACAATTAAATCTTTATCAAAATTCTTTAATTTTTCAATAAATTCTTCTTGTGCTTCTTTGTCAAAAGAAAATATATTTTCAATAACAATTAATTTATTATTATCAAACATTGAAATAGAATTAATAGATTTACTAATTTCTTCAAAAAAATCTATTCCTTTATCATTAATATCTATTCTAATAAAATCCAAATAATCTGAATTGGATTTTTTTTCTTGAATCAATCTTCTTAATTCTTGTCTAGATCTATATATGTCTAGTCCGTATAAAAAAGTAATCATAATTTAAACATTTCTATATATTCATTAACAAACTCTTCATCGTTGTAAAATAATAATAACCATTTTTTAGCTTCATCATAATTTTCTTGCTCTAAGCCAATCAAGCCAAGATTCTCATAAGCACCATGATATGGAAATTCAGAATCCAAAGCTTTTAAAAATAATTCCTTTGCTTTTTCTATATTCCCTTTTTTCCAATAAATTAATCCTAAATTATTTACACCCTTAGAATAATTATCATAAATATCATTAGCAATTAAAAATTCTTTTTCTGCATTTTCAAGATCTCCTTTTAAATAATAAATTGCTCCTAAATTACTTCTAGACAAAACACTGTTTGGAGCACATTTAGCTGCTGAAAAAAATATTTTTTCTTCTGTTAACCAATCATTTGCTCTAATAGTACTAACTCCTCCATAAAAAACTAAAATTAAAATTAATAAAATTAATAGTTTTTTTCTAAACAAACCAGCTAAAATTAAACAAATACCAAGAGAAGGAAAATACATTAATCTTTCTCCAGCAATTGTTCCAATGGGTATTAAAATATTAGAAACAGGCAAAAATCCAAAAATAAATATACTAGAACCAAGAGAAATAAATGGTTTTGATTTCCAAAAAACAAAAATTAAAATAATAAAAAATAAAAATATTAATATTCCTACAAATGATTCTAAATCCAAACGATTAATAACAGAAATTTGATTATATGAGTAATCTGAACAAAGATTTAATCCCAAAATAGTTTTTTTAAAATATACAGAATAAAATATTTTAAAACTAGTTAATATTCTTTGATTAAAATCAACAAACAGTAAAGGATTTTCAACCATTGTTGTACTAATATTTAAAAAATATTGTTTTAAAACCAAAAATCTAAAAAATAAATAAATAAAAAATGAACCAATACTAACTATACCAGGAAGAATATATTTTTTAATTTGAAATTTTTTAATTAAAATGATAATTAAAGCAATCAAACCAGAAACAATTGCTGTTTCTTTAGAAGCCAAAGCTAAAAAAATCCATAAACCTAATTTCCATAAATTAATTTTTTTCTTTAAAAGCTCAATAAAAAATAACAAAGAAAAAAACAAAGCCAATATTTCAGCCCTACCAACAATATTAGCTACTACTTCCGTATGAATAGGTAACAACAAAAATATTAAGCCAGACCAAAATCCAATTTTCTTGGAAAACATTTTTTTAAAGAACACATAAATAAAATAACCAGTTAAAGCATAGAGAAGAATATTAATTAAATGAAAGCTCCAAGACCCAGAACCAAAAATAATATAATTTAAAGAATAAGTTAAAAGAGTTATTGGCCTATATAATCCTGCTTCTTGTGCCCAATAAGAAATAGAAACTGTTTTATATAATTGATTAATGTCAGATAAAAACGGTTTGTATTCCAGAATGATTCTATCATCAAAAACAAATTCACCAAAAATTGTTTGACCATAAACAAAAAGAACAATTAAAAAACATATTATTAAAAATATTTTATTCCCACTTAATTTCATAATTTGGCTCAACTATTTCTATCCATATTTTACCAGGAACTAATTTAATTTCTTTTTGATCGTTTCCCATAAAATACATTTTAGAATCTTTTGTTTCTTTTTTCCAATAACCTTTAATTTCTTGACCATTTTGATAAAGAATCAATTCTCCTTGTCCTTCTATATCAACATCATTATACTGTCCCTCTATTTGTCTAGAAAAAGCTTTTAATACAACAACATTAGAAACTTTAACTTGTTCATTGTTATCTTTATCCATTTCTTTTTCTCCTCCACGCCATCTATAATACAATCCATCAGAATAATCCCAATAAACCTTATACTTTCCAGCAAAACCAATTGTTAATCCTCCTTTAATATCATTTTTCTCTATTTTTTCTAAATGATCATAGCCTTCAAATTCATTGTCTAATCTATATCCTAATTTTTTAGAAGAATTATATAATCTATCATAAGAAGTAAAACCATTATGAGGAGCAAATAAAGTAGATTTTCTAAAATATGCATTATATGGATTATTTAATGCATCAATATTATCAAAAAAACCAGAATCTAATTCATCTAAGGCAAAATGAGAACCACCCCAATGAGCATAAACAGCATCTAATCCTAAAGCTAAAGGTATAAAATCATGACGAGAACTACGAAGAGAGCCTATTTCTTTTGGTTCTTCACAATTAAATACAGCCATTAATCTAGTAATGCTTCCAGTAACAACTGGCATTTCAACAACTAAATCAGCTTGTGAAATACCAGATAATGGACGAGTAATTGGATCAGATGCTAACATAACTGCAAAAGCACGAGAATTATAATTCTCACATTCTTGTCCAGTAATAGGACTAATTCCTTTTTTTTCTTCTTTAATATTTTTTTCTCCAATATCTACGCTTCTACCACCAAACTTGTAAAATAAAAAAAGTGCTACAAGGATTAATATTATTACAATAATTATTAATTTTAGTTTTTTGCTCATATTAAACTACCTTGCTCTGGTTCTTTTTCTGGTTCATAGCCAGGCAAACGACTAATTAATGATTTAAAATGAAATCTATCAAAAGCTTTTTTAACATCATCAATTTTAAAATCTAATTTTAATTCTTTTAAAGATGTTTTTATTGGAACATCTAATCTAATTGTGGCTAATTCTTTGCTAAAAAAAGCCATTTCTTTATGTTCCTTCAACCTTTCTAATAATTTTCCTTTTAAAATCTTATTCTCTTTATCAATATTTTTATATAAATTTTCCATAGAACCAAATTCTTTTAATAAAAGTATTGCTGTTTTTTCTCCGACACCCCGAACACCAGGAATATTATCAGAAGGATCTCCTCTTAATCCTTTATAATCAATTAATTGATTAATTTTTAATCCATATCTTTCCATAACTTCTTTTGCTCCATAAATTTTTGTATCAGTCATTCCTCTTCTTAATGCATATACTTTAATATTTTTTTCAATTAATTGTAATGTATCTAAATCACCAGTAAGAATTAACACGTCTACATTTTTAAATTTTTTAGATAATGTTCCAATAATATCATCTGCTTCAAATCCTTTCATTTCTAATATTGGAATATTAAATCCTTTTACTATTTCTTTAGTTTTAGGAATTTGTTCAATTAATTCATCTGGTTTTTTTGCTCTATTAGATTTGTATTCAGCATATTTTTCACGTCTAAAAGTAGGAGCAGGTAAATCATAAGCTGCTCCTACATAATCTGGTTTTAATTCATTAATTATTTTTAATAATATAGAGGAAAAACCATAAATAGCATTTATTTGTTCCTTATTTCTATTAGTTAAAGGAGGTATAGCATAAAATGCTTTATGAATTATTGCGTTTGAATCTATTAAAACTAATTTTTTCATAAAATTTGTATTTTTCTCTGTTTCTCAGAAACAATTTTAAATTTTAACCAAATAGTATTTTTAGGTAAAATCTTTTTTATTTTTTCAGCCCATTCAATAACTACAATATTATTATAAATTATTTCTTCAAAACCTAAATCTAATATTTCTTTAAAAGAATTTATCCTATAACAATCTATATGATAAAGATTCTTATACTTTTTCATTAAAACAAAAGTAGGAGAGGTAATTTTTGATTTAATTCCAAGCTCTTTTGCAAAAGCTTGAATAAAGGTAGTTTTACCAGCTCCTAGCTCTCCTTGAAAAGCTATAACCAAAGGAGATTTAATTTCTCTAGCTAATAATTTAGCTAGTTTTTTTGTTTGAGAAACATTTTTTACTAAAAATTCTTGCATTGATTTAATCTTAACAGGTTTTTATTTTTTTTAAAAAGAAAAACTTGCAAATTATAAAGTTTTGATATAAAATTAACACATATGGAGGATAAAACAAATATAAAAATACAACAAATTCACAAACAAGAAGAAGAACAAAGAGCTAAAAACCTAGCGACTGAGCTAGGTTTTCCCTATATTAATCTTCAAATATCTCCAATTGATGAAACAGGACTATTATTAGCAACAAAAGAACAAGCTGAAAAAGCAAAAGCAGCTATTATTCAAAAAAAACAAAAACATTTATTTATTGCTTGTTTAGATTCTAGATTATCTGAAACACAAAAATTTATTAAAGAGTTTGAAAAAAAACAATACAAAACAAGCATTTTAATAGTTTCTCAAAGTAGTTTAAATAGAGCATGGAAAAGATATGAAAATTTAAACATTAAAAAAACAGCAACAACAAAAGAAACAGAAATTGATGTTGAAGAATTGAAAATAATACAAGAACAAATATCTACTATTGAAGATTTAAAAGAAAGATTATCTAAAGCAGATATTAATGCAACAGATCTTCTAAATATTATTATTGCATCTGCTTTAAAACTACAAGCATCTGATGTCCATTTGGAAAACGAACAAGAACAATCAGTAAGACTAAGATTTAGAATAGATGGAATGCTACAAGATATTTGTGATATTCTTTTTTCTAATTACAACTTATTTTTATCAAGAATAAAAGTTCTTTCTGGATTAAAATTAAATATTCATAATGTTCCTCAAGACGGAAGATTTAGTTTTAAATCAGATAATGAAGAAATAGAAAATAGGGTTTCAATTATTCCAGCAGAATATGGAGAAAATATTGTTATTAGAATTCTGGATCCAAAAGCAATTGGTTTAGAATTAGAAGAATTAGGAATACAAGAATATGATTTTGAATTAATTAGAAAAGAATTGAAAAAACCAAATGGAATGATTATTACTACTGGACCAACTGGTTCTGGAAAAACCACTCTATTATATGCTTTTCTTAAAAAAGTAAATAAACCAGAAATTAAAGTTATTACATTAGAAAATCCTATTGAATATCATTTAGAGGGAATCGAACAAACACAAGTTAATGCAGATAAGGGATATACTTTTGCAGCTGGCTTAAGATCGATAGTTAGACAAGATCCAGATATGATTCTTGTGGGAGAAATTAGAGACGAAGAAACAGCGAAAACAGCAATAAATGCTGCTTTAACTGGTCATTTAGTATTTTCTACTTTACATACAAATGATGCTGCTGGAGCAATTCCTAGATTAGTAGATATGAAAGTAACTACTACTTTAATTCCTCCTGCTTTAAATCTAGTTATAGCCCAAAGATTAGTAAGAAAAGTTTGTCCTAAATGTTCAATAGAAATTGAACCAAATAAACAAGATTTTAAAGAATTAGACAACCTTCCTAAAAGAGCTAAAAAACCAGAAATAGGAAAGATAAAACAAATTAATGAAAAAGGATGTGAATATTGTAGTTTTACTGGTTATAAAGGAAGAATAGGAGTTTTTGAATTGTTTATTATTAATGATTCAATGGAAAAAACTATTTTAAAAACTCCTTCAATAGCTGAAATCAGAGAAACAGCAATAAAAGCTGGAATGATTACAATGAAACAAGATGGATTATTAAAAGTTATTCAAAAAATCACAACATTAGAAGAAGTTGAAAGAGTCTTTGGAGAATAAAAAGAAAGACCAGGCACCTCTGCCTGGTCTGGTATGAATGGATCCGCATTATTAAGGATCAACAATTCTATTTACTTGCCAAAGCTCATAATCCACGCCAGTTTTTTTGAATGCATTTTTATGAATTTCCGCCTCTTCATTTGAAAAAACATATCTTCCAGCAAGATCAACATATAAAGACCTATAATGCTCACCAACAAAAACGAACATATATTTCATAATAACCTCCTTTTCAACAACCTGCAGGCAATTAATACATCGGCATAGGATCCGAAGTTCAAAATATTTCCGAGGAATATTTCAGAAAAACTTCAACAAGGAAGACACCAAAATATCCTAAACTAAAAAATATTCCAAAGGGTGTTTAAATAAAATAATTTGGTTACCCTTATTACCTGCAGATTGTTAAAAATGAGTATAAAAAAGAAAGAATCTCGTTAGATTCCCCCCTTTTTATATTACAATACCATTATAACAAATAAAAGAATCATTGTCAAGCTTTTATGCAAACAGACCCAAAAGAAAACATTGAAGATGAAATATTAGATAGAACTCTTAGACCAAATAGGTTTGAAGAGTATTTTGGTCAAGAAAAGATTAAAAATAATCTTAATACCTTATTACAAGCAGCAAAACAAAGAAAAGATAGCCCAGAACACATCCTTTTATATGGTGGATCGGGTTTAGGTAAAACCACGCTTGCACACATAATTGCTAAAGAATTAAATACAAATATTAAAATTACCTCTGGTCCTGCAATAGAAAAAATAGGAGATCTTGCTTCTATATTAACTAATTTAGAAGAAGGAGATATATTATTTATAGATGAATGCCATGCCCTCAACAGAATAATAGAAGAATATTTATATCCAGCCATGGAAGAAAACTATCTAGATATTATTATTGGAAAAGGACCATCAGCTAGAAGCATACAATTAGAATTACCTCAATTTACCTTAATAGCAGCCACAACAAGAATTAGTTCATTATCCTCTCCTTTAAGAAATAGATTTGGTGCTACTTATCATTTAGAATACTATAATGAAAAAGACATAGAAAATATTTTAAAAAGATCTAGTAAAATATTAAAAATAGAGGCAGATGAAAAAGGATTAAAAGAAATAGCTAAAAGAGCTAGAAGAACACCTAGAGTAGCTAATAGATTATTAAAAAGAGTAAGAGACTATGCTCAAGTACATGGAAAAGGAAAAATAGATCAAGAAATTGCTAAACAAGCTTTAGAAATGTTAGAAATAGATGAATTAGGATTAGAAAATGTAGACAGGTTAATTATTCAATCAATAATTGATAAATTTAATGGTGGACCAGTTGGTTTAGATACATTAGCAGCAATAACATCTGAAGATAAAGATACTGTTTGTGATGTTTATGAACCATATTTAATGCAAATAGGATTTTTAGCCAGAACACCAAAAGGAAGAATAGTTACAAATCTAGCCTATGAACATTTAGGATTGAATATTCCTAAACAAAAAAAATTGATTTAATAATACATATAAAAAAAATATTATTATTCCTTATTTTTTTACTAGCTCCGCAATTTGCAGGAGTTTCTATTATTAATGAGTTAATGATTATACAAAACCTTTAAAATTTTGGTTTAAAATAAGGTTATATTCTAATAAAAAATAGCCAGTAATGGGCTTTTTGGCTTAATAGACAACTAGAACCATTCTTAATATAAAAGACACACACCGAAGTATGTGCCTTAAATAATCTTGTTTAGCAAACTATTCCTGTAATCTTTTTGCAATTTCCGTGACTTTTTTTTTAAATTCTTCAATCGTGCCTTCATTTTTTATTTCAGCAAAAAATTCTGGTTTTGGTTCTTCTTCCTCTA
>JAHJST010000007.1 GCA_018829905.1 Patescibacteria group bacterium
ACAGATAAATCTTCTGCTCTAAGATTTAGATCAAAATCAATTTCTTTTTTAATTATTGGTTTTAAATTATTTTTCAACTTTTTTCTTTTAGAGGAAAACCCCATTTTAACTAATTGAAAGAATTTTTTTACATCAATATTAGGAATTTGTTTTGGAATAATTTTAATTATTGCAGAATCAACTTTTGGAACAGGATAAAAACAATTTCTAGAAACATATTTGATAATTTTTGCATCAGCATAAAATTGTACAGAAACAGATAAAACAGATAATTTATTTTTTGCGCAAATTCTTTGAGCTACTTCTTTTTGAATCATTAAAACCATTAATTCTGGTTGGTCTTTTTCTAAAAACATTCTAATTATTGGAGATGTGATATAGTAAGGCAAATTAGCAATTAATTTATATTTTTCAGGTAATTGGATTGTTGTTTTTAATATATCTTTATTTATTAATTCTATATTAGGATAATTACGGTCTTTAAGAACTTCTAACATTTTTTCATCTTTTTCAACTGCTATAATCTTTTTGCATCTTTTACTTAATTCATTTGTTAATACTCCTAAACCAGGTCCTATTTCTAGAACAATGTCATTAATATTTAAATCAGCAGCTTCAACTATTTTTTCTAAAATATTTTTATCAGTTAAAAAGTTTTGTGCTAATTTTTTAGATGGTCTAATATTATATTTTTTAAAAGTCGATAAGATCTCCATATTTTTCAAAATTAATTAAGTGTTCTGGTATTTCTGTTAAAAATCTAGAAGGAGGATTTGCTTCTTTGCTTCCCCAGCTAGACCTTATTTGAGAAAATACAAGATGAACATGTTTTTTGCTTCTAGTTATTCCAACGTAAAATAATCTTCTTTCTTCTTCAATGTCTAATGGATTAATTAAGCTACGAGAATGTGGTAGTATTCCTTCTTCGCAACCTATTATGAAAACAACAGGAAATTCTAAGCCTTTTGCAGTATGAAGAGTCATTAAATGAACTAAATTATCTTTTTCTTTTATTTCATCAGAATCAGACATTAAAGCTGTTTTTTCTAGAAACTCTTTTAATCCATATGGTGGAATTAATTTATCATAATCTTTTGCTACATTAATTAATTCATTAATGTTTTCCCACCTTATTTCTGATTCAGGAATATCATTTATTAAATTGTCTTTGTATGTTTTTTCAAGATAATCTTTATAATTTGTTTTTTCTAGAATAAATTTTAAAACATCAGATAATGGTTTTTTTAATGCTAATTCTTTTACTTGTGTAATTATTTTATTAAATTCATTTACTTCTTTTTTCTCTAGAGCTGTTTGTTTTAGTCCATTCCTAGCAATTCTTTCAAATGTAATTTTTCCTATTCCTCTTAAAGGGGCATTAATTATTCTTTCTAAGCTAATTATATCGTTATTATCAACATATTTTAAATATGATAGAAGATCTTTAATCTCTTTTCTTTGATAAAATTTTACTCCTCCTATTAATTTATATGGAATATTAGATCTAATTAAAGCTTCTTCTATTGCTCTTGACTGAGCATTTGTTCTATAAAATATTGTAAAATCTTTTAATGTAAATTCTTTTAATTCTAATATTTTTTGAATAATTATATTGGCTTCTGATTTTTCATCCAATGCTTCTATAATAGAAATAGGTATTCCTTTTTCATTCTTTGTCCATAGTTTTTTTGGTTTTTGATAAACATTTTTAGAAATTACTTCAGAAGCAGCATCTAATATATTTTGTGTAGATCTATAATTTTGATCTAAAATAATTACTTTTGCTTTTGGAAAATCATTTTCAAAGTTTAATATATTTCTAAAGTCTGCATTACGAAAGCCGAAAATTGCTTGAGAATCGTCTCCAACGCAACATAGATTTTTATGCTTTTCAGCCAATGATTTAATTAATTTATATTGGGCAGGATCTGTATCTTGATATTCATCAACCATAATATATTTAAATTTATCTTGATATTTTTCTAAGACTTCAGGAAATTGTTCAAATAATTGAACGCAAAACATAATTAAATCATCAAAATCTAATGCATTATTCTTTTTTAACTCTAATTGATATTGAGTATAAATTTTACTAATTTTTTTCTCAAAATATTCTATAGCATTTTCTTCGTATGTTTTATAATCAATTACTTCATTTTTTAAAGAAGAAATAGTATTAGATATTTTTTTAGCAGAGAATTGATCTTGATCAACGTTTAATACTTTAATAATTTTTTTTATTACTTTTAATTGATCATCTTCATCAAAAATTACAAAAGATTTTTTGTAATTTAATTTATCAATTTCTTTTCTAAGAATTCTTAGACAAAAAGAATGAAATGTTCCAATAAATGGAATGTCTGTTTTTCTTTTTAAAATATTAATTACTCTTAGTTTCATTTCTTCAGCTGCTTTATTTGTAAATGTAACTGCTAAAAGATTTGAAGGAGAAATTTTATTTTCTATTAAATATGCTAATCTATGAGTTATTACTTTTGTTTTTCCTGAGCCAGGTCCGGATAATATTAAAACAGGTCCGTTTATTGTTTCAACAGCTTGTTTTTGTTTTTCATTTAAGTCTTTTAGAATATTTTCCATATATTTAGTATAGCATAGTATTTTGTTTAAAAAGCTTGAACTATGAAACATTTATTCAGGTATCAAAAGTGTTACCTATGTGGTCATCTTGTACAAAAGCTTGACTTTACATATATTGTATGATAGAATAGATAGTACCGTAGTTCAGACATGGTTTTTTAATACATTGAACTAAGGCAACGACTTATTTATAAGCCGAAAACAAATCTTTTCTGGAGAACAGGTAAGCAATCAGAAAAGATAAATAGAAATAACATAAAACTGCTCAAATTCCCTTATTTAAGGGCGGCAGCAGTTATTTTTATTGTATTAGGCTTTGCATTTATAAGTCAAACCATTGTTAATAGTTTTGGTATTTTGCCAATTGATGAACAAGCAGAAATTATTAGAAAAGGATCATTTGCTTATGCTTCTCAATATTTGAATCCAGATGAAACAATAATTGAAGAAATATATATGGATACTGATTTTTATGAAGTTCCAGCCAATATATTACAATCTAGCGCATTTATTGGATCTTCTTCTCCTTCTACAAATATTAATACATATAATGGAGAAAGAAATGGAATAATTAATTATGTTATTCAACCAGGAGATGTTGTTTCTCAAATAGCAAATGCTTTTGGTATTTCTACAAATACTCTTTTATGGGCAAATGATTTAAGTGCTTGGGACTATATTAAACCAGGACAAGAATTAGTTATTCTTCCTGTTTCTGGATTAAAATACACAATTAAAAAAGGAGATTCTTTAGAAAAAGTTGTTTCTACATACAAGGGTGATTTAGAAAAAACAATTGAATTTAATGGTTTACCAGCTGATGGGAAAGTAGCTGTTGGTGTAGAAATAATTATTCCAGATGGCAGAAAACCAGTGTATTATGCTCCAACTGTTTCTTATGCTACTTATTCTAGTTTTCCAAGGCCTTATGCAACTCAAAGCCATACATTTCCATGGGGCCAATGTACTTGGTATGTTGCCCAAAGAAGATATGTTCCATGGTCTGGCCATGCTAAGACTTGGATTTATAAAGCACCTCAATATGGTTTTGCTACTGGTGGTGAACCAAGAGCAGGTGCTATTGTTCAAACAAGAGAGAATAGTTATTATGGACACGTTGCTTATGTAGAATCAGTTAATGGAAACTATATTACCATATCAGAAATGAGTTTAGGCTATGGCATTAGAAAAGTTAGAACTCTTCATAAAGATGATTGGAGAATCATTGGATATATTTATTAATAGAGAATAGATACTATTTTTAGCAATCACTTTATAGTGATTTTTTTATTTTTCTTGATAAGTTCAATTCCCGTTGCCCATCTTTTGAAGCTAAACATATTGACAAATTCTGTAGATATGCTATAATTGTAATAGAGTTAAAGGAGGCTCTTTAAATGTTTCAAATAAAAGTTCAGAACAAAGGATTTTCTTTCCAATTGGATTTTTCTGGAAGCATTGCGCAGACCCTTGAAAAAATGCCGACGGAGATAAGAGAGGAGTTTACCGGAAACATAGAAGATCTTTTAAAGGCTTTCTGTTGTATTATCTCGGGCACTATTCTTGCTCCCATCACAGCTTTCAATTTTTTCCCAAGGGCCTTTGAGAGGCAATGCGCAATCTCGCTATGGGGTCACAGGAAGAAATCCGTAAAGCCAAAAACGATGAAATAGAACTTTTTACAAATGACAAAGTTTCATCGGCTGACCACTAAAATACAGAACTTTACCTGAGTTTATGAGCGTTATCAACTTATTAAGTTGCTCTGACGCTCTTTTTTTATACATACAAGCAGGTTTTAATACATTCTAGTCGTCCCACACTTAAAATTGGATTGACACGATTTTAATTAAATGTTATCTTTTTAATAATAAGGAGGTAGCTCTTTTTATTTAATTTACTGAAATTTTCTTTAATCAGTAGATGTGGTTTCTGTTTCGTTATCTTGAGAAATCGAGATAAATTCAAACAAAGCAGAAAATAGGAGCGTTGCAATGAAAAAAAAGCAGAGCGCCATTAAAGATCCGAAGCGCGGCACGGATCTCAGAGATCGCGTGATTTCTATTCAAAGAGACCACAAGAAATCGATGATCCAGTGCCAATGTTGCAAGCCAGGTCCCTGTTCGCCGAAATTGTGATCGGGATGCATTTTATTCGTCGGGGGAGGTGAATTTATCTCCCCCGATTTTATAAAAAGAGGAGGCGATATGAAAAAAGTGTTATCTTTAGGTCGTGATTTATGGCTTGTTGAGGGTACAGTAAGATGGGCAATTTACGATTTAGAAAAAAATATAATTGTTCAAATTACAAGACAGACGGGAAATTTTTTGGCGAAAATCATTAAACTTTCAAGAAGTATTCAAGACAAGATTACAATACTTCAAAAAGAAGCACCGCAAATCTATGAAGCCATTCTGATCGAATCTTCAGCAGAACGATTATTTGACAGGCCCATCGATCAAGTATTTACCTTTCCGAACTACATGATTTGGGTAGAGATTACAGATGCCTGTAATCAAGAATGTCTACACTGCTATACAAGGTCTATTGTGCGTGGAAATTTCCTGGATCAAGGAGCACTAAAGAAGTTAATTACACAAGCTTCTCAATTAAAGTTTGAACAGATACAGTTTACGGGCGGAGAGCCGTTTCTTTATCCTAACCTATGGTACTTTATTGATTGTGTCCGAGAGTTAGATAGTATTCCCTTAATCGAGATTTACAGCAATTTAACACTGATAACGGACAAAGATATTGACCTGATGAAGAAGTATAGAATAAAAATAGCCACCACATTACTTGGTAGTTGTTCAGAGGTCCACGATCGATGTACCACAATCAGAGGGAGTTTCAGTAACTTTATAAGAAATATTAGAAAAGTCAGAGATGCAGGTATTGAATTTAGGGTAGGCGTAGTAAGAATGCCCGAAAATCAAGATGATATGGTTTATATCGAGGCACTAATGCGAGAAGAAGGGTTTGTTTCTCAAGAAAAATCTTGTGTGCCTGACGATGTTCGTCCTGTGGGCAGAGGAGAAGAATATCCGATTTCTATTTCCGAACAATCAAGTGGATTGTATCTTCATATTGATAGAAAATTTTTCAACATGGCACGTCAATGGAATACTTGTTGGGGCGGGGAATTGGCCGTAACAAGCAAAGGCGATGTTCTGCCCTGTATATTTGCTAGAGATCAAATTATGGGAAATGTTCATTGTCAAGATCTACAAAAGATTATTCGCGGTCAGGTTAAAAAGCATTGGAGCATTACATCTGGCAAGATAGATAAATGCAGAGATTGCGAATATCGTTTTGCTTGTACCGACTGTAGAGTTCTTTCATTAAAGGCGGGAAAAGGATTTTACGGTGAACCCCAAAGATGTAATTACGATCCCTATAATTAAAGAGATCAGTCTTAATCGCTGATCTCTTTTTGTTTTTGTACGAATTGTTTTATGTTTATTTTTGGATCTTTCAGATATGTGTTCCACGAAGGAAGTAATTTTTGTTCGATCTTTCGTAATTTATTATGTCCAATATCAAATTTTCCTTCTTTGAAGTATTTCCCTTTTCTATTTAATTTGATTCTTAATTCATTGTCGGTTGCCAACTCTATTATGGCATGAGAAACAGATGATTTGATGTTCCAAAATAGAATATGCATAATTTCATGACATAAATATACAATAGAGTAGTTTTTCCAATCTTCGGAATGACCCCATGTAATTATTTCTGTATTTATGGTCATACCATTATTTAATTTGGGATGAGTAACATATACTGATATTGTCTTATTGGGTAAAGGTATTTTAATAATTTTTTCTAACTCACTTAGAGTTTCCCTCCCCTTTTTGTTCCATTCTTTTTCGAGCCAATCACGGTATTTTTCTGTTTCATTTATTAGATTTCTTGCTTGAGGATTTTTTAACCAAGTATTAAGTAGTTTTTCAGCATTATTAGCAATCGATGGCAAAGATGATTTTTTAATAATTGGCCATTCAGCATATCCGGCTAAAAAATAACATTCTTGGGGATGTTTATCCCATATTTTCATTGTAAAATTACCCCATCCTTTAAATGGTTCTTTGTGTTGGTCCTGATTAAAAGTATGTAGGAATACATATTTTGGATCAATTAAAAATTTTAACTTCATATAACTTTATTCTAACGCCTTTAATTTGTTTTGTAAATCAATTTTAATCCCTCAAAACATACCTTAATCGTCTTATTGCCCTCAACCAGAGTTCGAATAACATTCCGTAGCCCACCCTTAAAATGTGGAAAACTATTTATTAGAATTAAAAAAACCAGGAATTGTCAAATTCTTGGTTTTTAGCTTCAAAATCAAGTATTTTCTATTGACTAAACTTTAATAAATTAATTCTAATAATAATTTTTTCTACAGGTTATCCACAATTGAATAAATAGCTTGTTTGCTTGTTCCAATAATCAATAAATTATTTCTAATAGTATAGTTTAAAGTTAAATCAGTATCAGGTAAATTAATATATCTAATATCTATTCCTTTGTAATTATCAATTAAAAAAGCTTCACTAGCCTTTTCTCCTGGTTGATCGTCAATGTAAAACTTGGAAAAATTATTAAGCATTGTGGATTCCCATTCTTTCATTCTTTGTTTTAAGATTTCAGAGTTTTTAACTTGTATTACTAGATTTAATCTTTTTCCTTGTTCTTGAGAATAAATAACTAAGGTATAATTTTCTTCTAAATTAGAAATTGTATAAGGAGGAGGAGTTATTTCTAATTTTTGAAATAATTCATTTAAAGACAAAAACTCTTTTTCATTTTTTAATATAGCTAATCTTCTAGTTATTCCTATTTCTTGATTTTGTGATTTTTCTTTTATTAATTCAAATAAAGAATCTTGCAAATCAAATATTTTTGTTTCATTAACTTGTATTAATGATTCTGATGGTTGTATTTGTTCTGGTATTGGGTCTGGTATAACTGGTTCTGGTTCTCGATTTATCCAATAAAAACCCCCTCCAATTATTAAGAGGGCTATTATTAATAAAAGAAAAATAGGTCTAATTTTTCTTTTTCGTGGAATAGGAATATATGATTCTATTTTCTTTTCTGGTTTTGCTTCTTTAATGTCTTTCTTGCTTTCTTTAATAATAGGAAGATTATTAGGAATACTTCCTATTAATTGTTCAGTTCCTGGTAAAGGAGCTTTTTTAATTTTTTTATCTATTGGAGCGCTTTTTATTAATTCTTCAATATTTGGTAATGGAGCTCTTTTGATTAAGCTTTTCTTCTTTTCAAATAAAGCTGTTTTTTGGGCTTGTTTTTTTTCTATTCTTTCTTGTTTTTTTCTTTCTTTTATTTTCTTTCTTTCTTTTGTATCTGTTTTTGGTAATGGAGCTTTTTTAATTTCTTTTTGTGGTTCAATTTCTTGTAAATCAGTATACATTGTTCGTATTTTATACTCAGGCAATGCATTTATTGGACCATCATCATCTTGTGGTCTTGATAGGGTTGTTAAATTAATGTCTTTTTTAATTTTGTCCTCCTTTTTAAATAGGCTCATTTTTTGTTTACCATTGTTAATGATATTTTACCATTATCTTCTACCTTCTTAATTTTAACATTAACTATATCTCCTTGGCTAACAACATCTTCTACTTTTTCAACTCTTGCTTTTCCCATTTCAGAAATATGAAGCAATCCTTCTTGTTTTGGAGCTATTTCAACAAATGCACCAAAATCCATAATCTTAATTACTTTTCCATCAAAAATTTCTCCAACTTTAAATTCTCTGGTTAAAGCCTTAATTCTACTCATTGCTTTTTTGGCTAAATCAGCATCATCTCCAGTAATAAATACTGTTCCATCATCATCAATATCAATTGCAGCTCCTGTTTCATCAGTTATTTCATGAATTGTTTTTCCTCCTGGGCCAATAACTAAACCAATTTTACTTGGATTAATTTTTAAAGAATACACCCTAGGAGCAAAAGAAGATAATTCAGATCTATGAGTTTTAATTGCTTTTTCCATTTCATCTAATATTCCTAATCTAGCTTTTTTAGCTTGTTTAAAAGCATCTTTTAATATATCTAGGCTTATTCCATCAATTTTAACATCCATTTGAATAGCTGTTATTCCTTTTCTTGTTCCAGCTACTTTTAAATCCATATCTCCATAATGATCTTCATATCCTTGAATATCAGTAAGTATTTTGTATTTTTTATCATCCATTATTAATCCCATTGCAATTCCAGAAACATTTGCTTTTATAGGGACGCCTGCATCTAATAAAGATAAAGTTGATCCACAAACAGATGCCATAGAAGAAGAACCATTAGAGCCCAATACTTCTGATACTATACGAATAGTATAAGGAAATTCATCTTTAGAAGGAATAATTGGTTTTAATGCTTTTTCAGCTAATGCACCATGACCAATTTCTCTTCTTCCTGGCCCAAACATTCTGCCAGTTTCACCAACAGAAAAAGGAGGAAAATTATAGTCATGCATAAATCTTTTTGTTCCTTCAAATTCCATTTGATCAAACATTTGTTCTGCTCCAGGAGGACCTAAAGTAAGAAGAGACAATACTTGAGTTTCTCCTCGTTTAAATAATCCAGAACCATGTATTCTTGGAAGAATTCCAGCATCAGCAGTAATTTTTCTAAATTCATCTATTTTTCTTCCATCTAAACGTTTTTCTTTTTCTAGAACGTTTTTATGAACCATTTTATCAATTTGTGATTCCATAAAATCAATAGCTAAACCTATTTGATCTTCTTCACAAATTTCTTTAATTTTTTCTATTAATTCATCTAATTCTTGTTTTCCTTGTTTTTTTGTTTTTGGAGAATAAAGAGTATCTTCTAATTCTTTATCAAGAATATCTTGTATTTTTTTCTCAAGTTCTTTATCTAATTCTTTAATTTCTACTTTTGCTTTTTCTGGTTTTAATTCATCAATTATTTTTTTCTGAAAATCTAAAAGATTTTTAATGTATTTTTTAGAAAATTCAATTCCTTTAGCTAAATCATCTTCTGTCATTTCTGGCATATGTCCTTCTAACATATTAACAATTATTTCTTTATTTTTTTCTGTTCCAACAATAATTATTTCTGAACCTGATTTTTCTTTTGCAGACATAGTTGGAGTAAGAATCCATTTATCATTATCTTGGCCAATATAAATACCAGCTACTGGTCCATTCCAAGGAATATCAGAAGTTGATAAAGCAATAGAAGCACCAATTAAAGCTGGTAAAGCAGGATCATTTTCTCCATCAAAAGATAAAACAGTTAACACTACTTGAATATCATTTCTTATTCTTTGATCAAAAAGAGATCGAATGGTTCTATCAACCAAGCGACCAGTAAGAATAGCTTCGTCTGAAGGACGGCCTTCTCTTTTAATCCACCTACTTCCTTTAATTTTTCCAGCAGCATAAAACTTTTCTTCATAATCTACTGTTAATGGAAAGTAGGGTTTATCAGTTGTTCTTTTGGACATAACAGCTGTAGCTAATACAGCTGTTTCTCCATATTTTACTAATGCGGAACTATTAGCTTGTAGAGCTAATCTTCCTAGTTCAACAGAGAGTTCTTTTCCTTCAATCTCTGTTTTAAATATCTTTAACATATTTTTCTTTTTCTGATCTACACACTACAGGTTTATACCTGTTTGTCTATAGACCAGAAATAATTAATTATTTATTTTTTTATTATACGAGGTCTTTTTAAAGTTGCTTTGATTAAATAATTTTCAGGATTTTTACCCAAATCTACAAAATCATCACATGCTTCTTTTAATTTAGAAGAAGCACTTTTAGAAAAAGCAATTACTTCTGTTTGTTGTCCTTGGCCTTTTAAATATTCAACCAAAGGAACAAAATCACCATCTCCTGTAACTAAAATTGTTGCATCAACGCTTTTACTTAATTCAATTGCATTTACTGCCATTCCAACATCCCAATCAGCTTTTTTCATTCCACCTGGAAATATTTGTAATTCTTTGCTTCTTATTTCAATTCCTGCTTTTTGTAAGGCCTCTAAAAAAGCTTTTTCTTCTCCTGATTCAGTTGTTACAACATAACCAATTGCTCTAATTAATTTTCTTCCAGCAACTGCAGTTTTTAAAATTTCTCGAAAACTAACTCTAGATTGATATAAATTTTTAGCAGAATGATACATATTTTGAACATCTATTAAAACTGCTACTCTTTGATCTTTGTGTCTAATTATTGTCATTTATTTTTTTAATTCTAATTTTTTAATTAATCTATAATATTTACTTTCGTTTGTGTTTTTTAACCAATTTAAAAGTTTTTTTCTTTTTGAAACCATTCCTAAAAGACCTCTACGAGAATGATTATCCTTAGGATGAGTTCTTAAATGAGAGGTTAATTTTTTGATTTCTTCTGTTAATAAACCAATTTGAACATCAGCTGATCCAGTGTCAGTTTTATGTGATTTGTTTTCTTCAATGATTTTTGCTTTTTTAGTTTTCTTTAACATATTTTTTAGTATATATCATTTTATTTTTTTTGGCAAGTATATGGTATTTTTTTATTTTTTGGTATAGTAAATACATGAAAAAGTTTTTAATAATTCTTTTAATCATTTTAGGGCTAATGATTTTTAGCCCTGTTTTTGCGCAGGAAAAATTAGAAATTAATTTCTTTTATTCAGAAACATGTCCTCATTGTAAAACAGAACAAAAATTTTTAGATAAAATTGAAAATGAATATGATATTGTAATTAATAAATATATTCATACAGAAAATCAAAAACTTTTAATAGATTTATTAACTAAACATAATTCTGAACAATATATTGGTTTGGTTCCTTTAACCTTTATTGGTAATGATTTTATTCCTGGTTTTGATAATGAAAATTCAATAGGAGAAGAAATTAGAAATTCTATTGAAGCACAATTAGAAGAAAAAGAACCAGAAAAAAAAGAAAAATCTTTAAATCTACCAATTATTGGTAAGATAAATTTAGAAAAATATTCTTTATTATCTCAAGCAGTTATTTTAGGTTTTTTTGATGGTTTTAATGTTTGTTCTCTTGGTGCTTTAATTTTAATTTTAGGATTAGTTTTGATTTTAAGATCAAGAGCAAAGATTCTTTTATTTGGCGGTACATTTATTTTAATAACAGCAATAGTATATGGATTATTAATAGTTCTTTGGTATCAATTATTTTTCTTTTTAGCTCCTGTTTTAAAAATAATGAATATATTTATTGGTTTATTAGGAATAGGAGGTGGAATATATTTTTTAAGAAAGTTTTTTCAATACAAAAAATATGGTCCTACTTGTGATATGAAAGAAAACAAGCTAGTAGGAAAATTTTCTTTAAAAGTTCAAAAATCATTTAAAGAGTCTGGTGGTATTATTGGAATATTAATTAGTATATTGATTTTTGCAGTAGTTATTACTGTTGTTGAATTTCCTTGTTCTGCTATTATTCCTGTGTTTTTTGCTAGTGCATTAGCAAATGCACAATTATCATCTTTTGCTTATCTTTTATACATTGGTATTTTTGTTCTTTTTTACACAATAGACGAGATAATTATTTTCCTTATTGCTTTGTTTACAATGAATATTAAAATTGCTTCTGGCAAAGCAATGATTTGGTTAGTTCTAATTGAGGCAATTGTATTGTTTGGTTTAGGTTTTTGGTATTTAATTGGGTTTTAATAAAAGCCCCCAGGCAAGAACCTAGGGGACTCTTTTTTCTAAGATTATTTGTGCTTTGAATTTGAGCACATTTTTTATTTCTTCGTGTGAAAATTTTTCTGATGGAACGGATCTATTTCTGATAATAATTTGAAATTCTTTCGGGCTTGATATAAATACTATATTCCCTTCTACTTTTTCTACTTTTAGTTGAACACCGCTTCGTTCCACCATCATTATCTGATCTTCGGTTAAAGAAATAAATTTTTTAATTGGAAATATTTTTGGTCTTGCCTCGCCATTAAAAACATAAAGATATGAACTGGCAACACAAGACGTTCCTCCATAAGCTGATTCTTTGATTTCAAATTTTTCATTTCCAACAATTTTAATAGCGTCCATCTCATCCTCCTATATTGAAACTTAATATTATCACATATATAAAAATCTGTCAATAGCTGACAGATTTTTATGCCCCCACCTGGATTTGAACCAGGAACCTTAAAGTTAAGAGCTTTCTGCTCTGCCAATTGAGCTATGGGGGCTTATTTTATATATAATCCTTCAATCCATCCTAATATTTTATGTCTTAAATTTTCATTATTAGTTCTTAACCTTACAGTTCCCTTATATGAATCTATTTTTTTATGACCGGATCCTTCTTTCTTTATATAGCTTTTTTTAAAATTTTGCAAGGAAATTTTTGTTATTTTAGACCAATATTTTTTCATTTTTTCTTCGTTGTGACCAGAATGTAAATAAAGACATATATCAAATTTTTTATTTGGCACATTACATATATTTTTTAACCATTTTGTTGTAAATTTAATTAATTCAGGATTTGAATTTGCAATTGATGTTCCGCCTTTTTTACTTCCTTCTGCCCAGTATAAAGCAGCTCCGGCTAGTTTAAATTCATAATCAGTTAAGGGACAAATCTCTTTTTTGGCTTCTTGTTTAATTTTTACTATTTGTTTTTGTCTTTTTATTTGATTTGATTTTGCGCCCTTTAATCTAGCAGTATATCTTTTTCCTTTAGAAGCAATTTGTTTGGGAGTTAATTCAATATCATAACACCATCTGTTTAAGGTGCTTCTGTGGCCTGGTACTTTTTTCATAATTTCTTTAAATGTCCAGCCAAGCTTTCTTAATTCTCTAGCTTTTTCTATTTGTTTCCATTTATGTGTCATGATTTTGAATAAATTTCTTCAATCCAAGCCATAATTTTATGTCTTAAGTCTTCATTATTATATCTTATTTTAACAAGTCCATTGTAGAGAATATTTTTTCTATGACCTGTTCCTCCATGTTTTATCCATGTTTTATTAAATTTATTTAAAGGTATTTTTGTAATTCTAGACCAATATTTTTTAGCTTTTTCTTCATTTTGGTTAGCATGAATATGTAAATATGCTCTTAATTTTGGAAAAGGAACATTGCATATATTAACTAGCCAATATATCATAAATTTAATTAATTCGGGGTCCGAGTTTGTTATTTCAACTCCTTTCGTTTTTGATCCTTCGGCCCAATATATCATAGTGCCAATGATTTTTATTTGATATTTTGTTAGTTTTTTAATTTCTTTTTTGGCAAAGTATTTTATTTCTTGAATTTCTTTATTTCTTTTTTCAGCTATAGCCTTACCACCTTTTTGAGAATTTATTATCCTGCTTTTTATTTGCATTTGTCTAATTTTTTCTTTTTGTTTTTCTGTTAATTTTATTTGATTACACCAAAGACTAACACTGCTTTTTGCAACAGGTATTCTTTCAAGAATTTTATTATAACTCAACCCTTGTTTTCTGAGTTTTTCAACCTCTCTTTTCTCTTTTACTTTTCCACACATATGAACGTAAGATTAATTGTATATGTCTACACCTCTATTATATCAGGATATAAATATGCATGCAAGTAATAAAAAATACCTCCGTTCGGACTTGAACCGAAAACCTTGATCTTAAAAGGATCCTGCTCTACCAATTGAGCTACGGAGGCACATATTAAATAATATATATTTAAACAAAATTTATGTCAAATGCCCCTGTCAGGATTTGAACCCGAAACTTTTGCTCCGAAGGCAAACATGATATCCATTTCACTACAGGGGCTTTTTAATTTTACCTATTTTGTTGCAAAAAGTCAATTTTTGAGCTAATGTTAATATATATGGAGATACCAAAACAAGTAGAAAAAATTATTAAAGATTTAAAAGAAAAAAATTACCAAGCATATGCTGTTGGTGGTTGTGTTCGCGATGTTTTAAGAAATGTTGAGCCAAATGATTGGGATGTAACAACAAATGCAAAACCAGAACAAATTAAAAAGATTTTTCCTAAATCTTTTTATGAGAATAAGTTTGGAACTGTAACTATTTTAACTAATTCTAAAGAGAACAATTTAAAAGAAATAGAGATTACTACTTATAGGATAGATGAAAAATATTCTGATAAAAGACATCCAGATAATATTAAATTTGCAAAAACAATTGAAGAAGATTTAGCTCGTAGAGATTTTACAATTAATGCTATTGCTTTAGACGATAAATTAATTGATCCTTTTAATGGTCAAAAGGATTTAGAAAAAAAATTAATTAGAACAGTTGGTAATGCAAATAATAGATTCAATGAAGACGCTTTAAGAATGTTAAGAGCTATACGATTTGCTTGTACATTAGATTTTTCTATTGAAGAAAAAACATTTAAAGCTATTCAAAAAAATTCTGAATCAATTCAAGCTATTTCAAAAGAAAGAATAAGAGATGAATTAATTAAAATATTAAAATCAAATAAAGCATCTGAAGGTATTAATCTATTACAAGAAACTGGATTATTAAAATATATTATTCCTGAATTAGATCAAGGAGTTGGCGTTTCTCAGAATAAGCATCATATTTTTGATATTTATGAGCATTCTCTTCGTTCTTTAAACGTAGCAGTAGAAAAAGAATTTAATTTAGAAGTTAGATTTGCTTCTTTGTTTCATGATATTGGCAAACCAGAAACAAAACAAGGAGAAGGCCCAGACTCTACTTTTTATAACCACGACTATGTAGGAGCTAAATTTACTTTTAAAATTTTATCTAGATTAAAATTTCCTAAAAAGTTTGTTGATAAGGTGGCTCTTTTGGTTAAGAATCATATGTTTGTTTCTGACCCCGAAAGATTAACAGAAGCAGGAGCAAGAAGAATATTAAAAAGAGTAGGACAAGAAAATATTTCTGATTTAATTAATTTAAGAATTTCTGATAGATTAGGAATGGGAAGACCAAAGGCAAGACCATATAGATTAAGAAAAGTAGAATATTTAATCGAAAAAGTTTCTAAAGATCCAATATCTGTAAAAATGTTAAAAATCAAAGGTAATGATATTATGCAATTATTAAATATTGAGCCTGGTCCTAAAATAGGTGCAATTAATGATGTTTTATTATCTGAGGTTATTGAGGATCCAAAGAAAAATACAAAACAATATTTAGAAAAAAGAACAAAAGAATTAAATAAAGAAAATTTAGAAAAATTAAGAAAATTAGCCAAAGGAAAGATTCAAGAAAAAAAAGAAGAAGAGGATTTAAAAATTAAAGAAAAGTATTGGGTTAAATGAAAAAAGAGCCAGATGTTGCTGGCTCTTTTGTTTTTATCTTTGCGGTCCCTTGACCCCCTCCTTGCAGGCACCATGTTGGTGGATTGTTTGCTCCAATAAGGAGCTGTATTGGATTTCCAATTTGTCCACCGGCTTGGTCCCTCAACCGTATATTTCTATTATATCAGATATTTTCTAAAAAGTCAATTATTTTTGGTAATATATATGGTAAAAGTCAAGAATTCCTTGACTTTTTGAATCTAAAAAAGGTACAATAAAGTGTTATGAAAGTAATAATATTAGCTGGTGGAAAAACAAACTTACCAGATAAATTTAAAAATATTCCTAAATCTCTTATAGAAATAGACAAGAGGCCTGTTTTAGACTATCAATTAGAACTATTAAAGAAAAATAGATTTAATGATATTAGACTAGTCTTATTTTATAAATCAGATGAAATATTAAAATATTTAAAGAAAAAAGATAAAAAAGCAGATATTACAAAAAAAATAGGAAAAGTAGCAGGAATAGAATATATTGTTGAGTCAAAAGCATTAGGAACTGGCGGAGCAATAAGAAGCGCAGCTAAAGGGATGAAAAAAGATTTTATTGTAATGAATGGAGATATTTTAACGAATTTTAATATTTCTGCTTTTGTTAAAGCATATAGGAATAGTATTTCTCAACCTAGATTTTTTACTTCATCTCCATTTTTTCAAAAAGCAACTCCAAAGATTCTTCCATTAGAAGTATCTCCTTTAAGGAAAAGGGTTTCTCATGAAGATATTTTAGGAGCAATGGGTGTATTTTATACACAAGATACTAAAGATTTAGGATTGATTAAAACAAAGAATGATAGAGTTGTAGAATTTACAGAAAAACCTGATTATCAATATTCTGGATATATTAATGCTGGTTTCTATATTTTATCTCCTAAAGTTTTTGAAAATAAGATATATAAATCAAAAAAAATAACTGAGGAATTTGCTATTGAACAAGATATTTTTCCAGAATTAGCAAAAAATAGTCAGTTATTAAGTTTTGTTCACAGAGGTTTGTGGACAGATGTAGGAAGTGAACAAGGACTAAAAAAAGCTGAAAATATTGTTAGTAGATTAAAAGAAGAAAATCCTTTAACTAAATAATTTGCTTTCTTAATAAGTAGTATTATTCCTAAAATAAATAAAAAATATATCATATATTTTTATTATATGACATAATAAAAGCATATGAAATTCAACAAGAACTTGACAAGCAAATTTAAATGAATTAAGATTAAATTTAATGATTAATAAGGTCCGCTTGTGCGGGCTTTTAAAAATATATGGACCAAAAACAATTTTTATCAGCAATGAATCAAATAGCTGAAGAAAAAGGAATTTCTCAAGAACAAATTATTGAAACTATTGAGATGGCTATTGCTGCTGCATATAAAAAAGATTATGGCAAAAAAGGCCAGAATATTAAAGTTAAATTTGATCAAAAAACTGGAGAAACACATGTTTTCCAGATTTTTACTGTTGTAGAAGAGTCTATGCTTAAACCAGAACCAGAAGAAGGAGAAGAAATAATTGAAGAAGAAGATGAAGAACAAGGAGAAGATAAAAAAATTAGATTTAATCCTCATAAACATTTAATGTTAGACCAAGCTAAAAAGATTAAAAAGGATGCGAAAGCAGAAGATGAAATTGAGACTAAATTAGAAACTCATACAGACTATGGAAGAATTGCTGCTCAAACAGCAAAACAAGTAATCATTCAAAGATTAAGAGAAGCAGAAAGAGAAATAATATTTGATGAATATAAAGACAAGGAAGGAGAAGTAATTAGTGCTATAGTTCAAAGAATTGAAACTGGAAATATATTTTTAGATATTGGAAAAGCAACAGGAATATTGTTTTCTGAAGAACAAATTCCTGGAGAAAAATTCTTTATTGGTCAAAGATTAAGAGTATATATTTTAAAAGTAGAAAAAACAGCTAAAGGAGCTAATATTGTTTTATCTCGTGCTTATCCTAAATTAGTTAGTAAACTATTTTCAATTGAAGTTCCAGAAGTTTCTACTGGTGCAGTTGTAATTAAATCAATTGCTAGAGAAGCTGGATCAAGAACCAAAATAGCTGTTACAGCTGAAGAAGATGGAATTGATCCTGTTGGTTCAATGGTTGGACAAAAAGGATCAAGAGTACAAACAGTAATTAATGAACTTGGAGGAGAAAAAATAGATATTATTGAATGGAATGAAAACATAAATAAATATGTTGCAAATGCTCTTTCTCCATCTAAGGTATTAGATGTAGAAATGCAAGAAAAAACACGAACTGCTTTAGCCATTGTTCCAGAAGATCAATTATCTTTAGCCATTGGTCAACGAGGACAAAATGTTAGATTAGCTGCTAAATTGACTGGTTGGAAAATAGATGTTAAAAGTGATAAAATGCTTGAACAAGAAAAAAAAGAAAAAGAAGTTGTTGAAGTTGTTAAGGAAAAATCTGGTGATGAAAAAACAGAGAAAAAAGAAGTTAAAAAGAAGGAAAAATAATTTAAATTAAGAGTTAATCATAAAAAACTTATGATTTTTATTTATCTCTCAATATTAATTTCTGTTATTGCTTTAATTTTTGCAGGAACTGTAGCTTTTTATATTACAAGACAAAAAATACAAAACAAAAAAGCTAAAGAAATTTCTAAAATAATTTTTAGAGGAGCAATGACATTTTTAAAAAAAGAATACAAGATTCTTTTAGTTTTTATCTTTATTCTATTTATTCTTTTGTTCTTTTTTATTGATAAAAGCATTTCTTATTCTTTTCTAATTGGTGCTTTTTTAAGTGGTTTGTCTGGTAATATTGGTATGCGTATTGCTTGTGCTAGTAATGCTCGTACAGCTGAAAAAGCTCAAAAAGGATTAAAAAAAGCATTAAAACATGCTTTTAATTCAGGGTCAGTAATGGGAATGTGTGTTGTTGGTTTGGGCTTATTGGGAATCTCTGTTTTGTATTTAATATTTAGAGATCCCCAAATAATTTATGGATTTGGCCTTGGTGCTTCTATTGTTGCTTTATTTGCTAGAGTTGGAGGAGGTATTTACACTAAAGCAGCTGATATTGGTGCTGATTTAGTTGGTAAAATAGAGGCTGGTATTCCAGAAGATGATGTTCGTAATCCAGCAGTAATAGCAGATAATGTAGGTGATAATGTTGGCGATGTTGCTGGCATGGGTGCTGATTTATTTGAATCATATGTTGATGCAATTATTGTTGCTATGGTTATAGGGGCTATGGGATTTTTAATAGGTTTTAAAAATTTAGTAGTTTTGCCCTTGGCATTAGCTAGTATTGGAATAATTGGAGCAATTATTGGAAATATATTTATATGGACTTCTAAGAAAAAATTAAGCAAAATATTAAATTTAGGAATATTTATATCAACCTTAATTACAGCGATTCTTTCTGTTTTTGTAATTAAATTAATAACTGGTCAATTTTTACTTGTTTTACCATTTGTTATTGGTTTAATTTCAGCAATAGGAATTGGTTTAGCTACAGAATATTTTACTTCATATAAATTCAAACCAACAAAAGAAATAGCAATTGCTGCTCAAACTGGCGCAGCTACTAATATTCTTAATGGTTTGGCTTTAGGAATGAAAAGTGTTTTATTTCCTGTTTTAATTGTTATTCTAACAATATTCTTTTCATTCTTATTTGCTGGTGTTTATGGTATAGCTATTGCTAGTATAGGAATGTTGGCTATTTTAGGAATAACATTAGCTATTGATTCTTATGGGCCAGTAGCTGATAATGCAGCTGGTATAGCTGAAATGGCTAATTTAGGATTACAAACAAGAGAAAGAACAGAAAAACTAGATAGTATTGGAAATACCACAGCTGCTATTGGAAAAGGATTTGCTATTGGAGCAGCTGCCTTAACTTCTTTAGTTCTTTTAATTAGTTATTCTTTAATTACTAATTTACAAATAATTAATTTATTAGACATCAATACAATAATGGGTCTTTTTATTGGTGGGCTTATGCCGTTTTTGTTTTCTTCTATTATCATATCTTCTGTTGGAAAAGCAGCAATGAAAATGGTTCAAGAGGTAAGAAGACAATTTAAAAAAGGAATATTACAAGGGAAAGCAAAACCAGAATATGCAAAATGTATAGCCATTAGTACTGAAGCAGCATTAAAGCAAATGATTTTACCTAGCATGTTAGTAGTAGTTGTTCCAGTTGTGGTTGGATTTTTATTGGGCGCTCAAGCATTAGGAGGATTATTAATTGGTTCTATTATCGTTGGTTTTCTTTTAGCTGTTTTTATGGTTAATTCTGGTGCTGCATGGGATAATGCTAAAAAATATGTTGAAGCTAATAATTTAGGCGGCAAAGGATCTGAATTGCATAAAGCAACTATTGTTGGTGATAATGTTGGTGATCCATTTAAAGATGCTGCTGGTCCTAGTTTAAATATATTATTAAAATTAATGGCAATAATTGCTTTAATTATTGCACCGTTTTTATGAAATTTAATACAAAAAAAATAGATGGGAAAATTGAGATTTCTGTTGAAATTTCTAAAGAATCAGTAGAATCATATTTTAAAATTGCTGCTGAGCAATTATCTAAAGATATGAAAGTAAAAGGATTTAGACCTGGCAAAGTACCAGTTGATATTGTGGAAAAAGAAATTGGTTCTGAAAAACTATATGGTGAAGCAGCTAATGTTGCTATTCAAAGAACATTACCAGGAATAATTAAAGATGAGGAGCTAGAAGTAATTGGACAACCAGATATTGTTGTTAAAAAAATAGTTAAGAATCAAGAAATAGAATATATGGTTACTTTTCAATTAATGCCAGAAGTTGATTTGGGAGAATACAAAGGATTAAAAGCTATTAAAAAAGAAATTAAAATTGATGATTCTGAAATTGAAAAATCTATAAAATATTTATTAAATTCTAGAACTAAATTTATTACTGTAAATCGTGAAGCTAAAAAAGTAGATAAGGTTGAAGTAGATTTTGAAATTAAACATGATAATGTAAAAATTGAAGATGGAGAATCAAAAAATCACCCATTAGTTTTAGGTGAAAGTAATTTTTTGCCTGGATTTGAAGAAAAATTAGAAAAAATGAAAGCTAATGATGAAAAAGAATTTTCTTTAAAAATTCCTAAAGATTGGAAAGATAAAAGAATAGCTGGAAAAGAATTAGATTTTAAAGTTAAAATGAAATTAGTTCAAGAAAGAGAAATTCCTGAATTAAATGATGAATTTGCTAAATCTTTAGGAGAATTTAAATCTGTAAAAGAATTAAAGGATTCTATTAAACAAGGAATATTAACTGAAAAAGAAGTTAGAGAAAAAGAAAGAATAAGATTAGAATTAATTGAAAAAGTAGTTGATAATACTAAATTAGATATTCCTGATGTTTTAATTGATCAAGAAATTCAAAAAATGGAAATTGATTTAAGAAATAGTATTAATTCTATGGGATTAGATTTTGACACATATTTAAAACAATTAAATAAAAAAATAGAAGATATTAAAGAAGAATGGAAAGAACAAGCAGAAAAACGAGTAAAGATTGGTTTGTGCTTAAGAGAAATAATTAAAAAAGAAAATATTAATGTTGATGATAAAGAAATTGAAGAAAAAATTAATCAAGACTTAAAACAATATCCTAATGTAGAAGAAGTTAGAAAAAACATTGATATGAATCAATTAAAAGAGTATACTAAAAATATACTATTAAATGAAAAAACTTTTGAATTATTAGAAAAAGAATCAAAATGAATTTAATTCCTACAGTAATTGAAAAAACCCAAGGAGGTGAACGAGCTTATGATATATATTCTCGTTTATTAAAAGATAGAATCATCTTTTTAGGTGGTACTATTGATGATGCAGTAGCAAATACAGTTATTGCCCAACTTTTATTTCTAGAAAATCAAGATCCTAAAAAAGATATTATGATATATATTAATTCTCCAGGTGGATCAGTAACTGGCACTATGGCCATGTATGATGCAATACAATTTGTTAAATGTGACATTTCAACTGTTTGTGTTGGTTTAGCTGCTTCTGGAGCTGCTGTAATTTTAGCAGGTGGTAAAAAAGGTAAAAGATTTGTTTTGCCTAATGCAGAAGTTATGATTCATCAAGTAATGGGCGACGTACAAGGACAGGCTAGTGATATTGAAATATCTACTAAACATATTTTAAAAATTAAGAAAAATTTAAATAAAATATTAGCTAAGCATACTGGGAAAACACCAGCACAAGTAGAAAAAGATAGTGATAGAGATTACTATATGTCATCAGAAGAAGCAAAAAACTACGGATTAGTAGACGAAATTATTGATAAGAGATAATAAAAAAACACATTATTGTGTTTTTGCGCACTATGTGCGTTTTTTTATTTTACAACCCCCAATAAACTCTTTCCAGTCATTTGTTCTGGTTTCTTAATGTTTAATAATTCTAAAATAGTTGGAGAAATATCAGATAATATTCCTTCTGGATATTTAAATATATTTTTAATTTCTTGTTCTGTTTTTGGCTTTATTAATTTATATTCCTCTCCAACCAAATAAAAAGGAACAGGATTAATTGTATGTTCAGTTAATTTTTCTCCTGTTTTTAAATCAATCATTTGTTCTGCATTTCCATGGTCAGAGGTTATTAATAACACACATTTATCTTGTTTAGCTAGATCAATTAATGGTTTTAAATTTTCATCTACTATTTCAGCAGCTTTTATAGTTGCTTTCATATTTCCAGTATGTGCAATCATATCAGTATTAGCATAATTAACAATAATTAGATCATATTTATCTATTCCTTTTAATACTTCTTGAGTAATTTTTTCTGCTTGCATTTCTGGATGTTTATCATAATGAGAAACAATTTTAGAAGGAATTAATTTTCTAGTTTCATTTGAATAAGGTTTTTCTTTTCCTGCGTTGAAAAAATATGTAACATGAGCATATTTTTCAGTTTCAGATATTTTTAAAACTTTCTTTTTTTCTTTGCTTAATACTTTTGTTAAATGTTCTTGTATTTCAATAGGTGGATAAGCTATTTCAGCATTTAATTTTTCCCTATATTGAGTCATTGCACAGAATAAAAGATTATTAATCTTTTCTCTTTTAAATTTTGTAAATTTTGTTCTAGTAAAAGCTTCTGTTAATTGTCTTGCACTATCTTCTCTAAAATTAAAGAAAATTATTGCATCATTATCCTTAACAATTCCTTGTTCAGTAGTAATTGCAGGTATATATGTGTCTGTTTTTTCTTGATCATAATATTCTTGTATTTTTTTAGAAATATCATTTGTTTTTTCTCCTATTGCTTTAGTCATTAAATTATATGCTTTCTCAGTTCTATGCCATGATTTATTTCTATCCATTGCATAGAACCTACCAATAACACTAGCTATTTTCCAATTTTCTTTTAATTGTTTTTCTAAATCTTCAATTATTTGTTTTCCCTCTTTTAAAGGAGCATCTTTTCCATCTGTAAATAAATGTAATTTAAGATTTTTAATTTTTTCTTGATCTGCTAAATCTAATAAGGCATATATGTGTTCTAAGTATGAATGAACATTTCCTGAAGAAATTAAACCCATTAAATGTAATGTAGAACCATTTTGTCTTACATGATGTATTGCTTTAATAAATGCTGGATTATTAAAAAACTTTTTATTTTTAATTTCTAAAGAAATTCTAGGTAAATATTGATAAATTGTTTTTCCTGCTCCAATAGTTAAATGACCAACTTCTGAATTACCTGCTTCATTCCATGGTAAGCCAATAGCAATACCAGATGCTTGTAATGAGCAACTAGGGTATTCTTGTTCTATTCTTTTAATGTTAGGAATATTTGCTTGAAATATTGCATTATTTTTTTCTGATTCACTTATTCCCCATCCATCTAAAATTGTCAGTATAATTGTCTTCATATTTTAATAATACCACAAAACCCTTGATTTTTTTAAATTATCTGTTAATATTGCTTTAGGAGGAATTCATGAAAATTAAATGGATTTGTGAAATGTGTAAAGAAGAAGGAGAGATTTTTATAAAAGGAAAATACAAGGATGATAAGAAAAAAATTTTTAAAATGATATGTGCTGAACATAAAAATGTTCATCCATCCTGTCAAGAACTCACCAAGGGTTCTTGTCTAACACACTAAAAGAATAATTCGAAAAAATAGAAGTAGGGCTAAAATATGCCCTGCTTTTTTTTATTTGACTCTATCAAATAATTCTGATAAACTTTATTAGTAATATTAATCACTCTTAGACTAAAAAGTCAGTATTTAGAAAGTTAAATATGAATTGTTTAGTTATAGATAAAAATTATGTTAAATTTGATTCCACTTTTGGTGGCAATAGGTTCTTTGGTTCTTGGATCTGTTTTAGGTTACTTTGCTCGTCAATCTATTGCAAAAAGACAAGCCCATACAGCTGAAGCTAAAATAGATAGATTAGTTGGTGAAGCAAAGGCTAATGCGCAAGAAATAATTTTGAAAGCCAAAGATAAAGCAGTAAAAGCATTAGATGAATTAAAAAGAGAAGAATCAAGAAGAGAACAAGAAGCAAGAAATATTAGAGAGCATTTACAGAAAAAAGAAGAATCATTAGATGTAAGAATTACAAAATTAGAAACAGAAGAAAAAGAACTAAGAGAAAAAGCAGAAAAAGTTAAATTAATTAAAACTGAATTAGAAAGATTAAAAGACAATGAAATAAAAGAACTTGAGAAAATTTCTAAATTATCTGAAGATCAAGCTAAAAAGGAAATATTAAGATTAATCGAAGATAAAAACAAAGAAGAGATTTTTGCAAGAATACAAAAATTAGAAAAGCATGGCAAAGAAGAATTAGAAAAAAAAGGACAAGATATTATGGTATCTGCAATGCAAAGATTTGCTTCTAGCCAAACTGCAGAAGTTACTACTACAAGTGTTAATCTACCAAATGATGATATTAAAGGAAAAATTATTGGTAAAGAAGGAAGAAATATTAGAACATTAGAAAGATTAACTGGAGTAGAAGTAATTATTGATGACACACCAGAAACAATATTAATATCAGGATTTGATCCAGTAAGAAGATATATTGCTAAGGCAGCTTTAGAAAAATTAATTAGTGATGGAAGAATACAACCAGCCAGAATTGAAGAAATAGTAGAAAAAACAAAACAAGAAGTTGATAAAAAAATTAAAGAAGCTGGTGAAGCTGCTGTATATGATGTGAGCATTGTTGGTTTAGATGAGAGATTAGTTCATTTATTAGGTCGTTTAACCTTTAGAACTAGTTTTGGACAAAATGTACTTTTGCATTCTATTGAAAGCGCTCATTTAGCTGGAATGTTAGCTTCTGAATTAGGAGCTGATGTAGCTGTATCAAAAAAAGCAGCTTTATTACATGACATTGGTAAAGCAGTTGATCATCAAGTACAAGGTTCTCATGTTGAGATTGGTATAAAGATTTTACAAAAGTTTAATATTGATCAAAGCGTAATTGATGCAATGAAATCTCATCACGAGGATTATCCTTTTGAAACCCTAGAAGCATCTATTGTTCAAGCAGCAGAGGCTGTTTCAGCTGCTAGACCTGGAGCAAGAAAAGAAAGTTTAGAAAACTATTTAAAAAGATTAGGAGAATTAGAAAGTATTGCTACTAGTTTTCAAGGTGTAGAAAAAGCTTATGCTATTCAAGCTGGTAGAGAAATTAGAATATTTGTTGATCCAGAAATGATAGATGATTTAAAAGCATACAAACTAGCGAAAGATATTGCTGATGAAATAGAAAAAGAATTAAAATATCCTGGAGAAATTAAAGTAAGTGTTATTCGTGAAACTCGTGTAATTGAATATGCTAGATAAAATTTATTGGTTATCCTTGTTACTTTAGTAATAAGGTATAATAAAAAACATCCTTGATGAAAATCGAGGGTGTTTTTTATTTGGAGCGGGTAACGGGAGTCGAACCCGTGTCTCAACTTTGGAAAAGTCGTATAATAGCCACTATACGATACCCGCATTCGGCACTAAATCGCGACTTCAGAATTTTAAACTGGTTAGACGCATTCCAGTATCCAAATGTTATATTAGCACAGATAAGGGATTTGTTGCAAAAAATAGTGTGAATAAATTATTTTTCTTCTTCTGATTTTTTTTCTTCCTTATCTTCAATCTCATAACTAAATCCCCCACCAACTGTATCGTGTGTTTCGCTAAGTATGCCTAATAGGTCTTTAAACTTTTCTAAGTCAAGAGAGATTTTATCTCCTTCTATTTTGGCTTCTTTTTCTGCTTTCCAACCCATGCCTTCTATGAAAATTTTAACATCTTTTTCTTTTGGGCCTTGCTCTTGTTTGAATTTTTCTTTGTTTTCCATAAATTTATTTTAATTAATTATTAATATTTATAAATCAATTATCAGAAAGCGTTTTTATTATATTTTCTAAATCTAATTGCAACGGCTTCTTTTCATTGTAAATCCACATTTTTCCCCTAATAATCTTTCCTTGAAATTTGCCACCTAATTTATTTTTAAGATCCTGTTCATTTATTTCTTTGTCTTTAAAAGTTATAGCAAAACTTTTACCAGGGGTATAATTTAAAATTCCATCATGTTTTACGTAAGCAGCTGAAGCGCCCACTTTTAATTCATTATTTTCATTTATTAATAAGCTACCATATTTAGTATAAACAACTTTTCCTTGTTCTTCCATTTCTTCTAATTTCTCCATTGATTCATCAATTATTTGTTGCTGCTTTTCAGCTACTTCTTTTAGTCCGTATTTGTCAAGTTGTTCGGGTGTTAATTCTTCAATAGGAGCATCATGGTCTTGAAAATACATTAAAAGTTTTTCAAAATCTAAACTTTTTTGGAGGCCCAAAATAGTTTTAGCACTTTTCAAAAATTGTTCAGGAGGATATTGTCTATTGTCTGTCTTGGTGACAAAATCTACTAATTTATCCAATTCTTCTGTTTTTTTAAGAAGCCTTAGACCAACCAATGTCTTATACATTATTTCGGTTGCAGAACTTATTTCTTTTACATCTTTCTTATGATGATCAACATACAGGGTTGGTTTTTTGTAAACGACGCCAAATTGATCGCCTGTATCTAAATTTACTGCTCCTTCTAAATATTCTCCTGGTTTTACATAAGTTAAATTAGAAATATCAAATCCGGATAATTCCAATAAGCCGACAGTACATTTCCCATCTAAATCTGTAAATGGTTTTAAAACCTGTTCTCCTTTTTCTTTATCGAATTGCAAAACACCATGAACAGCAAATTCTTTCCAATTGTCTAGAATCTTTTCTTTAAATTCTGGTTTTTTCTTTTCTTTAGCTAATTCTAAAATAGATTTATTTAAATCTTCCCAGTCTTTTATTTTTTCTGGGATTATGCTTTTAGCAGCTTCTTTGCCGTAATTTACTGCCTCGCGATAAAATTTAAACTTCTCTGACATAATTTAATAAATAATTTATTACATTTCGAAATAAGATTCTTTGATTCCCTCTTTTGTTTTTAGGCCCAAGTCGGATATTATTTTTTCAATTTGGCTTTCTTCTGTTTCTTCGTTCGTTGATCTAATCTCAACAAAATTCCCAAGCTCGATCTCTTTATCGTCCTCTATTTTTGAGACGACATCAATGGAAAATATTATTCTATTTAATTCATATATTGTTCTATCTTTTTTAATTGTTTTGATTTTATCTCCGTAAATTGATAAAAATCTTTCTTCGGTTTTTTTATCAATCTCAAATTCAAATTTAGGTTTTTTCCTAAATTTTGACTCAATCTTTGGACCCTTATATGTTAATGTTCGATGACCAGCCTCTTCTCTAATTCTTAAAATTTCTTCTGTTTCAATTAAATTTCTGTCTGATGGATTATAATAGTTATCTATTTGTTGGGTGGAGCTTAATTTTTCAGCCCCTATTTTTCTTAATTTTTCTTGATCAATATCAGCCTTAAATTTTAATTGGATTTCATGTAATCCAGATTTCTGTGCTTCGATTCCGGGACTATATTCATTAACAATTATCATATCCGCGTTCTTTTTTGATTGTTCAATATATTTTTCATGCATTGGTTCAACAATTTCTGAAAAATAATTTAGAATATCGGCTGGTTTTTGATTTGTCCTTTCAATGTCGCGTAGCAACCTTCTTATGATTCTACCATGAGTACCAATATCAACGAAAACTTTAATATCTCCTTCATTTTTTATTAAATCATTAAGAGCAAATAAACCTTCTAATATAATAATTTTTTTAGGTTTTAATTCTTCTGTCTCAATAGACTCGCTTAATTTCATGTCATAAATAGGTTTTTGTATTGACTCTCCTTTTTTAAGTTGCATTAAGTGTTTTTGCAATAATTCGAGATTTAAAGCTTCTGGTTGATCCCAGTTTAAAGTGTTTCCTTTTTTGTCTTCTGTTTCCATAAACTTTTTCCCCATATAGTAATCATCCATTGAAAATATTAGAGAAGAGTCACTAAATGCTTTTTTTATTTTGTGAGCTACCGCAGTTGTCTTGCCAGAAGCTGAGCCACCCGCTATTTCTACTATAATCGAGCCCTCTTCTTTTTCTAGTTTTTCTTCTATGGCGTCTTTTAATTTTTCTATTCCATTTTCTAATTCATATCTCGGAATATCTAAAATTTCTTTTATCTCTCCCTTTTTGGCATTTTTTTCTTTAGGAATACCATGAAGTGCTAAATTTTGATTTTTATAATTTTTATCATATGTGACTTCTTTGTCAAACCATTCAGGTGGATCAAATTCAACACTTGAATCTTCTGATTCAAACTCTACCTCTGCTGACAATAGACCGTTTAAATCTCCATGATATAGGTCTAATTCGATATTTGCTTCTTTGTCATTTTTATATTTATAAGGTATTTCATATCTAGTTTTTTCTACTCTTTTTTCTTTTGTTTCAGGCCACAATTTATTAAATTGTTCTTCGGTAATCTCTATTTCTGATTCTGTTCTGGTTTTACCTTTTCCGGTTTTTATGGTTTCAAAATATTTTTCACCTTTTTTTCTTAATCTTACTTCTGTCCCATCTTTCGTAATAATTATATACCCCTGAATAATTTCTTTTTTAGG
The DNA here is from genome assembly GCA_018829905.1 of Patescibacteria group bacterium. GTDB lineage: Bacteria > Patescibacteriota > Minisyncoccia > RBG-13-40-8-A > RBG-13-40-8-A > JAHJST01. Next base: position 28,999 of record JAHJST010000007.1, read on the forward strand.
ATATTGTTCTAAATTCTCTGGAAGAGAATTTATTAAAAATTTTCTTTCAATCTCTTTTGGTTCTGCTTCTTTTTCTAGTCTTTCGTATGATTTTTTTATTATATCTTTTTCTTTGTCCATAATTAATTTTAATATTAATTTTAATAAATAAGATATCAACTCTATTTATATTATCATATTTTAAAATAAAAAAACAAGATTTCTCTTTTATAATTTCTGTAAATATAAAGATAAATAATCTGTTCACTGACACTAAGAAATATAATAAAGATATTAATAAAAAATAAAGACGCCAACTTTTTGGTTGGCATCTTTTAGTTGTGGCAAAGATTTTAGTCTACTTCTTCATGAAAAATTTCGTAGACATTATGTTCTTCGCCTTGGTGTCGGAGGATTGATTTAGAAATCCAATCTTTCCCCCTTTTTACTCCCATTTCTAGGAGTTGTTTCATTTCTTGTTGTGAGATTTTGACAACGTCTCTGTCGCCATCCCAGATAGTGCTGTCAGCAATTAGCTGGGGGATTTTGTTGTCTAGTCTCACTTCTAGTCTGGCATAGCCGATTTCCCTCTGATGAAGCTGTTTTTCTATTTCTTTTCTCAAGGTTCCTCCCTTTTAAATTTACTTTATGCTACTATAAGTATAGCATACTGACAGAATTTGTCAAGTGTTTTTTTAGACAAAAACAAAAAACCCGAGAGAAATCTCGGATTTTTAAATCGCCAATAGAATCAATCTGTCTAATAGTTCTGTCCGTTTGCTGGAATATTCTAGTGATTTTTTCGGGCGGTAGAGTTTAAAATTATG
>JAHJST010000008.1 GCA_018829905.1 Patescibacteria group bacterium
AGATTAGAGTATATGTCCAAGAAAAGTTTGTTCAACAATTTAAGAAAATCATTAAAAATTAATACTTTCTGCTTCTAATTTATTCTTTCAGACGACATTGCTATGAACGATTAGAGGCGACATTTATGTGATTGACAACACTAATTTCTCCCCTATTTTGTAAACATCACCAGCACTAATAATTAATATTATTGAATCTTTTTCCTCTTTCAATTTTTTAATAATATTTTTTGTTTCTTTAATATATTTAGATTTTTTTGTTAATAAATCTTTTGCATGAATAGATCCGTCATCTTTTTCTCTTGCTGAATATATATCTGTAATAATGACTTTATCAGCCATATCTAGTGCTTCTTTAAAATCATTTAAAAATATTTTTGTTCTTGAATATAAATGTGGTTGAAAAACAACAATTAATTTTTTATCAGGATATTTTTCTCTTGTTCCTTGTATTGTTGCTTTTATTTCATTTGGATGGTGAGCGTAATCATTATAAACCAAAGAATTATTTTTAGTCATTCCCATGTAATCAAATCTTCTCCAGGTGCCTTCATATTTCTTTAATATCTTAACTATTTTTTCTCTTTTAATATTTAATAATTTACCGACAGCTAAAACAATTTTTGCATTAGATCTATTGTGTTCACCAGGAACTAATAAATTAAAATCTATTTTTTCCTTTGTATAATCAATTATTTTTCTCTTAACATTAACATCTTTTGAATTACAAATAATATGTCCATCTTTAGGAACTAGATCAATTAATTTATTAAATGTTTTTTGTATTTCTTTAAATGAAGAATAATAATCCAAATGATCTGAATCAATATTAGTAATAACTAATATATCTGGATAAAGATTTAAAAAACTTTTTTTGTATTCACAAGCTTCAACTAAAAATATATTTGAACTCCCTAAAACAAAATTATCTTGTTGTTTTTTTAATAATCCACCAACAACAACAGTTGGATCAAGATTAGAATAAATTAATACTTCAGCTAACATAGAAACAGTTGTTGTTTTGCCGTGTGTTCCAGAAATAGCAATTGTAAAAGCATCTTTTGAAATTAAGCCAAGTATTTCAGGATAAGAAAAACAAGGAATATTTAATTCCTTTGCATAAATTAATTCTGGATTATCTTGTTCTATTGCGGGAGAATAAACAACCATATCAACATTCTTAATGTTTTCTTTTTTATGACCAATATATATTTTTCCTCCTATATTTTGTATTTTTTCAGCCAACAAGCTAATTGATTGATCAGATCCAGAAACCTTTATTTTTTTCAAACGAGCCATTCTAGCAATTGCTGATACTCCAACTCCACCTATTCCAATAAAATGAATTTTTTTTACATTTTTTAAGAATTTCATAATATTTTAACCTGCTTAATAAATTGTTCTCCCCTGTCATATTCATTTTTAAAAATACCAAAACTTGCAGATCCAGGAGACAATACAACAAAATCATTTTTCTTAATATTTTTTTTAACTATTTCAAATGCTTTTTTCATTGAATCAACAACAAATACGGGAAAATTTTTAGGAAGTAATTTAATAATATCATCAGAAGCCTTACCCCTAAAAAGAATTAATAATTTAACCCTTTTTTGAATGTGCTTTGCCAATTCATCATATTTTAATTTTTTATCACTTCCACCTGCTAGTAAAATGATTTTTTTATTAAAAGAATTTAAAGCAGCAATAACAGCATTTGGAGTTGTTCCATTTGTATCATTTATATATGAAACAGTATTTATTTTTTTAACCAATTCCAATCTTCCTGGTTCTCCTTTGTATTTTTTAATTTCATTTCTAATAAAAGAATCAGATAATCCTAGTTTAATTAAAACCTCGTAAGCTAAATTAATATTTTCTTGATTATGCTCTCCTAATAATTTTGTTTCAAATTTTCTTTTTTTAGAAATAATTATTTTGCTTTCAATTTTTTTATTAAATCTTTTTTTAATTTCAGAATTAGCTTGCCTTGAAACAATTAAAATATCATTCTTGTTTTGATATTTAAATATATTTGATTTGTCTTTAAAATACGTATTCATGTTTGAATAATAATTCATGTGGTCGGGAGAAAAACTTGTGAAAACAGAAATTTGAGGACTCTTTTTTGAATCTCCAAATCCTTGTAATTGCCAAGAGTCTAACTCTAAAACAATAATACTATTTGAATTTACTTTTTCTAATAATGGTAATGTTGCTAATCCCTTAACATTTCCTCCCAAAAAAACATTTGAATTGCTCTTTTTTAAGATATGATAAATTAAATGAGTTACTGTTGATTTCCCCTTTGTTCCAGTTATACCAATTAATTTACAATTGCTTAATTTAAAAAACAAAGAAGCATCCATTTCAATTGGTATATTATTTTTCTTAGCTTCAACAATATATTCAGATTTTAATGGAACACCAGCTGCTTTAATAATCATATCTCTATTTTTAAAATCAATTAATCTATGTTTTCCTAAAACATATTTAATTTTAAATTTTTTTAATTTATTTAAAGAAGAAGATAATTGTTTCTCTGTTTTTAAATCGGTAACAATTAAATTGGCCCCATTTTTTGCTAAAAACCTAATAACACCCAATCCCCTGCCAAGAAGACCAAGTCCCATAACTGTTATTCTTTTTTGATTAAAAAAAGATTTATATTTCATATAATAAATTCTATTTTTGAAAAGGGGAGGTTTTGACTCCCCTTTAATTATTTCTATTCCCTCTACAATAATACTATTAAGAGCCTTGAGTTTTGAAATTTCTTCTTTTGTAAGAGATTTTTTTTCATTTTTTAATCTCTTTTGCGTTAAAACAAAAAGTTCATGAGTTAAATTAGAAGTAGAATTCAAAACATTTCTTGAATTATTGTTTTTCATAATTCCTCCTTTATACTTTAATCTTTTTTAAAATCTCGTCTTTAATCATTTCAGGAGTTTTTATGTTATAAAACTCCATAGCTTTATCCCCCATTTGTTTTAATTTATTAGGATCATTTAATAAATTAGAAATTGTTTCTAAAAATAGATTGGGAATTAAGTTTTCTTGTTCAATAACAATTGCTTTATCATTTTTAGCAAATTCATAAGCATTTTTTCTTTGATGATCTTGAGCTGATTTAGATATTGGTATTAAAATGCTTGGCTTACCCAAAGCAGCTATTTCAAAAATACTACCAGCACCAGAACGATTAATAATTAAATCAGCAGTAAAAGCATGTTTTAATTTTTCAGCTTCTAAAAATGGAAATAAATGATAACCAGTATTATCTTTTAATAATTCCTTGGATTGTTCTTGAACATATTTTAAATTTCTTTCTCCACAAATATGTATTATTTCATATTTATCTAATAATCTAGACAAAGTATCTAAAACTATTTGATTAATTTTTTGAGCGCCTTGAGATCCACCAATAATTAAAATTAATGGTTTATCAGATAATTTAAATAATTCTTTTGCTTTTAATTTATCTCCGTCCAATAAATCTTTTCTTACTGGATTACCAATAACAATAGATTTTTTCTTAAAATATTTTTCTGATTCAGGAAAAGATAAAATTATTGTTTTGGCAAATTTAGCTAATATTTTATTAGCCAATCCAGGAACAGAATCAGAATCATGTAAAACAACAGGAATTTTATAAACCCAAGCAACTAAAACAACTGGAAAACTACCATACCCACCTTTAGAAAAAATTACATCAGGAATAAATATAAATAGCCAGAAAAATGATTGAATAATACCAATAATATTTTTTAATAAATCAAAAGGAGTTTGTAAAGAAAAATATCTTCTAAAACCACCAGTTAGAATAAATCTAGATTTTATTCCTTGTTTTTCTAAATTTGATTTAGCAAAACCATCAGCTCCTAAATAATAGAAATTAAAATCAGGAGCATTTTCAAATGCTTGTTTTACTGCAATTATTGGAAAAACATGACCACCAGTTCCTCCGCCTGTAAATAAAATTCTCATATATGTTTACTAATATTAACTAATATACCAGCACCAGCCAAGGATATAGCAAGAGCAGAACCACCATAAGATACAAAAGGCAAAGGAATTCCAGTTAAAGGCATAAGCCCAGAAATAGCACAAATATTCATCATAGCCTGAACAACCAACCAAGATGTAATGCCTATGCTTAATAATTTACCAAAATCATTATTAATTTTTTTAGCTATTCTAAATCCTTTAAATGCTAAAAAAAAGAATAATCCTATTAAAACTAAAACACCAGCAAAACCCATTTCTTCGGCAAATATTGCAAATATTGAATCACCCATTGGCTCAGGCAAATAATTGTATTTTTGTGCACTTCTACCAAGACCAATACCAAATATTCCACCAGAGCCTATTGCTAATAATGCTTGATTTATTTGATAACTAATTCCCTGAGGATCAACAGAAGGATTTAAAAAAGCAATAAACCTAGCCATTCTATGAGGAAAAAATTTAATTAAAGCAAAGAATCCTGCAGCACACATTCCTAAAGTTATTGCTATCTGATGTAATCTTGCACCACTAATAAAATATATTATTAAACCAACAATAGCTATTAATCCAAGAGTACCAGCATCTGATTGTAATGTCATTAAACCACCTATTATTCCCATTAAAATTAAAAATGGAATAAAAGTATTTGTATATCCTTTTTGAACTTCTTTTTTTGTTAAAAAAGCAGCTAAATATATTACAAAAGCAAGTTTTAAAAATTCAGAGGGCTGAAATGACAAAGGACCAATAATCAACCATCTTTGAGCGCCTGCATGTGTATAACCTAAATTAGGAATAAATAAAAGAACTAATAAGATTAAAGAAATAAATAATACTAAAAGAGATATTTTTTTCCAAAACCTATAATCTATTTTTGAAAAAATATAGAATAATATTAAACCAATTATTCCACCATAAAGTAATTGATGAAGAAAATAATGATGAGAATTTCCAAAATTTTCTTGTGAAATAACAAATGAAGCGCTAAATAAAATGATCAGCCCTAAAATAAACAAACTAAGAATACATATTATTAATCCTTTATCAGGCTTATTCTTCCTCATTATAATATATTAAAATCAATAAAAAACAATATTAAACCAATTATTGCTACCATACTAGAAATAATCCAAAAACGCATAGTTACTTTGGTTTCTGGCCATCCCCTTGCTTCAAAGTGATGATGAATGGGAGCAGAAAGAAATATTTTTTTCTTTCTTATCTTTTTAGACAATATTTGAACAATAGTACTTAATGATTCTATTACTAAAATAAATCCAATAAATGGAAGAAAGAACAAAGAATTTGTTAACATAGCAATAACACCAAGAGTAACTCCTAAAGACATAGAACCAGTATCTCCCATAAAAAATCTAGCAGGATGAATATTAAACCATAAAAAAGCAAGCAAAGCACCAACAATAGCTCCACAAAATGTAGCTAATTCTAACCTACCTTGCATATAGCTAATAACAACATAAGAAGAAAACGCTGTTAAAAGAACCCCGCCAACTAAACCATCTAATCCATCAGTTTGATTAGCAGAAAAAGAAGTAGCCATTATTACGAATATAAAGATTGGGATATACCAAATACCAATATTAAAATCACCAATAAAAGGAATACGAATTAAATCCCAATCTAATTTAAAATAAAACCAAAGAGCACCAACAAGAGCAATTAAAAAAAATAACATTAATCTGTGCTTCATTCTCAATCCTCTTCTTTTTCCTCCGATTTTAGATATTCCAATAAAATCATCTGCCAAACCAATAATAGCTGCAAATAATAAAATGCCTAATGGTAAAAGAGTTTGTTGTCTTGTTAAAAAATTAAAATCTGAAAATATTGTATCTGGACCTAACCATTTAGCTAATAATAGAATTATTAAAGCCACAAAAGAAACAACTACCCAAATTAATATTCCACCCATAGTAGGTGTTCCTTCTTTTTTCTTATGAAGAGCAGTAAATATTGGTGTTTTCCCTTCGTTTCTTATTCTTTTGCCTAATTTGTATTTATATAAAAAATGAGTAAGAATTGGAGTTCCAAATAAAGCAATAATAAATGAAATTATTGCAATTGTTAATATTTTAATTATTGGAAAAATATCTATTGCCATAAATATGCTTGTTTTGCCCAGGTTATCAAAGTTTTTGTATCTTCTTCTCTTTGATCTGAACCCAGAACAACAGTAATTAAATAATTATCTTGAATATTTGAAGCTGTTAGCATACAGCCCTTTGCTTCATTTGTATATCCTGTTTTTCCTATATTAACAATATCTAATAAAATATTTGTACTCTTTAAACCATGTTCAAATTTATTATCAATAGAATAAATTTGTATTTCAGAAGTTTCTAATATATTCCAAAGAATAGGATAATTTAAAGTATATTGAGTTAAATTAGCTAAATCTATAACAGAAGATATATTTTGAGAGCTTAAACCAGCTGGATCAATAAAATATGTATTTTTTAAATTTAAATCTTTAGCCTTTTCATTCATTAAATTAATAAATTCTTTATATCCAATATGACCATCAAGAACCAATGCTGTTGCTGCGTCATTACTAGATTCTATTAACATAATGTATAACAAATCTTTTGTTTTTAATTCTTCTCCAACAAATAAGTGACCTTTATCACCTAATGCAAAAACTGATTCTTTAGAAACTTTAATAATTTGTTCTAAATCAAAATTTTCCAAAACAATAATTGCTGTCATTATTTTAGTTAAACTAGCCATTGGCAAAACATCATCTTTATTTTTATCAAAAAGAATTGTTTGTTTTCCATTTTTTTTAATATTTAAAATTATTCCTGACTCTGCATTAATTTCTGGTTCTTCAATAGACCAATTTCTAATTGGAAAATATTCTTCATTAATAGGAAAACGACTAGGTAAAACAATATCACCAGCTGCTTGTTGTACGCTTGCTTCTATTGGTTTATCATTATTATCTTTTCCTAAGGAAAATAACCCCCAAGCAATTACTAACATTATTAAAACAACTAATATTTGAGTTAAATACTTATTCATAAATTTTATTATATCATAAATTAAAAAAGAGAAGAAAATGTTTTCTTCTTCTAACAAGCGATGTTAAAATTCATTTAATATAAAAAATTACCAAAAAGGCAATCTTTTGAAGTTGAAAATTTCTCCCCGGATGGGACAATTTTATGACTTTTTATAAATATTAAACCAAAAGCTTATCAAAATTATTGTAAAATTCTTCAATTACATGCTTAATTTTATCATTTAATCTTATCTGTTTTATCAAATCAATAATTTCATTTTTACTTTCTTCTGAAAAATTTAATCCATTTGCAAAATTCCATATGGTTTGTTTGTCTGGTTTTTGAGAAAAATAATCCTGAAGTATATTATGCCACCTACCAATATCTTTTTCTTTGATATTAAATGATAATTCTTCGGGCAAAATATTGTCTAAAAAATTAATAAATTGTTTCCAATTATTAACCTTGTTATAATATAATTCATCTTCTAAAATTTTAAGGGTTTGTATTTTATATTTAGATTCTGGAATTAATAAATAAATATCTTTAGACTTAACAAATTTTTCTCTAATATCATCAATTAATGAATGGAATTTTAAACCAGCTATAAATGAGTTTTGTTCCTTTTTTATATCTTCTAATTTTAGACACTTCAAAGGAAAGTGAGTTTTGTCTCTGTCAATAACCCCTAAATATCTAATATCTGGAAAAATCGTGCCAATATAAAAATCTTCTTTGTTTTTATCAGAAAAATATTTGTTAAAAACTTTTTCAGTTAATACTATGTGTGTAATTGGTGTTGCCATAGTTTTATTTTATCATAAATTAAACTAAAGAAAAAAGCCCGTGGATCAAGCTGACCCACGGGACATTCTATTTTCCCCTTTTTAATTTTGCCACTTTTCTTTGATGGCGTTTTTGGTATTTTTGTCTCAACCATTCAAATATTGGATAATAATGAGACAAAATTTTCAACAGTAATTTCTTTTTTTGAATCTGAATTTCATTTTTTGTTTCTGGAAAAGAACGACCATAAAAAATAAATTCTGCATCTGGATTTTCATCTTCAACCAAAATTTCTTTTAGACCAACAAAAAGAGCATCTAAATCAAATCCTGTTGAACGCGCAATCTCTGAGCAAAGAATTAATTTATTTATACCAACTTCTCTTTTTCTTAAAAAATCTCTTACAGCAATAAGCGTATCAGCTGATGTGTTTCCAGTTCCAAGAACAACAACTGGTAATATAAACCTTATTTTTTCTATTCTTCTTAGTGCTAATTCTATAGACATGTCTTTTGTTGAAAGTTTTAAAAAACTTTCTTTTGCTTTTTTTTCTAAATTAATAGCATCTAAAAATTTATCATCACATCCTTCTGGTATTTTAACAACATCATATTGACTAAACTCTTCTTTAATAACTCGAAAACTTGCATCTGCCTCTGTTTTACCAGGATAGTCTGGGTTTGTATCTCCTCCAATAACAAAAAATAAATCTGTATCATTATTAAGTCCAAATTCAATGCTTTTCTTTACAAAATTTCTATGCATTGGTAATCTATCAACATCCATACCATATCCAGCAATTACTGCAATATTTAATTTTAACATTAATACCTCCTATTATTTTTCTTTATTATATCAAATAAATAAATTAAAGTCAAACAAAAAAAAGAATAAATTGAATTTTCAAGCACAATGCTAATCACCTTTTCACATTAGACGACATTTCAAATTTCTTTCATGTATTAAAAAGGCGTCTCATTTTTTGAGAACGCCTTTTCATAGCCCAAGAAAAAGAACAGCAATAGAAATTAAAAAGACTACGGCTTCTGTGATTGAAATTAAGGTAGGTCGGAAATAAGTGTTTTTTATCCAGTTCGGGTCTCCATATTTTTCAACGGCTTTCTGTAATTCTTCTTTGTTCCAAGAAATAATAAATCTTTTTGAGAATCTATTATTATTTCCTGTAAAGAACTTATAATTTCTTTCTGAAAAAGGATAAATCCACTTAATCCCCCAGCCAATTCCAAAACTGTCATGAAGAAAATGCAAAAAAGAATTAAAAACAAATATAAATAAGTAAATCCAACCAAACAAGAATACGACAAATGAACCAATAGGAACATAAAGAAATGGAAGATGAAAAAGATTCCTGTGTTCGTGTGAGAACTTACCAGGCATTCTTTTTCTTTTAATCCATTCTATTAAAAAATCCATATCTGGCAATAAGGCAAAAACAATTCCAATAATCACCGTAAACAGAGTAATTTTTGTTTGAAAAAGCTTACTTGCAATAATTGCTGAAAAAATTCCTATACCGATGTCAGCTAACAATTAAATCACCTCCTTTATTAAGTTTTTAAAAGTGTCTATTTAAAGACACTCTTATTATATCATATAAGGTTGGTGGTTGTCAATGGTTTTGAGGAGGTGGACGACTGGAATGTATTAGAACTGTTTGGGGGTATAGAAAAAACGGGCTGAAGCACTTATTCGCTCCATCCCGTTGATTTTTTATCCTCCACAATGTTCTTTTTTCATTCTCTCATAATAACGCCAACACGATTGACAAGATATGTTGTGTTTTTCCACAACAGAACCAAGGGTCATGTGTCTATATATCGCCCTGTTCAAAGCTTCTGTTTTTCCTTTGGTATTAGCTTTTTCTTGTTCGAAAAAATAAAAATCAATATCTTTTTTCGTATCTGAACACGTATAATCTTCTTTATATTCGTATTCTTCATCCATACCACTCCCCGTGCCTCTTCCTTCTCCACTTTTTATAACTCCTGCTTGCAAATTTGCAGCAAAAGCCCTAAGAGCATTAATAATATGCTGTCTCCCAAAAATTGAATTAAGCTTAAGCACTAAACGCGCGTTATTCGGTATAAATTCGTTCATTTATCTCTCCTTTTAAAAAGTTCAAATTTGTATATTTAGTCTATCAAAAAACCCTGAAAAAATCAAGGGTTTTGGTAGTGGAAGACTGGAACGTATTTGAGTTTAAGAGTATAAAAAAAGACACACACTAAGGTATGTGCCTTAAATAATCTTGTTTAGCAAACTATTCCTGTAATCTTTTTGCAATTTCCGTGACTTTTTTTTTAAATTCTTCAATCGTGCCTTCATTTTTTATTTCAGCAAAAAATTCTGGTTTTGGTTCTTCTTCCTCTA
>JAHJST010000009.1 GCA_018829905.1 Patescibacteria group bacterium
CTGATGGATTAGAATCAATAAATGTTAAATATGATTGATTTAAATTAACAAATGGATCTCTAATAACTACATTTGTAGCTGATCCATTGCCTGTATTTTGATAGTTTAGAGCATATGTAATTATATCTCCAACATTAGCTGTGGTTCTATTAACAGATTTATGAATAGATAAAACAGGATCTAATTGAACCCTATCAAAAGCCATACAAACAGCCTCAATACTATTAGGACTTGGATCCCAATAAGCTGGATGAATAGCAGTAACACTAGAAACATTTCTAGGAATAGAAAAATTTGTAGCTACTTTTAGATTCATATAATCTAAATTATCTGGAAGATCTGCTATTGTTGGTGTGTTTGCAATCAAACTACCACTAGAATCTTTTAAAGCAACATAATAATATTCTTTTGTTTGTGCTGGGTCAGAATGATTAGAGTGATCATCATAAGAAACTAATTTAATATCATATATACCAGCTGGGACAGAAGCATTAATTGGACCATGAATAGATTTATCTTCTCCTTGATCAGATCTAAGTCTGTTGTCTCCAAAATTTATAATTATTCTATCTGGCTTAAACAAAAGAGGACAATCGCTAGCTTCTACTTGATTAAATGGAATTAAAATAGATAACAAAACACAGACAGTTATTAAGCTTATAACCGTCTTAAAACTAAATTCAATTGTTTGAGTATAATTTCTCATATATTGTTATTCTATCACAGTTTGCAAAATATGTCAATACCTTTTGCCATATTTTATAATTAGCATCTATATTATCACCTTATTTATTTTTAGTCAATACTTTTTGCCATTATTACAATTCTTTTCCAATTGGTGCTAATTGGCCAACAACTTACTAAATAAATAATTGAATCATCTTTTTCTAAATCAAAATTCTTTGGAAAATCTATTTGTTTATTTACAACCTCATAAGAAAACTTATTTCCTCCAGAATAAATATGTATTTGGTTTCCTAATTCTAATTTGTTTAACAAACTAAAAATTGAACCATAGCTTCCTTTGTACCAAGGATAAGCAGAACTATGACCAAGTATAACATTAGAATCAAGATATCTAACAACTCCATTTTTTAAATTTTCTTGTATCAATGATTCATCACTTGTTTCGGATAATATAATTGGAGCCTCAACACCAATATCTGGAATAACTAATTTTAAAGAAACATCTCTTTCACCAGAATCTAAAAACTTAGAAAATGGAGTAACTGGTTCAGATCCAATAACAGAATATTTTGCTTGAGAATAAATAAATCTACCGTTGAAAATAAAAACGGAGATGGAAAATATAATTAAGAATATTATTAAAAAAATTAAAAACTCTTTCATATTACTTGAATTCCTTTATTTAAAAATTCATTACCATTAAATATTAATATACCAACAATTAAAAGAATAAATATTATAACAGTAAATATTAATTTTGGATATTGAACTCTTATATTAATAAGTATTGTTAAAATAAGAATTAAAATTAATATTATTAATATAATATAATAAGATTTTTCAGCTAAAGAAACAAAAGCCCCTAAAACAACCCCTGATTCCTTAATTACTTCTTTTGTGTTTTCAATAGATTCTCTTGTTCTAAAAACATCTGGCCCCTTAAGAAGATCTGTTTCTTCACCTAAAATAGTCTCTTCTTGTTCAACAAAAGATTTAGATACAACCATAGTGTTGTCGTTTGAAGCAATTAATGGTTGAACAGCTTGTTTTTGCTCAAATGGTTTTCCAAAAAATTGAACAGCTAGAATTGTTTTTTTACCATTAAGCTGTCCCTCAACAACAGCAATACCAATTTCATCATATTTATTGCTTAAAATATTAGATCTATGCGTAGAAGAATTCATCCATGCCTCATGAAGATAATAACTATCTGTAAAATCTCTAGCTAAATTTTCACCAGCTGCCACATAACCATACCCTGTCTTACTTAGCCAAAACCAAGGATTAACACCACTCGGGCTAATATGATCAAAATATCCTTTATTTAACATGTCTAATGCTTTTTTCTCAGCAGCTTGCACTAATCTTTCATTAATTTCTAAAGGGTTTAGTCCTAAAGAAGCTCTTTCTGTATTGGTTAATTTAACTAATTCAGAACTAGTAACAACAGCAAAACTTTCTAAATTAGGATAATATAAAAACCAAGAAAAATTTAAAAACTTTACTATTAATAAAATAATGGCCAAAATAAATAAAATCTTTGGCCTTAAAATCTTAGGCTTAAACCCATTTTCATTTTCAGGAAAAAAGTTTATTTTAAATTTTTTCCAGAACATTTCCATACATATATTATATCATTAAAAAAGTAGGTTTGTCAAATAAAACATGGCCATACATCATATGGCCATTATTTTAATACAATAATAATATAATTATCTCTTGCTCCATTGAGGAGCTTTTCTAGCTTTTTTCAATCCAGGTTTTTTTCTTTCTTTTTTACGAGGATCTCTGGTTAAGTAACCAGATTTTTTTAATTTTTTTCTAAAATTAGTATCAAAAACAACCAAAGCCCTAGAAAGACCATGTCTTACAGCATCTGCTTGGCCAGCTATGCCACCACCATTTACTTTTACAGTGCCTTTAAATCTAGATAAAGATTTTAATCTAGCTAAAGGGCCTTCTACTCTTTTCTGTAAAGCCAAAGTAGGAAAATATTCCTTATATGGTTTATCATTTATTAAAAGATTTCCTTCTTTTATTGATTTAGAAGGTCCAGAAGTCAATATTCTTACTCTAGCAATAGAAGATTTTCTTCTTCCTACTGCTTCGTAATATCTATTTTCATCTTCAATTTTCTTTTTTGTGCTCTCCAGCATATAGTTCTAAATTGTTTAACATTTTAGCTCTTAATTTATTATCTGGCAACATTCCTCTAACAGCTTTTCGCAATGGCAATGTGGGGTCTTTTTCAACAAGCTGCTTATATGTTTCAGCCTTAATACCACCAGGATAATTAGAGTGTCTATAATAAATTTTATCTTCAAATTTATTTCCAGATACTTTTATATTTGAAACATTAAAAACTATCACTTTATTACCACTTAATTTATGAGGTAAAAAATCAGGTTTGTTTTTTCCACGCAAAATAGCAGCTATTTCAGCAGCTAAACGACCTAAGATTTTATCATTTGCATCTATCTTATATATCATTTTACTAATTCAATAATTACCATTTTAGCAGAATCAGATTTTCTTGGTGTTAATTTAATAAGTCTAGTATAACCACCTCTTCTATCTTTGTATCTTGGACCTAATTCTTTAAAAAATTTATCAACAACAGTTTTAGAAAAATCTTTTAATAATATTCTGCGATTAGCTAGTGTATCTTTTTTGGCCCTGGTAATAGATTTTTCTAAAAAAGACCTTATTTTTTTTGCTTTAGATTCTGTAGTAGAAATCTTTTCTTTTAAAACAATGGAAGAAACCAAAGTACGTAGAAGCGCTCTACGTTGATCTTTTGATTTTGTTAGTTTGTTCTTCTTTTTTCTATGTCTCATTTTTTCTTCTCTGATTTCTTAACAGCTGGTTTCTTAACTATTTTTTTAACAACTTTTTTCTCTTTTTCTCCAATAAAAATCTTAAAATGATTTACTAATATATTTGCAGCTTTTTCAAATGCTTGTTCTGGTGTTAAGCTACCATCTGTTTCAATATCAAGTTTTAAACGATTAAAATCAGTTCTATCACCAACACGCATATTTTCTACTTCATAATTAACTTTTTTAATAGGAGAAAATATACTATCAACACCTATTGTTCCAATTTCTAATTTTTCTTTTTTCCTTTGTTCAGATGTAATATATCCTAATCCTTTATCAACTTCTATTTCCATTTCTAGTTTAGCATTTTTATTAGTTAAGGTAGCAATATGTACATTTTTATTAATAACTTCTATTTCAGAGCTTGTTTTAATATCTTTAGCAGTTACTTTTTTTTCTCCGCTTGCTTTTAGTCCTATTCTTATTGGTAATGCTTCATCAGAATTAATTTTAAATCCAATTTGCTTTAAGTTTAAGATTATATGAATAACATCTTCTAAAATATTCGGTAATGTTGAAAATTCATGGCTTGCGCCTTTAATTTTAACTGTAGTTATAGCTGCTCCAGGCAAAGAAGATAAAATAACTCTTCTAAATGCATTTCCTAAAGTCATTCCATACCCAGGATAACAACCATCTATTTCAAAAACAGAACGATTATCGCTTTTTTTAATAATTTTTGGTTTTTTTGGTAAAATAATGTTCATAATATTTTAATTAATAATTAACGACTATAAAATTCAATTATCATTTGCAAATCAACAGGAGCATCTGTTTCTCTGTTTTCTGGCAAAGATAAAACAGATATCTTTTTATTTTCCAAAGAAAGCCAATTGGGCAAATCTTGTTTTTTAAATTTGTTTTCTAATCCTTTAAATATTGGCTTTAATAAACTAGATTTTTTAATTTCTAATGAATCACCCTTTTTTAAAATAATGGAGGGAATATCTACTTTTCTTCCATTTAATAATATATGCCCATGAGAAACAATTTGACGAGCTTTTGCCCTAGATTCAGCAATACCAACTCTAAAAACAACATTATCTATTCTGCTTTCTAAAATTCTTAATAAGATGTCAGTTGCTATACCTCTAGACTTAGATGCTTCTTTAAAATATTTTCTTAATTGTTTTTCACCAATTCCATATATTCTTCTTAATTTTTGTTTTTCAGCTAATTGAGAACCATATTCAGATAAAGCTTTTTTTCTTTTTTTGCCATGCAACCCAGGAGCATATGGTTTTTTAATCATTGCACATTTTGGAGTAGAACAACGATCTCCTTTTAAAAAGAGTTTTTGGTTTGCCCTTCTACATTTTTTACATTTAGCGTTTATCATACTCGTCTTGGTTTGCGTGGTTTACACCCATTATGAGCAATAGGAGTAACATCCCTAATTGATAAAATATTTAAACCTTTTGCAGCCAAAGCTCTAATGGCTGAATCTCTGCCAGAACCAACTCCTTTTACAAAAATGTTTATTTCTCTTAATCCAAGTTTTTGAACCTTATCTAATAAAGAATCAATAACCCTTGTAGCAGCAAATGGAGTAGCTTTTTTAGGTCCTTTAAACCCAATTGCACCAGCACTTTCTTGTGCAACAACTTCTCCTGTTAGTCTCGTTAAAGTAATTACTGTGTTGTTATAAGATGATAAAATATGGACATTAGCTATTTCAACTTTTTTGCCTTTAATTTCTTTTACTTTTTTAGCTGTTGCTTCTTGAGTTTCTTTTTCTTTTAAAACTTCTTCAGCTGTTTGTTTAATTATTTTCTTCTTTCCCATTATGTTTTTTCTAATTTTCTTTTACCACTACCCATTGTTTTACGAACATTGCCTCTAATTGTTCTAGAATTGGTTTTTGTTTGCTGTCCTCTAACTGGTAGCCCCTTAGAGTGTCTTATTCCTTTATATGTGCCAATTTCTTTTAATCTTTTAATGTTGACCATCTTTTGTCTTCTTAAATCACCTTCTATTTGATTTTTTCCAGTTTCAATAATCTCTCTTAATTTATTTTTTTGTTCTTCAGTAAGTTTTTCTGTTTTAGTATCAATATCAATATTTGCTTGTTTTAAAATTTCTTTACTTAAAGAACGACCTATTCCGTAAATATAGGTTAATGCTATTTCTATTCTTTTTTTATCAGGAATATTAATTCCAGCTATACGTAACATATTTTTATCCTTGTCTTTGTTTATGTTTAGGATTTGAGCAAATGACACAAATCCGACCTTTTCGTCGAACTATTTTGCATTTCTTACAAATTTTTTTTACAGAAGTTTGTACTTTCATTTTTCCCTATAAGTAATTCTTCCTTTTGTTTGATCATAAGGACTTACCTCTACAGTAATCTTATCACCAGGAAGAATTTTAATATAGTGTATTCTCATTTTACCCGATATATGGGCTAGAACGATTGAACCATCGGTTAATTCAACCCTAAAAGTTGCATTAGGCAAACTTTCAATAACAACGCCCTCTTTCTTAATTGCCTCTTCTTTCATATATCTTTAGAGTATATATTAATTAATTTTCTGTGTCAACAACTATTTTAATTTTATCTAAATTAATAGGAATCTTTTTTACCCAAAAAGGCCAAAATACTACTTTTGCACTTTCTATTTCAGATAAACCAGACAAATATTTTCTTACCTCAATTTCGTTTTTACCAGCTAAATCACTTTTAAATTTATTTTGATCAATGTTTACAGCTGTTTTAGCTTCTGCATTACAAGAAAATTCTATTCTACCATTCTCTAAATCAATCTCTGGATTATTATACTCAATACTTATTGTAGATGGCAATAATGTTTTGTCTTCAGAAATTTTATCTTTTAAATTATCTTTTATTAAAGAAATTGCATTTTCTTCTTTAAAAGCCAATCCAATTGCTCTTACTTTTACTGTAATTGTAAATTCTTTTCCTGGTTCATCTACTTCTAGACTTGAATTAGATTCAATAATTTCTAAAACCTGAGCATTTTCTAAAAGAGTTAGGTCTTTGGGAATTTTTTTAATAAATTCTTTATAAACTTTGTCTTTTAATTCAAGCCCTAGAATTTCTTTTGCTCCATCTATGTCATCTTTGGTAGCCACATTAAATCTTCCTATAATACCACCAGACATTGAATCAGATGATTCTCCATAAAAACCAGTATATTTAGGTGTTCCTTTAAATCCAGGAATAGTAAACTTAGAAGGTGCAATATTATATTCTTCACCTTCTTCATCAGCAATTAGTTCTACTTCTTTGGAACTAGCAATAATTTGCCCCTCTATAATTTTAGCCCCAGGAATAACAACTGTATCAACTAATCTAAATAATTTACCAGAATCAGATAAAAATCTAGTTGTTTTAACCAAAGATTGATCTTCAGAACTATATTGATTATATATAATAACAACTCCTTTTGCTTTTTCTCTTAAATCTTTTTCTCCAGTTGTTGGAAATTTCTTAGAATCTTGCATTTCTATTTCAAAAATCTGACCAGGAATAATATTAGCATCTGAATCTATAGAATCTACATCTCTATCAACTGCTATTTCTGTTTCAAATTTAATAATTTCTTTTTTAGGACTAATAACTATTTGTGCTCTAGGAAGAACAAAATATATTACAAAACCTAGTGCTATTAAAGCAATAAAAATTAAAAATCCTATTACTTTTTTCTTTGTAAAAAAAGAGGATTTAGTTTTTGGTCCTTCAAACTTATATTTTGTTTGTAAAATTTCAGATTCTGGTTCAATTTGTTTTTCTGGTTCTTTCCTAAACAATTCTTCAAATTGTTCTTCTTTTGCTCCTAAGTCATCTAATGGTCTACCATATGGAGTTTCTTCTTTAATAATAACTGGCTCTGATTCTATGATTGGCTTAATTTCTGGCTCTTGAATAATTTCTGGTTTTTTAGGCCTTAAATCAACAACATTTTTTAAACCAACTATATCAGACATTGTTTTCTGTGATTTTTCAGGAACATCAATTGATTGTTCAATATCTTCTAATAATTCTATTCCAGCCCGTTTAATGAAATTTTTAATAAAAGAATCATTTGTAGATATTGAAATATTTTTTTCTAAAGACAATGCTTCTTCTTTTAAAATTTTAAGATTAACAATACTTTTAAGCACTGTTAAACCAGCAGGAACATTTAGAACAATATCTTTGTCCCTAGATCTTTTTACTCTATCAACTATTGAAAATAAAGTTTCTTCTTTTTCTAAATGAAAATTCTCCATACTTTTATATTACACTATTTTCTAAATAATCCAAAACAAATTGAGCTAATGACAAACTAGGTATATTATCTAGCTTTGTTTTATTCTCTAATAAAATTTCTCTTTTTGGAATATTTTTTACATTAAATCCTTTTTTCTTTAAAATCTTTTTTATCTCTATTAATTTACTGCCCTCACCACAAAGAAAAATATCTGAAGGAATTGTTTTATACTCGTCTAAAACAACTCGAAAACCTTTAAACCAAAATACAGCAATAGATTCAAATAATTCTTGTATTTTTTTAGATTTTAAATTTTTTTTACTGTATTTTAATTTAATTCTCTCAGCTTTATTAAAATTAATATTTAAAAGTTGAGATAATTCTTTTGTAAATGAATGTCCTCCTAAACTAAATTTTTTAACATTAATTTCTTCTGAATTGTTTTTTATTAAAATAATTTCTGTTGTTTTACCACCTATATCAATTATTAAACAATTTTTTTTAAAGTCTAAATCAAGAGAATGGAATAAAGAATAAGGAGTATAACTAACTCCAATTATTTCAAAGTCAGAAAAAATATTAAATAATTGTTTTAAATAAGAATGAAAAGTATAAATAGAAAAAATAGTTAAACAAATATTCTTTCCCTTAAATCCTAAGGGATTAATAATAGATTCATTATCAAGCTTAATATCAACAACTTGCGTATCAATTATTTTAAATTTTTTATCAAAACAATCTTGCTCTTGAAAAAGTAATTCGCCCACATCTTCAAAAGCCTTCCATTTAAGCCTTTGAACATATTTTTTCAATTCAGAAATATTAATTTTTTGATCTTCATTATCTCTTTTAAAACAAGAGTTTGTGCTTATCCCTCTAATAAAATTATTATTAATTCCTAAAAATATCTTTTTTGTTTTTACTCCTGATTTTTTTTCAAGTTTTTTTAAAGCTTTTTTAAAAATTAAAAAAACCTCCTCTAAATTATCTACATCTACTTTGTTTAAAGATTCTTTAACCCAATCTTTTAATATGCCTTGTTCTTTGTCAACTTCTAAAAGCATTGCTTTTAGAAGTTCTGTACCAATATCTAAAACAATTAAATTTGTTTTCATTAAATATATTATATATTAAATATATTATATATCAAAATTAAAAAAGACCAAAATTGGTCTTCAAAAATAGAAATCTAGAAGCCTAATAGTCTAATGCATGTTATCTTTCTCCCTGTTCCCCTAAATTTTTAAATAAAAAAGGGGCCATTGGCCCCTAATAGGTTGGAAAGGATTTTTTTAATGAATCCCAACCGTTTTTTTTAAAAGTCATAGTAGGCACTAAGTACTAATACCAGTATAGCATACTGATATAATTTGTCAAGTAAAATTGTTGTAGTTATGCTAAAATGTCGTTGTAATGCTTCAAATAAATGTCGCTTATTGGAAAAACCTTTTAATGCGTGTTAAGTTGTTTTTAGCAAGTTGTCTGGAAGATAGATTAAAGCAGAAGAACAATGTTATGGAAAA
>JAHJST010000010.1 GCA_018829905.1 Patescibacteria group bacterium
AATGGATTAGAATCTGTTTTGCGTTTTTTACAACCCTATTAATGCGCTAATAATGGAACAAAAACAAATCCAGGAAAATGTTCTATTTTAAAGTTATTTTTACTGATCTTTGTATATAAAACGATTTCTTGGCTTTTATATTGCTCACCCACAGGAATCACCATCTTGCCTTTTATTTTAAGCTGAGCCAATAATTGAGGAGGTGCCTTGGGAGCAGATGCTGAAACTAATATTTTATTAAAAGGAGCATGCTTAGACAATCCCTCATAGCCATTACCACAGATTGTTTCCACTCTTCTTGTTTTTATAAAATTATACTTTGATATATTTTGCTCGCCAAAATTTTTTATTTCAGGAATACGTTCGATACTATATACTTTTCCTTGATTGCCCACGATTTCAGCAAGCAGAGCCGTTGTCCAACCCGACCCACTACCAATGTCTAATATTTTATCGCCTATTTTGGGCTGTAAAAGTTCAAGCATAAAAACTACTGTGGATGGTTGAGAAATGGTTTGTTTGTATCCTATGGGCAAAGCCTCATCTACTTCGGTTTCATTTATGTGTTCCGGCAACAGAAAATCTTTTCTGTTTATTTTCTTAAAGGCCTCAATAATTTCTGGAGTTTTAAGATAACCGTTTTGAATTAAGGAATTAATCAATGTCATTTTTATTTAATCTTTATGTCTTTATTCTACCACTTCAACCCGTTCAGTGTAAACAAAAAATGATTAAAAGACGATTTTAGATGGGTAGGAGAATGGCTTGCTCGCCTCTGGCTACCTCGGTTTAGAACCCCTATTTTGAAGATAAATTAGGGTCTTTTCCAAGTGTTTCCTTGACCCGTCTCGGTCGGGGTCTTTTTAAGCTAAACGTCTCTATTTATTAACACCTGCATTTTTTTATTTTCTTTTTCAAGAAGATAAAAGGAAAAAGAATATCGCTCGTACAACAAGGGATTATAACCGAAATAAAAACTATAAAAAATGCTCCCAAAAAATAAATTAAGCTGAAAAAAGAGGAATACAGGGTATTGAAATCATTGGAGAATTTTTGTGTGGGCCAGATCAATCCTTTCATTTTAGCGAAGAGCTTTTGCCAGCACTTTCCATATTAAAAGAATTTAAAAAGAAAATAATGGAATGATTAAGTGGGAGCACATTTGTGCTCCCTTGATTTTTTCTGAATTTAGGTTATTATTTATTTATATGGTACCCATAGCTTAATGGTTAAAGCTCTAGTTTGTGGAACTAGCGATACGAGTTCAATTCTCGTTGGGTACCCTAATAAATCTGAAAATTTCTTGGATTTTTATTTAAGCCTTGCAAAATTTATTTGATTGTGATATAGTATGATTTAGTAAATTAAGGAGGGATTTGTGAAAAAACAAAAAAGATTTAAATTTATTCTTTTAAATGGTAAAATTTATCTTAGTGGCAGAAAACCATTTGATTGTCCAATTTATAACATAGAAGTGAAAAAAGCTATTCTGTATAGAGCAACAATTAAAGAAATTCGAAAAGAAGTGGCTTGCTATCTTCGTTATAATGGTGGTTACTATATCTGTTGCTGGGATCAATGTAGTTTTAAGTGTCCTGCAAAAGAAAAGTTATCAATCTAATGGGTGTAACTAAAAATGATTTTTAAAGAGGAGCAATTCTTAACAGGAAGCTCCTTTTTTATTTAAATTATAAAAAAGTTTCAATACAATATATTTTTTGTTAATATAAAAACAATAAAAATGTTTATTAAAATACTCATTATTCTAATATTAATATTATTAATTTTCTTTTTGTGCATTAAAAAAGAATATGTTATTAATATTGAGCCAGAAAAGCCAATTGAACTAGAAAAGCCAATAACAATGATTTTTGTAGGAGATATTATATTAGATAGAACAGTTGAATCATTAATGCAAGAACATGGCTTTGATTATCCTTTTAAAAACATAGATTTAAAAGCTGATTTTGTTTTTGCAAATCTAGAAGGGCCAATTAATATGAATCCAATAAATTTTTCTAGAGATTCTTTAAAATTTAGTTTTTCTTTTAAAAATATTGATTCTTTAAAAAAAGCTGGTTTTAATTTGTTAGGACTAGCTAATAATCATACATTAAATACAGGGCAATCTGGATTAGAAGAAACAAGAGAATTATTAAAAAAATCAGATATTGAATATTTTGGAGATCCAGTTGATTGTTCAGATAAATATATTTTAAAGAAAAATAATTTTGTTTTTATTGGATTTAATAAAACGCAATCATGTTCTGAAGAACAAATAATTGATTTAATCGAAAAATATGAAAATGAATTTGTAATAATTAGCATTCATTGGGGAACAGAATATCAAATAAATAGATCTGAAAAACAAAAAGACTTAGCATATAAAATGATTGATAATGGTGCGGATTTAATAATTGGTCATCATCCTCATGTTATTCAAGAAACAGAAAAGTATAAAAATAAAATGATTTTTTATTCTTTAGGTAATTTTGTTTTTGATCAGTATTTTTCAGAACAAACACAAAAAGGATTATTAATAAAATTAAGTTCTTATTCTGATAAAGACATATATGAAATATTTTTAATAAAATCAGAAAAAAGTCAGGTCTTTTTAAAAGAAAAATTAGAAACAATAGAAATTAATAAATAAAAATGATATAATAAAATTTAATAATTAATTATTAAATTATGGCTAAAATAATTCAACAAAAAGATAAATGCATTGGATGTGGTACTTGCGTAGCAGTATGTCCTGATTTTTGGGAAATGGGACAAGATGGAAAAGCTACTTTAAAAGGATCAAAGGAAAATGTTTTAGAAGTACAAGACCCTGGTTGTAATAAGGAAGCTGCTTCAAGTTGCCCAGTACAAATTATTACAGTAGAAGAATAAAATATTAGAATTAATCTTAATATTTGGTTTTTTTAGGTAGTGTATTTTGTTTAATTGGAGGAGTATTTCTATTATAGAAAGAAAAACTAGTTAAAAAAATCACTATTTATTTAATTAGTTTTATTGTTAGTTCCTTATTATTGTTTTATATGTCTTACCAGAGGCAAAAGATTGTTTAATTTTTGCTTTGTTTGGCATTATAGTAGTTTATCTTATTGAAAAACTTATTTAGCCCTTGTAGTTCAATGGATAGAATAAGAATTTCCTAAATTCTAGATCTAGGTCCGATTCCTAGCAAGGGCATATTTAACAGCTTTTTAGCTGTTTTTAACTTGTAAAAATGTTAATTTTGGATATAATTAAGAGTACGGGCCTATAGTCTAGTGGTAAAACACCTCCATGGCATGGAGGAGTCGGGAGTTCGACTCTCCCTGGGTCCATGGAGAGTTGGCAGAATGGTAATGCGCTCGTTTCGAAAGCGAGTTCCGCTTGCGGAATTGTAGGTTCGAGTCCTACACTCTCCGTATTAAAAAATATGATAAATTTTTTAAATCAAAATATATTAATAATAGTTATTTTAATTCTAGGATTAATTATCTGGAATATATTTTTGCAATTGTTAATTTTAAAAATTAAGAAAAAATTAAGACTATTTTTAAAAGGCAGAAAAGTAAAAGATGTTGAAGAGGTATTATCTGAACAATTAAAAAGAATGAAAGGAATAGAAAAAAATGTTAAGGAATTGACCAAATGGAATAAAGATTTACAAAAAATGTGTGATCTTAGTATTACAAAATTAGGAGTAATAAGATTTAATCCATTTAAAGATACTGGCGGAGACCAAAGTTTTGTTGTTGCATTTTTAGATAGCAATAACTCAGGCGTTATATTCTCCTCTTTATATACTCGTGAAGGAACGCGTGTATATACAAAGCCAATACAAAAAGGAAAATCTGATTATCATTTAACAAAAGAAGAATTAGAAGCAATTAAACAAGCAATAAATGGAAAAGAATAAAAACAATTTAAAAGAACGACCACCAATTGTAGTTATTTTGGGACATGTTGATCATGGAAAAACAACTTTATTAGATTTTATTCGTAAAGCTAATGTTGTTGCTAAAGAATCTGGTGGAATAACTCAACACATATCTGCTTATCAAACAGAGTTTAATGATAAAAAAATTACCTTTATTGATACACCAGGACACGAAGCTTTCTCACAAATGCGTTCTAGGGGCGCTAATGTGGCTGATATAGCCATTTTAATTGTTGCTGCAGAAGAAGGTGTAAAACCACAAACAAAAGAGGTAATAAAGCATATTAAACAAGAAAATATTCCTGTAATAATTGCTTTAAATAAAATAGATAAATCACAGGCTAATTTTGAAAAAGTTATTGGAGAATTAGCATCAGAAGATATATTAATTGAAGAAAGAGGTGGCAAAATTCCTTTGGTTAAAATTTCAGCCAAAGAAGGAACCAATGTTGATGAATTATTAGAAATGATTCTTTTAGTTGCTGAAATGGAAGAATTAAAAGCTGATTTTGACAAAAAAGCTAGTGGCGTTGTTATTGAATCTCATTTAGACTCTAAAAAAGGAGCAACTGCAACATTTTTAGTATTAGATGGAACTTTAAATGTAGGAGATTTAGTTGTTTGTGGTTATACTTATGGAAAAATTAAATCTTTAGAAAACATTGAAAAAGCAGAACCATCTAGTCCTGTTAAAGTTCTTGGATTAAACAATGTTCCAATTGTTGGTCAAGAATTTAAAGTTGTTGACAATGAAGAACAAGTAAGAGAATTAATAAAAGAAAAAGAAATTGTAATTAAACCATCTGATAAAGAAAAGAATTTAGATATAATTTTAAAGGCTGATGTGCACGGTTCTTTGGGAGCTATTTTAGAAAGTTTGTATAAACTAGATTTAGGAGAAATAGGTTTAAATATTTTAAAAGCTGAAGTAGGGGAAATATCAGAATCTGATATTAAAACAGCTTATCCTTCCAATGCTTTAATTATTGGTTTTAGAGTAAAAGCTTCCAATGATTTATTTAACTTGTCTAAAAGACAAGGTGTAAAAATTAGAACATATGATATTATTTACGAATTATTTGAAGAAATTAAAAAACAAGCTAGTAAATTATTAGCACCTGAGATTACTAAAGAAAAATTAGGAAAATTAAAGGTTTTAGCTATTTTTAGAACTGAAAAATCTAGAATGATTATTGGTGGAAAAGTAGAAAATGGAAAGGCTATTAATAAAGTATGGGTTGATGTTATTAGAAATGAAGAAAAACTTGCAACTGGTAAAATTATTCAGTTACAGCATAATAAAAAAGATGTTGCTGAAGTTGAAAAAGGAAGAGAGGCTGGATTAACATATGAAGGAGAACCAATTATTCAAGAAGATGATATATTAGAATTTTATAGAAAAGAGAAAAAACAAAGAGAATTATGAGAATTGAAAGAGTAAACAAACTTATTAAAGAAAAAATCTCTGAAATTTTATTAAAAGAAATTAATTTTAAGGATGCTTTAATTACAGTTCAAAATGTAGAAACTTTTAAAGATTTAAGAAAAACAAAAATAGGCATAAGCGTTATTCCTACTGAAAAATCTAAAAAAGCATTAGATGTTTTAAAAAAACAAGGGAATAATATTCAAAAAGAGTTGAATAAAAAAATAGAAACAAGGTTTGTTCCAAAGATTGAATTTAATATAGACAAAGGAGAAGAAAACGCTAATAGAATAGAAAGAATTTTAAAAAATATTTAGCCCTCGTGGCGGAATTGGTATACGCGCATGATTAAGGATCATGTACCTTCGGGTGTGTGGGTTCGACTCCCACCGAGGGCATACTAAAAAACACGGTTAATAACCGTATTTTTTATTTGGAGCGGATGAGCGGATTCGAACCGCCGACCTTCTCGTTGGCAACGAGACGTTCTAGCCACTGAACTACATCCGCATTAAATATTTTTTCCAATTCCAGTTATCCATCCTTTTATTCTATTTATAACGATAACATCTGAAATAACAATGCGTATTGTTCCATATGGAAGCGTATTTATTGGTCGAACTCCCTTGCTACTCGGAGTTATTCTTTTATAGGTTTTTCGAAATCTTTTTTTAGGTATTTTTGTGATTTTTGACCAATAATTTAATGCTTTTTCTTCTTTAATATTTGTATGTGTTTGTATTGTTGCAAATATTTTTTCTTCGTTTATTTTCATTATTTCTCTAAAAAATTTCATGATTATTTTAACCATTATAGGATCAGAGTTAGAAAAAACAACTTGCCATCTAGATTTTTTATATCCCTCTGCCCAATAAAGCGCAGTTCCAATTAAAAAAAGCTCTCTTTTTGAGACTAGGCCAATCTTTTTGGATTCTAGGTCTTGAATTTTTTGAGCTTTTTCTTTTGCGATTTCTGATCTTTTTTTATTAAATTTAATTATGTTTTCAGCCCATTTTTTTCTAGTTTTATTCCATAATTCTTTTTCAACATTTTTTGACATTTTTATATCTTTAAGCCATGAGGAAAGCGTACTTTTAGGAATATTTAAAAGTTTGGTTATTTCATTATAACTTTTTCCTTTCTTTCTTAATATTATTGCTTTGTTTTTATCTTTTCTCATATTATAAACCAATGGTGATTATATATTAATTTTATTCCATTGGTTCATTTTTGTCAATGTGGATAACTATGCCGAGGGGGAGAGTCGAACTCCCGACACCACGATTTTCCATTTATTTTCTTGAATTTCTTCAAGGATCGGACTATATCATCTTCCCATAAGGAAGCTGGGCGCTAATATGAGATTATTGTTGGGACTCACTCATTAGTCTCTACGCCTTCTCTAATACTTTAACCCACTAGAGCTTGGCTCGGGATTACCATTGTTTTCACTTTAGGCTTCCCCGAATTCACCCAGTTTGCATCTTTAAATTACTTTAAAGAGGACCGAAAATTCAGTCGTGTGCTCTAACCGCTGAGCTACCTCGGCATATATTTAATTTTAATGTTAAGGCCAGGGCGGGAATTGAACCCACGTATAGAAGTTTTGCAAACTTCTGCCTTACCACTTGGCTACCTGGCCATGCGATGGGCGATGCTGGAGTCGAACCAGCGACTTTCTGTTTGTAGAACAGACGCTCTAACCAACTGAGCTAATCGCCCATAAATATGCCCGGAGTGGGACTCGAACCCACATGGACAATGTCCACGACATTTTAAGTGTCGCGCGTATGCCAATTCCGCCACCCGGGCCAATCTTTATTCTTTAGTGATTTTTTCTTCTTTTTCAATTTTTGGTTCTTCTTTCTTTTCTTCTGGCTTTTTTTCTTCTTTTTTCTCTTCAAGTTTTTCTTCTTTTGGTTCTTCGTCTTTAGTTGTCCATTCTACTCCTAATAATTCTTTGGTTTTCATTCTTGCTTTTTTACCAGATCTATCACGCATGTAATATAGTTTTGATCTTCTAACTTTTGATCTTTTAACTATTTCTAATTTGTTTATGCTTGGACAATGAATTGGAAAAATTCTTTCTACTCCAACACCATCAGATATTTTTCTAACAGTAAAAGTAGAATTAATTCCTTTTCCATGTTTTCTTGCAATAACTAATCCTTCAAAAACTTGAATTTTTTCTGCACCTCTTTTTGTTTTTTCAGGTAATTTTACATGAACACGAATAACATCTCCAGGCCTAATATCTGGAGCATCTTTTTTAATTTGGTCTTTATTAAATTTGTCTAATTTTGTTGTCATAATTTTTCTAATATTTTTTTTAATTCTTCGGGCAATTGTATTTCGAATTCTTTGATATTACCATTTGGTAATTCAAATTTCAAATAAAAAGCATGTAAAAATTGTCTATTTAATAGCTTTTCTTGTCTTTTAAACTTGTATTTATCATCTCCTGCTATTGGATGTCCAATAGAGGCTAAATGAATTCTAATTTGATGTGTTCTGCCTGTTTCTGGTCTTGCTTCTATTAAAGAATAATTTTCATATTCTTTTACAACCTTATACCTAGTAATTGCTGATTTTGTATCTTTTAATGGAGCAATTGTTTGTTTCTTTTTTCTAGACCTGCTTATTGATTTAGCTATTATTCCTGATTTTTCTTTTAACATTCCATGAACTAAAGCTAAATATTTCTTTTCAATTTTTCTATTTATAAACTGATTTTTTAAAAAATCAAAAGATTCTTGGTTTTTAGCAATAACCATTAATCCAGAAGTGTCTTTGTCTAGTCTGTGAACTATGCCCGGTCTGATAGGTGAGTCACCTACATTTTTAATTTCTGGATGATTTTTAATTAACCAATCTGTTAAAGTGTCTTTTTCATTTTTAACTGGATGGACTAATAATCCAGCTGGTTTGTTTATTACAATAATATTTTTGTCTTCAAAAACTATTTTCATAGTGGGCATAACAGGACTTGAACCTGTGACCTCTACAATGTCAATGTAGCGCTCTAGCCAGCTGAGCTATATGCCCTGCTTATGCGCCCAGCTGGATTTGAACCAGCGACCCCCGTCTTATAAGGGCGGTGCTCTAACCGCTGAGCTATGGGCGCTTTAGAAATATCTAGTATAGTGATCAGAGATTGCTTTTATTCCCATAAAAACTTTTTCTGCAATTTTTACATTATTTAATCTTACAACACAGGTTCCATGGCCAAAGGTTCCTTTATGATTTATTCTTCTGCTGTCATTTTTCTTTACATATGGTTTAGAAAATTGACTTTTCGGAATTTTTAATATTTTTGACCAATAATTGATTTCTTTATTAATATTCATATCACTATATAAATGTAAATAAATACTAATTTTATTTTTTGGAACAAGCAATATATTATAAAGCCATTTAAGATAAAGTTTTATAACGCCTGGATCTGTATTTGCTAGTTCAAGACTAGCCTTTATGGTTTTTGATCCTTCTCCCCAATATAATAATAATCCAGCAATAAAAAATTCTCGCTTACTTAGTGGCAGAATTTTTTTTCTTTGTTCTTCGTATGTTTTTTTAAGCCTATCTTCTCTCTTTTTTTTCATTGTTTTTCTATAACTTTCAATTCTTTGTTCACTGTTATCTCTAAGTTCTCTCATTCTTTTTTCAGAAAGAGGATAGTCTCTAAGCCAATAACTTAAAGTGCTTTTACTTACTTTTAGTGTTTTTTTAATTTGACTATAGCTGTTTCCTTGTTTTCTTAATTTTATAGCTATTTCTCTGTCTTTTATACGTGCCATATGAACTTTTAATTAATGATTATATGAATACTATTCATAGGTTCATTATAGCATTTTTAAAAATTGTAAACAAAAATTATTTTTTCATTAGACTTTCAAATTCTTTTCTTTCAATAACTTCTTTTTTAATTAAAACATCTGCTATTTCTTTTAGTTTTTTCTTTTTACTTTTAACAATTCTTTCTGCTTCTTTTTGAGCATTTTTAATTAATTTTTCAACTTGCTCATCAATATCACCAGCTACTTTTTCTGAATAATTTCTACCTTCATGTATTTCTTTTCCTAAAAATACTAATTCATCTTTTTCTCCAAATGTTATTGGGCCTAAATCACTCATTCCATACTTAGTAACTAATTTACGAGCCAGTTCAGAAGAAACTTTTAAATCATTAGAAGCTCCTGTTGTTATTTCATTAAAGGTAATTTTTTCTGCTGAATAACCACCTAATAATACTGCTAATTCATCAATAAACTCTGATTTTGTTTTTAAATATTTATCTTTATCTGGTAATTGTAATGTATAACCAGCTGCTCTTCCTCTTGATATGATTGAAACCTTATGAACTGGGTCTGTGTGTTTTAAGCTTGCTGAAACCAAAGCGTGTCCAGCTTCATGATAAGCAGCAATAATTTTTTCATCTTTAGAAAGAATATGTGATTTTCTTTCTGGACCTAATAATACTTTTTCAATAGATTCTAATAAATCTTTATGATGAATAATTTTTTGATTTTTTCTAGCTGCTAAAATAGCTCCTTCATTAATTAAATTAGCTAAATCTGCGCCTGAAAAACCAGGTGTTCTTTTTGCTAATTCTTTTAATTTAACATCTTTAGATAATTTTTTATTTCTAGCATGTATTTTTAATATTTCTTGTCTTTCTTTAATATCAGGCATATCTATAACTACTCTACGATCAAATCTTCCTGGTCTTAATAGAGCAGGATCTAAAATATCTGGTCTATTTGTTGCAGCAATAACAATTACATTAGTATTAGTATCAAAACCATCCATTTCTACTAGAATTTGATTTAAAGTTTGTTCTCTTTCATCATGACCACCCCCTAAACCAGCTCCTCTATGTCTTCCAACTGCATCTATTTCATCTATAAATACAATAGCTGGTGAATGCTTCTTTGCATTTTTAAACAAATCTCTTACTCGGCTATTATGTAATAACGTTGGTTTTTCTCCTCCAAAAAATGCTTCATTATCACAACCACAAAGATCATATACATAATCATTATATGGTTTAATAACAACTTTTTTAATTATTGGTTTCTTGAATTGATAAGGATAATTGGCTTGTTTTTTAAATGGATGTGATGTTTTTCCAATAATTAAAGTCCAGTATTTTGAAGATGGTATTGGTTTATTTTTAATTATTCTTCCCTCTGTTGAATAACCCTCTTTGATTCCAACCTGGATACCATGCATACTACAAAGCCATGTTAACTCTTTTATAAGTTGATGACTCACTGAAGTCATAGATAATTTTCCATCTGTAGTTGTATATCCATCTCCGTCAGAATATCTTTTAAGATATTCTAGAAAATATTTTTTAGGTAATTCCCACAAAGATTCAGGAATATGTTTATTTTTGCTTCCATTGCCACAATTTTGTTCGAAAAAATCTCCAAGGAATTTTGAAAAATATTTAATTTTTAAAGTATTATCATTTGTATATTCTAATGATGGTATAAGATTAAATATTTTTTTCATCAAATTTATACAATCCTTATGAAGTCTTTTTTCTTTGACACCAAAGGTAAATTGAATTGAATATTTTGTTTTATGTCCTTCTGCTGTATAATATCCTAAAATTCTCATTAATTCTGGTGTTGTTTTTATTTTTTGAGGCAAGTTTTTAATAGATGGAATAGATTTTTCAGAGAGAAGACGAGGAATATGAACATTTCTTTGCCAAAATCCAACTGTTGCTTGAGAGACGCCTATTTTTTCAGCAATTGCGTATTGAGGTATTCGATCTTTGTTTGTAATAGCAAAATTATATTGTTCTAATATTTCAAAATTATCCCATATTGTTAATTCTGGAATTTCTTGTTTTGCAAAATTATGAGATTTTACTTTGTGAGTTGTTCCTATTCCTGGCTTGAATTCGCCCCTAACCTTAAAAGGAAGATTAACCAAGATATCTTTTGGTTTTAATTCATCAGCTCTTTTTGTTCTTATGAAATTTCTGTCTCTTACAAAAATACTATGATCTCCACTTGTTTTAATTATTCCTCCGTTATAGTGTATTTCATAAATTTTATCTACTTTATGACGATAAACACCATAAACATCTTTCCAATCGCTTTGTTTAAAAAATTGTTTTTTAGAATTTTCTTTTACTCCTCTAAAATTTGTTTTTTCTTTTTCAAATCCTAATGTTTTTATATTTCTTAATGGAATTACTATATTTTCTTGATTTTTCTTATAATATTTATCAACAAACTCACCAATAGATATAAGTCTTATTTTTTCATTTTCTTTTATCAAAACAGGAGTATCTTTGCTTACAGATGCGCCAACTCCTACAAACATTTCAACAAACTCTGATCCAGAAATATGGAAAAAAGGAACATTGCTTTCTCCAGCAACAGCTTTTGCTAATAATGTTTTACCACAACCAGGTGGTCCCATTAATAAAACTCCACTAGGGATTTTTGCCCCAATATCAATGAATTTTTTAGGATGTTTTAGAAAATCAACAATTTCTTTTAATTCTTCTTTTGCTTCTTCTATTCCAGCTACATCTTTAAATGTTACTTTCTTCTTATTATTCGGTTGATCCATTTTAGCTTTTGATTTTCCAAAAGACATTGCTTGTGTTTGTCCTTTTTGAGCTTGTTTAAACATAAACCATAAGAAAAAAGCAATAATCAAAAATGGAAGTAAAAATGGTAATAAAGTCATTAACCAAAAGCCTAAGCCAGAATCTTGTTTTATTTCTAAAACTATTTGTTTAAACTTTTCTGAATCAACTCCATAATTATTTAAAGATTCAGTTAAACCAACGCCTTTCTCTTTTTGACTTATTTTTTTTGTCTCATCTTTTAATTCTAATTCTAATTTATCCTCTATAACCGTTATTTTAGCTACCTCATCATTATTAATGTGTTCTACTACTTGATTCAAAGGAATATTTTCATATGAATCAAAAGGAGAGGAATATAATGTAAATATTCCTGAGACAATAAGTAAGACCAAAAATACGATTAGTATGTTTTTTACAATCGTTTTCATAAGTTTTTTTAATAATATTTAGATAGTTTTAATATATCACACTTTAGATAAAATTCAAATGAAAAAGCCCGGCCACTTGCGTAGTCGGGCTTGTGCGTGATAGTGTGGTTAGGAGACTCTGGCCTCTTTGGTGTATTGTGCGTTGTTCTTTTGTCTTTTTTCCTTCTGTATGGGCCTTCCTCCTTCGGGTTTCTGTTTCTCGTTGGATTTTTCGTTTCTATTTCCGCTTCCATTTTTTTTGTCGATCTTCTTGATAAAACTGAAGTCCATGTTCTGGGAAAGGGGTTCTTCTTTTTCTGTTTCTTTTTCTGCGTTTGAGCTTTCTTCGAGAAAGTCGAAAGCAATTCGACCACTGGGCAGGCGATAGGAACTCACTTTGAATTTCCGGTAGCTTCCGTTCGTGTTTGAACATTTAAGGTAAATTACCTTATCTGTTCTGTAGAGGGATACTCCATTGTTCACTGTGGGCTCGATTTTGCGGAATCTTTCTTTCAGATTCCCTTCGAAAACATGAATTTCGTGTTTGTCTTCGAGTTTTCCGCTTATAGAAACGCAGACACCCCATCTTTGAGCGTTTTCTCCGCAGGTCCAGGGAAGAAAATCGTTTTTGCAGTTAATGATTTTATCATTAACTGTTTTGACGATTCCGTAGATCATGATATCGACATTTCCCCACACGAATTCTTTCATGGCTCTCTTAAAATTCTTCATTCTAAATCTCCTTTGATTTGATTTTAGGTACACCATAATTATATCATACCTACAGAATTTGTCAAGCTTTTTGTTGTAGTTATGCTAAAATGTCGTTGTAATGCTTCAAATAAATGTCGCTTATTGGAAAAACCTTTTAATGCGTGTTAAGTTGTTTTTAGCAAGTTGTCTGGAAGATAGATTAAAGCAGAAGAACAATGTTATGGAAA
>JAHJST010000011.1 GCA_018829905.1 Patescibacteria group bacterium
AGATTAGAGTATATGTCCAAGAAAAGTTTGTTCAACAATTTAAGAAAATCATTAAAAATTAATACTTTCTGCTTCTAATTTATTCTTTCAGACGACATTGCTATGAACGATTAGAGGCGACATTTATGTGATTGACAACAGTAAAATGTTGTAAAATTTTTAGTTATTTTAGTTATTTTAGTTATTATATAAATCAATACTAGATCCTCTCTATAAAACGCTCTCAGACGCATTTTAAAATCAAACTATCAATAACTATTCCAAAATTCCTTTAATCCTTCTAACTCCAGCAGAGGAAGATTCTTGTTTTTTAATTTTAAATTTACCCAATTCACCAGTAGATTTAATGTGTGGACCACCACATATTTCACAAGAAAAATCTCCAACAGAATATACTTTTACTTTATCTCCATATTTAGATTCAAAAACACCCATTGCATTTTTTTTCTTAGCTTCTTCTAAGCTCATTTCTTCATAATAAACTTCTAGATTTTCTTTTATTTTCTCATTAACAATATCTTCTACTTTTTTTAATTCTTCATCTGTTAATTTTTCAGAATGAGAAAAATCTAAACGCAATCTATCAAAAGTAATATTAGAACCTTTTTGAAAAACATGATTACCCAATACTTTGCGTAAAGCAGCCAACAAAAGATGAGCTGCTGTATGTAATTTAGTAACTTGCTCAGAATCATCAGCTAATCCAGATTTAAATTTAC
Source organism: Patescibacteria group bacterium (assembly GCA_018829905.1). Lineage (GTDB taxonomy): Bacteria > Patescibacteriota > Minisyncoccia > RBG-13-40-8-A > RBG-13-40-8-A > JAHJST01. Next base: position 720 of record JAHJST010000011.1, read on the forward strand.
CAGCTGTGGCTGTACGAGACAATTCTTGGTGTTTTTCTAATTCTTTTTTAAACTCATCTTCATCAATTTTTATTCCTTTTTCTTTAGCTAATTCTTTTGTCATTTCAAATGGGAAACCATAAGTAGAAAATAAAACAAAAGCTTGTTTGCCATTTATTTCTTTTCTATTTTCAAATTCTTTTAAGCCTTTTTCTAAAGTTTTTTTAAATTTATCTTCTTCATCTTTTAATAAATCAATATTATTAGAAATTAATTTAGCAATTTCTAAAATAGAATCAATACCTATTTTTTTAGCATATCTAATAGCTCTACGAATCAAGCGTCGTAAAACATATCCTTGCTCTAAATTAGAAGGAACAACTCCATCAGAAATAAGATTAATGGCTGCGCGAACATGATCAGCAATAATACGTTCAGCTTTAATATCTTTAGAAGAAGCTAATTCTTTAATTTTTAAAATTAAAGGTCTTAATTCATCAATCTCATAAACAGAATCTAAATTATTTAAAATAGCAACAGTTCTTTCTACGCCCATTCCAGTATCAACATTTTTCTGAGATAATGGCTCATATTTCCCATCGCTTGTTTTGTTATACTCCATAAAAACATCATTCCAGATTTCTACCCAATTAGAATCATTTGGATCAAACTCTTCAGGAGCATTGTCTTTAGAATGATAAAACATTTCAGTGTCAGGACCACAAGGACCTATTTTCCCAGCAGGACCCCACCAATTACTCTCTCTCCCTAAAAATTTAATTCTTTTTTCTGAAATTCCTAATGATTTCCAAGCATTAAAAGATTCTTCGTCTTTAGAAACATTATCATCTCCTTCAAAACAAGAAATAGCTAATTTATTAGGATCTAATCTCAATTCATCAATTAAAAACTCATAACTCATTTTAATAGCTTCTTGTTTCCAATAGTCACCCAAAGACCAATTACCAAGCATTTCAAAATATGTTAAATGAAAATCATTACCAACTTTATCAATATCATTAGTTCTTATACATTTTTGAAAATTAACTAATCTTTTGCCAGAAGCATGCTTTTCTCCTAAAAGATAAGGAACCAAAGGATGCATACCAGCGGATATAAAAAGAGCAGTAGGATCATTTTCTGGAATCAAAGAAGAACCAGATATGATTGTATGGCCTTTTTTCTCGAAAAATTTAAGATATTTTTCTTTTAATTCTTTTGTTGTCATATATTTATTTTATCACATAATAACTCCCCCACCCAATACCCTACCATTAGAATAAAACGCAATAGATTGACCAGAAGTAACAGCTTTTTGTTTTTTCAAAAAAATAACCTTATCTTTACTAATAACACAATCTACTGATTTACTTAAATATCTAATCTTTGCTTTACATTTTAAAGGAAATTTAACATTAATAAACCAATTAGATTTAAAAAATTTTAATTCTTTTTTAAATAAAGAATCATCAGAATCAGATTTAATAACAATTAATTCATTTTTCTTAAAATCCTTAGAAGCAACATAAAAAGGACCAATACCGCCAATACCAATTCCTTTTCTTTGTCCTATAGTATAAAAATGTAAACCATTATGTTTTCCTATAACCTTTTTATTAAAAATAATATCTCCTTTTTTAGATTTAATTCTTTTGTTTAAAAATTCTTCTACAGAATTATTTATAAAACAAACTTCTTGTGAATCTTTTTTCTCAAAAACAGGTAAATCAAATTTTTTAGCTAATAATCTAATTTCTTTTTTATCATAATCCCCTATTGGAAAAAGAATTTTATTTAAATCTTTTAATGCCCATAAAAAATATGATTGATCTTTTGATTTATCCTTAGCAATATACAAAGAATTATTTTTAATTTTTGCATAATGACCAGTAGCAATAAAATCAGCTTTTAATTCTAGAGCTTTTTTTATTAAAACATTAAATTTAATAAATTTATTACATTCTATACAAGGATTAGGAGTTTTGCCTTTTTCATATTCTGAGATAAAATAATCTACAACTCTTTTTTTAAATTCTTTTCTAACATCTATAATATAAAAGGGAATGTTCAACTTTTTAGCTATTGTTCTAGCATCTGTTTGAGATTCTAAAGAACAACATCTATTTATAGATTTAGATTCTTTCCAAAATTTCATAAAAACAGCTACAACATCGTAGCCTTTTTGTTTTAATAAAGCAGCAGCAACAGAAGAATCCACACCACCACTCATTGCAACTATTACTTTTTTCTTCATCTCTTTTTTCTAACCAAACCAATAAATATTATTGGAATAATTAACCAAATTGTTCTAGCAATTGAATTATTAAAAATATCTAAAATAATATTACTAAATTGAGAAAGCAAATCTTTGGGCAAAAAAGAAAAAATAACACTAATAATTATTCCAACAAAGAAAAAACTAAGAAATAATGTTTGAATAACAGATTTTTTAATTTTTCTCCTAGAGGATGCTTTAAAAAATGAACGAGTAAATAAAAAATATACCAAGCCAATTAAAGCAAAAAATATTACAATTAGAATAACAAAATTTTCTTCACTTGCAAATACTTTAGGAAAAATCTTAGAAAAAGGAATTACATTTAAAATAGCAAAAGAAATATATGATCCTAATAATAAAACAAAGACTTTTTCTTTTCCAAGAAAAAATCCTAATAAAAAACCTGCTCCAATTAAAAACAAAATCAAGATTATTTCCCAAGAAGTAATATTTAAACCAATTGAAGCTAACTCATTCATACATATATTATACCTCAAATATATGATATAATTAAATTTATGAGTTTTTCACTAGGAATAATTGGTCTACCAAACGTAGGAAAATCAACCCTATTCAAAGCCCTAACACAACAAGAGGTAGATATTTCTAATTATCCTTTTTGCACAATAGATCCAAATGTAGGAATAGTTAGAGTTCCAGACCAAAGATTAAAAATATTATCAGAAATAATAAAGCCAGAAAAAACAACTCCTACAATAATAGAATTTGTAGACATAGCTGGATTAGTAAAAGGAGCTCATAAAGGAGAAGGATTAGGAAATCAATTTTTAGCGCACATTAGAGAAGTAGATGCAATTATTCACGTAATAAGATCATTTACAGACAAAGACATTAAACATGTAGAAGACTCAATAAATATTAATAGAGATATAGAAATAATAAATACAGAATTAATAATGAAAGATTTAGAAACAATAGAAAAACACAAAAAAAAACTAGAAAAAGAAATTAAAGCCAATAACAAACAAGCGATAAAAGAAAATGAAATATTACAAGAAACAGAAAAACAATTAAATAATTATGAATTTATAACTCTAGATGAAAAACAAAAACAAACAATTAAACACTTAAATCTATTAACAATAAAGCCAATGATTTATCTAATTAATAGTAAAGGAGAAGATCATGAATTACAAGCATTAAAAACATTACCAGAAAATACTATTCCATTAGATTTAAAATTAGAATTAGAATATTCAGAATTAACACTAGAAGAACAACAAGAATTAAAAATCAAACAAAGATTAGATGTTTTAATTAAAACATCATACAAACTTCTAAATTTAATAAGTTTTTATACAATTAAAGGAGGAACAGAAACAAGAGCATGGACAGCACAACAAAATACCCTAGCACCCCAGGCAGGAGGCATAGTACACACAGATTTTGAAACAAAATTTATTAGGGCACAAGTAATAAATTACAAAGAATTAATTGATGCTAAATCCTGGAATGAAGCTAAAAATAAAGGATTAATTAAAACACAAGGAAAATCTTATCAAGTAAAAGACGGAGATATTATTGAGTTTAAAATCTAAGCTTGCAAATATGCATATAATTTGTTAATATATATTTGATGTCAGAACAAACAAATAATTATGAACTTACATTTATTCTTTCCCCTCAAATACAGGGAGATGATTTAAATAATACCAAAAACGAAATACAGGACTTAATTAAAAAAGCAAACGGAATAATAGAATTTAAAAGAGAAGAAAAAAAAGAATTAGCTTATCCAATAAATAAACAAGGACAAGGAATATATTTAACAACTAATTTGATTATTTCTCCAGAAAAAATAAATGACATTTCTAAAGAATTAAAAATAAATAAAAAAATATTAAGACACTTAATAAGACAACTATCTATTCCTAAGCCAGAAAAACCAAAAAAAGAAAAAAAACCAGAAGAAATAAAAAAAGAAATAATTGAGAAAAAAGAAAAAATAGAAAAAAGAAAAATAGAAAGCGATAAAACAAAATTAGAAGAAATAGATAAAAAATTAGATGAAATTATTGAAGAAATATAATAATTAATAAAATTTCTATGAATTTAAATAAAATCTTTATAATTGGTAGACTAACAAGAGATCCAGAATCTAGAACATTACCTAGTGGACAAGGCATTTCTAATTTTGGAATGGCTACCAATAGAGCATGGACAAACAAAGAAACAAAAGAAAAGCAAGAACAAACAGAATTTCATAATATTGTAGCTTTTGGGAAATTAGCTGATATTTGTAATCAATATTTAAAAAAAGGAAGTTTAGCTATGATTGAAGGAAGAATCCAAACAAGATCTTGGCAAGACCAAGGAGGAGATACAAAATACAAAACAGAAATTGTTGCTGAATCATTACAAATGGGCCCAAGATCACAAAAATCAGAAAGCACAACAAAAGAAGCAAAAGAAGAAGAAATTCCAGAGATTCAAGTAGATGAAGAAGAAATTAAAAACGAAGATATACCATTTTAAGTTATATGAGAAAAGATTGCTATTTTTGTAAAAGAAATATTAAAGATTTAGATTACAAAGACAAAGAAATATTGTCTAGATTTATTGATGATTTGGGCAAAATAAAGGGCCCAAGACTAACTGGAACATGTACTAAACACCAAAGACAACTAGCAAAAAAGATTAAAACAGCAAGAATAATGGGGATATTACCATTCACGACTAGATAAATTATACATATATAGAAAAATCCACCAATTTGGTGGGTTTTTTAATATTAAAAATTGGGCAAGAATCATATTCTAATTCTTGCCCAATTAATTAATGTCTACTTAATTTTTCATAAAGAAGATTTATACTATTTTCCTTTTCTTCTATTCTGTTTGGTAACGAGCTTAACTCTTTTTGCATTTGCTCTAATTCTTTTTCTTCAGATACTAAATCCTGATATATGCTTATTAATGCGTTTAAAAATTGAGGATTTTTAAGTTTATAAGCATAGACCATTTCTTGTTCTATCTCTGTATTAAATCTAATATTTTTCTCTTTAAATTTTTTAGCAATATCAATTGCTATTCTCCAATTCTTTTCTTTATCTTCATAAAGATACAGTAAAAAAAGAAAAAGAAAAAAGAATAAGAGAAAGATAAAAAAAGAAAGAATAAACTTAATTTCTATGTAAGTTAAATACTTGAATAAAGGAAATCCAGAAACATCAACAAAAAATAATAGAATAAGAAAGGGAATTAAAAACATGCTAAAGAATAGAATAAGTACATATTTTCTTCCAAACCAAGCTAACAATAAAAAGAACTCCTTCATTTTAACCTCCTTTTTAAGATATATACACTATATACCTATATCAATAATTTATCAATGATTCCTATAAATTAACAATGTATATCGTTGTTAAGAAACTCCGAAAAAGGTTTAAGGTTTGAGATGGTTGTGAGCGTATAAAAAAAGGACCAGATTAACGGACTGGTCCATGGTATTTACCCCGCAAAAATCATTTTTCATTCTTACGTGAATTCCGTTTTGAAGTGCAACACTTACTCACTTGGATTTTAAAAAGGTCGTTGGGTGGAACAATTCAGAACCTGTTTAGCTTAATAGAATAAAAGAAAAACTCACTATTCGCTTTCGCTGGTTAGTGAGTTTTATTTAAAAATTGCTTCGTTTGTTTAGCTCGCAGGAAAATCGTCTATGCATTTTCCATGAAATTCTTCATGTTCTTCACATACATCTACTTTATAAACGCTTCCCCAGATATTAATCATTATTCTCTTCGTATTTTTTTCTTCGCATCCTTTATAACTACAAGTTTTCTGAGGATTAAATTCTTCAACTGGCTGATAAAAATGATGTCACATCTGTCCGAATAGTTTTCTTGCTTTGTTCTCACAAGACCAATCTTTATCTTGTCTTAGCTGGTCTTCCCGAAAATAAATAATATCTGATTCGCCAGGTAAACGATATCCAACAAGATGGTTGTGTGCTGGACCCAATCTTATTCCAATATCATGTTTATCTTCTGTTTTTCTGATTTCTACTATTTCGCCTTGTACTTTTATATATCCACAATTTTCATCAATACAAGTTACGATTTCTCCTATTTTCATTTTTTTCTCCTTAAATTTAAAATGTTCAAACCGTTATTACTATATCAAAAAACCCTGAAAAAATCAAGGGTTTTGTAAGTAGAACGACTGGAATGTATTAAAACCTTGTATCATTAAGAACAAAAAAGACCAATTTGGCAAAAGCCTTTTGGTCTTAATGTTTTGTTTTTACAATGATATTTTTCTTAATCTTGAACGCATAACTTGGATTGCTTGAACTGAACGACTAATTTTTTTTGCCAAAATTCTGTCACAAGGTCTGTCGGATGCTACAATTTCATCAATCTCACTGTCTGTCCACGGTTGTTTGGTTTTTGTGACACCCTCGGCTCCTTTGGCATAATTTCTTTTTTTCATCAAATTAAATAGGTCACGATTTCTTTTGCGCCAAGGTTTAGTGTATACTTGATAACTATTCAAGATAACTCTCCTTTTTATTAGGGATTTTCAAACTAACAACAGAATAACATATACATATTGTCCTGTCAAGCTTATTGTTGTAGTTATGCTAAAATGTCGTTGTAATGCTTCAAATAAATGTCGCTTATTGGAAAAACCTTTTAATGCGTGTTAAGTTGTTTTTAGCAAGTTGTCTGGAAGATAGATTAAAGCAGAAGAACAATGTTATGGAA
>JAHJST010000012.1 GCA_018829905.1 Patescibacteria group bacterium
ATAGAATGCTTGTTGTTTGATATTAGATGATAACATAAAAAGATACATAGATTAATGTTTAACTAAGAAATTTTAGCAAAATTATTCAATTTTACCTAATTTCTTAGTGTTACCTATGTATCTCATCTTATACAGTGTTTTAAAAATTAAAAAAATGCTAAACTATATTTATGAAACAAAAGTTTACACATCTTCATGTGCATAGTCACTACTCTTTACTAGATGGCCTAGCAAAGATAGATGAACTAGTAGAAAAAGCCAAAGAATTAGGAATGGATTCTTTGGCTTTAACTGATCATGGAGTAATGTACGGAGCAATAGAATTCTATAAAAAAGCTTTAGCAGCAGGAATTAAACCAATTATTGGTGTAGAGGTATATATAACACCAGGATCTAGACACGATAAAACAGCTGGAAAAAATGATGTTAGAAATCATTTAGTTTTATTAGCAAAAAACAAAACAGGATATTTAAATTTAATAAAATTAGTTACCAAAGCACATTTAGAAGGATTCTATTATAAACCAAGAATAGACAAAGAATTATTAGAACAATATCACGAAGGATTAATAGCTACTACTGCTTGCCCACAAGGAAAAATTCCAAAAGCTTTGTTGTCTAGGAATTACAAAGAAGCAAAAAAAGAAGCTTTGTATTATCAAAATTTATTTGGAAAAGATAATTTCTATTTAGAATTAATGGATCATCCAAATAATGAAGATATTAAAAGAGCAAATAAAGAAATAATAAAATTAGCCAAAGATACAAAGATTCCTTTGGTAGGAACAAATGATGTTCATTATTTAAACGCAGAAGACGATGATGTACAAGATATTTTGCTTTGTATTCAAACTGGTAGAACTGTAGATGAAAAAGAAAGAATGACAATGAAAGGAGAAAATTATTCTTTAAAATCTCCGCAAGAAATGATTAAAGCATTTAAAAATACACCAGAAGCTATAAAAAATACACAGAAAATAGCAGATGCATGTAATTTAAAATTAGAATTAGGAAAAATTGAATTACCAGAATTTAATTTACCAATAGGAAAAACAGCAGATCAATATTTAAAAGAATTATGTGAACTAGGCATTCCCAAAAGATTTCCAGAAACATTATTCAATGGAAAACAAGAATCTAAAGATTATATGAAAAAAATTAGAGAAAGATTAGATTATGAATTTAAAGCAATTAAAAAAACAGGATTTGCATCATATTTCTTGATTGTTCAAGATGTTGTTAATTGGGCAAAAGAAAATGGGATCGTAGTGGGGGCAGGCAGAGGTTCAGCAGCTGGGTCTTTGGTTTCATATCTTTTAAATATCACAAATATAGAACCAATAAAATACAATTTACTTTTTGAAAGATTTTTAAATCCAGAAAGAATAAGTATGCCTGATATTGATTTAGATTTTGCAGATTCTAGAAGAGATGAAGTAATGGCATATACAGCAAATAAATATGGAAAAGAACACGTAGCTCAAATTATTACATTTGGAACAATGGCAGCAAAAGCAGCTATAAGAGATGCTGGAAGAGCGCTAGGCTATTCTTACAATTTTTGTGATCAAGTAGCTAAAATGATTCCTTTTGGATCTACGTTAAAACAAAGCTTAGAAAGAGTTCCTGAGTTATCTCAATCATATGATACAGATGATCAAACAAAAACATTAATAGATATTGCTTTAAAACTAGAAGGAGTAGCAAGACATGCTTCTACTCATGCTTGTGGAATAGTTATTACAAAAAAACCATTAGATAATTATGTTCCTAGGCAACATGGTTCAAAAGAAGGAGATATTGTAACACAATATGAAATGCATAGTATTGAATCTTTAGGATTATTAAAAATGGATTTTCTTGGTTTAAAAACATTAACAGTTATTGAAAATACATTAAATTTAATAAAAGCAATAAGAGATAAAGATATAGATATAAATAAAATTCCTTTAAATGACAAAAAAACATTTGAATTATTTAGAAAAGCAGATACAATATCAGTATTTCAATTAGAGTCTTCTGGAATGAGAAAATATTTAAAACAATTAAAACCAACAGACCTTCATGATATTATTGCTATGGTTGCATTATACAGACCAGGACCTATACAACTTATACCAGAATATATTGCTAGAAAACATGGTAAAAAAGAAGTATTATATCTTCATCCAAAACTAGAGCCCATACTTAAAGATACTTATGGTATAGCAATTTTCCAAGAAAGCCTTATGAAAATATCAAGAGACTTAGCTGGATTCACATCATCAGAATCAGACGTATTAAGAAAAGCAGTTGGAAAAAAGATTAGAAAATTATTAGAACAACAATCAAATAAATTAATTCAAGGAATGGTTAAAAATAAAATTCCAGAAGAAACAGCTAGAAAAATATGGGACACAATAGAACCATTTGCACAGTACGGTTTTTGTTTGGCCCATGCAACTTCATATGCTACAATTGCCTATCAAACAGCATATTTAAAGGCTAATTATACAGCAGAATACATAACAGCAGTTATGCAAGCAGAACAAAAAGATTTAGATAAAATTTCTATTCTAGTAGACGAAGCAAAAAAACACGATATTCAAGTACTTTCACCAGATATTAATGAAAGTTTTGATAATTTTACTTTAGTTCCACCTAAATCTATTAGATTTGGACTTGCAGCAATTAAAAATGTAGGTCATAATGTAGTTAAGGACATAGTTAAACAAAGAAAGAAAAATGGTGCATACGAATCAATGGCTGATTTTCTAACTCGTTTATCCCCTGACCCAGGACAATCTTCTGTGATTAATAAAAAATCACTAGAAAATTTAATAAAAGGTGGTGCATTTGATAAACTAGCCTCTAGAAAAGAATTATTAGATAAATTAGAAACTCTTTTAAGTTTTGCAAAAGATGCTCAAAAAACAAAATCAGATAAACAAACATCTTTATTTGGATCAGAACCAACGCAAAAAGATGAATTAATGTTTTCAACTAAAAATGGAAAAACAAAACTAGGAAGCGAAGAAATTCAATGGGAAAAAGAATTATTAGGAATGTATATATCAGATCATCCCTTAAATGAACATAAAGAATATTTAAACGGAGAAATAATACAAATAAAGGATTTATCAAAAGATAAAATCAATAAAAAAGTTAAAATAGCAGGAGTTGTAACAAAAATTAAAAAATTCATGACCAAAACAGGAAAACCAATGCTATTTGTAGGAATAGAAGATTTAACAGGAAAAATAGAAGTATTGGTATTTGCAGGAACATTAGAAGCAAATCCTGTTGTTTGGCAAGAAGGAAAAACAATAACTTTATCTGGTCGTTTAAGCAACAAAGACGAAGAATTTAAAATATTGTGTGATGAAGCACAAGAACTAAAAAATGGAAAAGATTAGACATTCAATATCACATATAATGGCGCATGCTGTAAAAGATATTTTTAAAGATGTTAAATTTGGTATTGGCCCAATAATAGAAAATGGATTCTATTATGATTTTGATTTAAAAAGAACTTTAACTCCAGAAGATCTTCCAAAAATTGAAAAAAGAATGAAAGAATTATTAAAACAAAATATTGAATTTAAGAAAAAATCTATTTCTAAAACAGAAGCAAAAAAACTATTTAAAAACCAACCATACAAACTAGAATTAATTAATGATTTAAAAACAATAACAATATATAGCTCTGGAGAATTTACTGATTTATGCGCAGGACCACATGTTAAATCAACAAAAGAAATTCCTAACGCATTTAAATTATTAAAAATAGCTGGTGCTTATTGGAAAGGAGATGAAAAAAATCCAATGCTTCAAAGAATATATGGAACAGCTTTTAAAACAGAAAAAGAATTAAAAGATTATTTAGAACAACAAAAAGAAGCAGAAAAACGAGACCATAGATTATTAGGAAAAAATCTAGATCTATTTCATATAGATGAAGAGGTTGGCCCTGGCTTAGTTCTTTGGCATCCAAAAGGAGCAATGTTAGTAAGAACAATAGAAGATTTTTGGATTAAAGAACATATTAAAAATAATTATGATATTTTAAAAACTCCACATATTGGTAGAAAAAAACTATGGCAAACATCTGGACACACTGATTTCTATAAAGAAAACATGTTTGGACCAATGGAAGTAGAAGGAGATGAATATTTAATCAAACCAATGAATTGTCCTTTTGCAATGAAAATTTACAAAGAAAAACTAAGAAGCTATAGAGACCTTCCTTTAAGATGGGGAGAATTAGGAACTGTTTATAGATATGAAAGATCAGGTGTATTACATGGCTTAACAAGAGTAAGAGGATTTACACAAGATGATGCTCATATAATTTGTACACCAGACCAATTAGAAAATGAGATTTTAGAAGCAACAAAGTTTGGAATAAGGATTTTAAAAACTTTTGGTTTTAAGAATTATAAAATATATTTAGCAACTAAACCAGAAAAGTCTGTAGGAACAGATAAAAACTGGGGAAAAGCAACAAAAACATTAAAAGATGTTCTAAAAAAACTAAAACTAGATTATGAAGTAGATCCAGAAGGTGGTGTTTTTTATGGACCCAAGATTGATATTAAAATTAAAGACTCTTTAAATAGAGAATGGCAATGTACAACAGTACAATTTGATTTTAATCTTCCAGAAAGATTTAATATGACATATATAGATAAAAAAGGAACCAAACAAAGGCCATATATGGTTCACAGAGCATTATTAGGGTCCATAGAAAGGTTTATTGGTGTATTGTTAGAACATTATGCAGGTGCATTACCTTTTTGGCTATCACCCATTCAAATAAACGTTTTACCAATATCTAGAACTCATAGAAAATACGCAAAAGAAATAGCAGAACAATTAAAAGATTTTAGAGTAGAATTAAAAGATCAAGATGAAACTTTAGGAAAAAAGATACGAGAAGCAGAATTACAAAAAATTCCATATGTTATAATAATTGGTGATAAAGAAATAAAAGCTAAATCAATAAGTGTAAGAGATAGAAAAAAAGGAGACATAGGATCAATGAAATTAGATAAATTTTTAGAGATAATAATTAATAAAAATAATAATTAATAAAAAAAATATGAAAATAGCTTTATGTGTTTTAATAAGCTTTAGCCTACTTTTTTCTTTTGGAGCATATGCTGATGAAACAGAAGAAATAACAATCCAAGACACAGAAGGAATAACAGCTGAAGACTTAGAGATTTCTGAACCAATAACATTACCAGGAAACTTTTTTTATGGATTTAAAAATGCTTGGAGAAATATTAGACTAGCATTTATAGCAGATTCAGTAAAAAAAGCTGAATTAAGATTAAAGTTTTCAAACGAATTAATGTTAGAAGCCAGAAAACTAGCAGAACAAAACAAAGAAGCGCTACTTCAAAAAACAATGGAAAGATATGAAAAGCACATGCAAAAAATATCAGAAAGAGCAGAAAAACTAAAAGAAGATCCTGAAGCAGGAAAATTTTTAGACAAACTTACTGACAAGATGATAAAGCATCAGGTAATAATGGAAAGATTAGAAAACAATCTAGAAGATAAACCAGAAGTGTTAGCAAAAATCAGAGCAAATAGAGAAAGAGCACTAGAAAGCTTTGGAACTATAATGAGTAAAGTAGAAGAAAACACAGAAAAAACAAGAGAAAGAATGGAAAATCAAATGCAGGAGATTATAAGAGAAAAAGCACCTGATTTACAACAACAACTAGAACAAAACAAAGAAACAATCAGACAAAGAGTTGAACAAGTTATTAAAAGAACAACTGGTGAATGTGAAAACAAATGTGGAGACAATGAATGCCAAGAAGTAGTTTGCGAAGCTTCTGACTGTCCATGTTTTGAAACACCAATTATTTGTCCTCAAGATTGTGAGACAGAAGCAAACAAAGTTCAAAAAGGAAGATAAAATTACAAAACAAGAATCGCCCTTGATTTAATGGAGCGATTTTTGTATTCTTTAAACATATGAAATATTTTGTAAAAACATTTGGTTGCCAAATGAATGAATCAGATTCTGAAAGAATCTCTTCTTTTTTAGAAGATCAAGGATATATAAACGCTAAAAATATTAATAACGCTGATTTAATTATTGTTAATGCTTGTTCTGTTAGACAAACAGCAATAGATAGAATACTGGGGTTAAATCCAATATTTAAAAAATTAAAAGCAAAAAAGATTTTAACTGGTTGCGTATTAAAACAAGACAAATCCAAGTTTGAAAAATATTTTGATGAAATATTATCAATTCAAGAATTATTAGGACAAGAATATTTTAAAATAAGGCCAAAGTATTTATTTAAAGAATCTGCATTTGTTCCAATAATGACTGGTTGTAATAATTATTGTTCTTATTGTGCTGTTCCATATGTTAGAGGAAAAGAAATATCAAGAAAACCAAAAGAAATTATTAAAGAGATTAAAGAATTAATTAAGAAGAATTATAAACAGATTACTTTATTAGGACAAAATGTTAATTCATATAAATATGGTTTTTCTAAATTATTAAAAGAATTAAACAATCTACAAGGAAATTTTAAAATACATTTTTTAACCAATCATCCAAAAGATATGTCAGATGAATTAATAAATACAATAGCTGAATCAAAAAAAATAGCTAAAGAAATTCATTTACCATTACAATCAGGAGATGATAATATTCTTAAAAAAATGAATAGAAAATATACAAAAAAACAATACTTAGATTTAATTAAAAAAATTAAAAAAGCAATTCGAAATGTTAAAATATCAACAGATGTTATTGTTGGATTCCCAGGAGAAACAAAAAAGCAATTCGAAAATACAGTAAAAGTATTTAAAAAAGTTAATTATGATACTGCATATATTAATAAATACTCTACAAGACAAGGAACAGAATCCTCAAAATTAAAAGATAATGTTTCTTGGAACGAAAAAAAACAAAGATGGAAAATATTAAATAATTTAATAAAATGATAAGGGCGCGCAAGCACGTCCTTATTGGCCTCCTTTTTTAGTCCTGACCCCTGTCTCTACGCTTGATGCGTATATCTGCTGTAAAAAGCAGAACAGCAACACCAACTAGAGCCAACGGGATAAGGATGTACACCCATGGCTCAAAGCCGAAAAGTGGATGCGGTTTAAGTCCTCCCTCCTGGAATGGATACGGTATTATCCCGTATACCTGGAGGGTTATAGTGCTGAACATAGTAGCCAGCACCAAAAAAATTCCTGCAAAAAACAACCTTACAATCTTCATGATTTCTCTCCTTTGTTTAGATTATATCTATCTTAACTTATTTATTTAAAAATGTCAATACAAAAACCAAAATTAATAACAATATTGGGTCCAACAGCGTCAGGAAAATCTGATCTAGCTGTTAAATTAGCAAAAGAATTTAATGGAGAAATCATATCAGCTGATTCAAGACAAATATATAAAGAAATGAATATAGGAACAGGAAAAATTACAAAAAAAGAAATGAAAGGAATTAAGCATTATTTACTAGACATAGCAACTCCGAAGAAACAAATAACAATTACTGAATTTAAAGAAAAAGCAGAAAAAGCAATAAAAGAGATATATAAAAAAAACAAAATCCCTATTTTATGCGGAGGAACTGGATTCTATATTCAAGCAATAACAGAAAATATTATCATCCCACGAGTAAAACCAGATAAAAACTTAAGAAAAGAATTAGAGAAAAAAACAATAAAACAATTATTTGAACAATTAAAAAAATTAGATCCTAAAAGATCTAAGTCAATTGACTCAAAAAACAAAAGAAGATTAATAAGAGCATTAGAAATATTAATAAAAACAAAAAAACCAATACCAAAATTAAAAAAAGATTCTCAGTTTAATAATTTATACATAGGAATAAAAAAAGAAAATATAAATGAATTAATAAACAAAAGAGTGGATAAAATGATAAAGCAAGGATTAAAAAAAGAAGTAAAAGCTTTATTTAAAAAATACGGAAAAACACAGGTTTTAAAAAATACAATTGGATATCAAGAATTTCAAGAATTAAATCCAATTGATAAAATTAAACTACACACAAGACAATTTTCTAAAAGACAAATGACTTGGTTTAAAAAAAATCCAGACATTCGCTGGATAAAGGATTATAACGAAGCAAAAAAAATTGTAAAAGACTTTTTATAATCTCTTCTCTATCATCTCCCCTGCTATTTTAGGATTGGCTGCACCTTTTGTTTCTTTCATAACTTGACCAATTAAAAATTGCAAACTCCCCTGCTTTCCTTTTTTAAAATTATCAACAGCTTCCTTATTATTCTCAATAATCTTATCAATAATTTTATCTAAATCTCCTTTATCACTCATTTGCTTAAGATTCTTCTGTTTAATTATTTGAGAAGGATCTTTTTTTGTTTTAAACATTTCTTTTAATACTTGTTGTGCTCCAGAACTAGAAATATCACCAATAAAGGTTAAATAAATTAATTCAGCAAAGTTTTCAGGAGTTATCTCGCCTTTTAATTTAGGAAATTCTGTTGAAATATAGTTTGCACATAATCTAATCAAAGGATCAATGTCTGTATTTATTTTCCCAGCTTCTAACCATGCTTTTAATTCACTAATTGTATTTTCAAAAAAATCTCCAAAAACAGGATTATTAATAAAAAATTCTACATCTTTAATCTTATACTCTTTTTCAAATCTCTTTCTTCTATTTTCTGGTAATTCTGGTAATTCAAATCTTAATTCTTGTATTTTTTTATCAGAAATATTTAAAATCGGTAAATCAGGTTCTGGAAAATACCTATAATCTTCAGAAGTTTCTTTTATTCTTTGAGAAAATGTTTCTTGTTTTTTATCATCCCAGCCACGAGTTTCATGAATAACTTTTTTATTGGAATCTAAAATCTCTTTTTGCCTTTTAATCTCATATTCAATTGCTCTTTCTACAGCTTTAAATGAATTAAGATTTTTAATTTCTACTTTTGTGCCCATATCTAAAGAAATATTTGCTTCTACTCTCATTTGTCCTTTTTCCATATCAGCATTAGATATTTTTAAATATCTAAAAATCAATTGTAATTCTTGAGCAAAATTCTTAGCTTCAATTGAAGAACAAATATCTGGCTCAGTAACTAATTCCATTAAAGGAATGCCAGCTCTATTAAAATCAACAAAAGATTCTTTATTATGTATTAATCTACCAGTATCTTCTTCTAAATGAATTCTATTTATTCTAATGTTTTTTAATTCACCACCACCACATAAAGGAGCTTCATATTGAGAAATCTGATAACCCTTTGGTAAATCAGGATAAAAATAGCTTTTTCTTTCAAACCATGTTTTTTTATTAATCTTACAACCCAAAGCTAAACCAGCTTTTATTACAAAATCTATTGCCTTTTCATTAATTACTGGCATAGAACCTGGCTGAGCAGTACAAATAGGACAAATATTGGTATTTGGTTCCTTTTCTAAAGAATTATTCAAAGAATCACAAAACATTTTTGTTTTGGTATCTAATTCTACATGTATTTCCAATCCAATTGTTGGTTTCATTAATTAAATCTTAACATTTTTAACTAAAGAAAAAAAGGGTTCTACAACATTGTAGAACCCAATGATTATCTTATTGTCTTTTATATTTTACTATTTCATCTTCTAGCACAACAAATTCGACTCCTGCTTTTTTAAATATTTCTCTTGATAAATCATCAACATGGTATTTTTTCTTTGCTACTACCCTTTTAATACCAACCTGAATTATCATCATTGCACAATTATAGCATGGTGTCATTTTTGTATAAATTGTTGCACCTCTTATTGATGGACCATCTGATGCAGCCTGAAGAATGGCGTTTGCTTCAGCATGAATTGTTCTAATGCAGTGTTGTGATGTTTTGCCATCTTCGTTTATAACCTTTTTCATTAAATGACCAACATCATCACAATGACTTAATCCAGATGGAGATCCAACAAATCCAGTTGCTAAAATTCTTTTAATTTCTGGATTAACTATAAGTGCAGCATTCTTCCCTCTATCACATGTGGCTCTTTCTGAAAGTGGTTCTAAAAGATTTATAAAATACTCATCCCACGATATTCTTTTATTTTTCAATGTTCAATCCTCCTTTTTAAATTAATATTTTAATTCTTCAATTTTATAACTTTTATATAAAAAAAGTAACAAAAAAGGGTTAAGATAAAAATTTTAACCCTCTAATAAACTATTTTTTCTTTTTTTTGTAATATTCACAATCTCCTGTTTCCGGACAATTTCCATCATAAACAACACATTGTGGTTCTACCCAATCACCAAGATCTGGAAATTCTTTTTTAATAATCTTTGCCATATCCCAAGCAATTTTTCTTATTTCCCACTGAGCTTTAATACATGTTCTTTTACCAATTGAATGAATTGCATTCCAACCATCAATATGAGCTAAAACATACACTCCAAGAGAATGTGGAACAAAACCAATAAGCTCAGAATAATCATCGGCTTTTGGTATTTCCATCATTCTAGAATGCTGTTCAATAAAGGCATCATGAAAATTTGATTTTGAAATAGAAGAAGGAATCACAATTCTTTTCATTACATTATCTGAAGCTGCGTCATAAATAGATTCTACGTTTAAATTCCATGTTCTTTGACGAGTAACCTGGTGAAATCCTGCAATAGATATTGGAAAAAGAAAAGTAAAATGAACATGTTTAAGCATATTGATTTCTGCTTCTTTCTTTTCTAAAATCGCTCTATCCATTGTTTTGCGGGTAAAAAGAGCTTTTAATTTATCATCATAAGAAATTAAAACTACTCTTCTTCCATTGTTGAATCTTGTCAGGTTTTTATCTATCAATTTTTTCATTGCTTGATTTTCATTAGCGAAAAGAATTGGTGCTGGCCTAAAAGAAATTGTTTCATAATTAAAACCAAAATCCTCAAAAAGATGAGGCGCCTTTGTTTCTGCTTGATCTATCATTTCTCTAACAATTTTTCTTACTATAAGCGGAACACCACGATTTTTGGTCATATTCAATAAATGACACAATTCTCTAGCATCTCCACCAGTTTGAATGTTTGTTTTTGTATTTAATGGTAAAATAAATCTAGCATCTTCTCCAGGAATATTGTTTTCTTGCATTTTTTCATAGAGTTCAAAACTATTAGATGAAACTTCATATATTATTTTTCTCAAAGAGCCACTGATCATATCTGAAAAATAAAAGCCTCTATCTGCCTTAGCCCTTCTTAATGATTGCTGCAAATGAGATAAATATTCTGGAGCACAAAGAAAAAGCGTTACCACCCTTGGAAGATTTTCTATGCTGAAAATGAAATAATTTTGATCACCAACTGATCCATGTCCTTTTCCAAAACTATTTTTTTAAAACGCCTCTTTCTTTTTTCTGTCTCCTGTCTGAATCCATATCGTCTAATTCTGTTAAAAAATCATATGAAGATTTTTCTTCAAAACAACCCAATGCGCCAGCCACATAAAGAGTCTGTGGATTTTCAGTACAACTTATCAATCTTACTTTAAAGTCTGTCATTTCTATCTCCTTTTTATTTTTTAAAGGAACAAATCTCCTTTATAGATTTTTATTCTAATACTTTTTTAAAAAAAATGCAAGACAATTGACTTGCTAATATATATAATATAAAATAAATATGTGTTCGTAAGTCGATATATCTTATTACTAGGTAAAACGACTTAAGCATAAACAAGGTCGTTTTAATTCGTAATAATATATATTCATATGGATCAAAGAAATGATTCTCCTCGTGAAATGGTCAAAGGAAACTGGAAATGTGCTGAATGTGGCACTGAAATAACAGAGCTTCCTTTTGAACCAGCTCAAGACAGACCCGTACATTGTAGGGACTGTTGGTCTAAAAAAAGAACTGATAGAAAAAGAGATTTTGCAGGCCCAAGAAAAATGTTTCAAGGGAACTGGAAATGTGCTGAGTGTGGAAAGGAAATTACAGAACTTCCTTTTGAGCCAAGCCAAGACCAACCAATACATTGTAGAGACTGTTGGATGAAAAAACGAGAAGAAAGATAAATCAAACGATTGTATAAAAAATAGCGCATCAAAACGCTATTTTTTATTATATAAAATCGCACATAACTTGTTTTATAAAAAAACAAGAAATTATTATTCTCAAACTCAATTAATCTTCTATTATTTTTATTGCCTTACCCTCTATTAATGCTTTGCTTATTTTTCTATAAGCTGAAGACAAAATTCTTTGAAACGTGCTTTGAGAAGTATTCATTTTTTCAGCACATTTATTCTGATCTAGTCCTTTTACATTTTTCAACCTTAAAGCCTCTGCTTCTTCAACAGTTAGTTCAATTACCTCAAGATTCCTCATTGGAATGCCCTGAGGTTTAAAATATGTTACTCCAGGCCTAAACCTGATTCTTCTACAAATTCTAGGTCTAACCATATCTTAATTATACTATATTATTTTTGATCCTTTAAGTCTTTGAGTTCTTCTTGGGCATCTTTCAATTCTTGTTTTAAAATTTCAACTTCTTCTTCTAAAGCAGATTTTTGATCTTGTTTTGTCCATCTTCTAAGTCCAGGTCCTCTACCTGTTCCACGACCAAATCCACAATTACCCAAGCCATAACCAGCTCCAGGGCCACCGCCCCAAACAGGACCAGTTCCATTAAATCTAGGCATAATTTTATATTTAATTAATTATCAGATAATCCGACCTTTTTAAATAAATGATTATCTATTATGAGTATATACCCATTAAAATCACGTGTCAAGTGTTCTATTAAAAAAACTCGAGCATAACTCGAGTTTTTTATAAAAAGTCATTAGACTTCTATTTCATTGACGCCTTGCAAAACAGAGCACCTAAACTCTTTTTAAAAACCAGATTTTTATTTCATTACCAATTAAAAAACAAACCCCCTTAAGAGGGATTTGTTTATATAATATCTGCTATTTCTTTTTCTTTCTCTTTGCAGGTTTCTTTTTTGCAGCGCTTTTTTTCTTTGGCATTTTTTTAAAAACCCTAAGGCTTGTATAAATTATTAAAAAACAGTAAAACGACCTTTCAATTTAATTAAACTTTATTTTAAAACAAAACACAAGTGGATAAGTTTTTATTTTGTAAATTAAAAAATATTTTCTTATTATATAGTTTTTAATATAATAAAAAAAATCATAAAAATTATGAATAACCTTATTTTTTTAAAAGGTCTTCTGGCAAAGAATATAAAGAGGGTTTTTTAGCAATAGTCTTATAAACATTCTCAATAAAATCACCACCAGCATAGCCAACAATAAAGGCAAAAATTAAACCAATATCAAAAATGCTAGCTACTAACATACCAACAACACCAGATAAAAAAACCATTGTAAAAAAATATGGGATTTTAAACCCAACCCCTTTATAAGAATATTGGTGTTTAATAAATCCCACTAATCCCCTTACCATTCCACCGGCAAAGCCTAAAATTAAAATACTCCAATCCATATAATTAAAATAAATTATTACTATTTTAATTATAACATAAAAATAAAAAGAATATAAGAATCACTAAATCATTGACATTTCCCGAATGGCAGGGGTGGAGAGAATTGAACTCCCGACTAGGGTTTTGGAGACCCTTGTTATACCACTTAACTACACCCCCAGTCTATTTCTTACCTTCTTTATGAATCGTATGGCTTTTACACCATTTACAGAATTTTTTCAATTCTAATTTATTCTCAACAGTTTTTTTATTACGTCGAGTATAATAATTGGTTCTTTTACATTTTTCACAATTTAATTTAACTGTAAAATCTTTTTTCATGTATATAGTTATTAGTTAAAATTAATTAATAGACAAGTAATCAAATATTTTCTACACTTTAACTAGTAGAAACATTAGTTAAAGAAGTAAAGTCAGATTTTTTCATGTGGGCATTAAGCACCACCTTAATATG
>JAHJST010000013.1 GCA_018829905.1 Patescibacteria group bacterium
ATTAACACCTGGTCAATCTGGTTCTATTACAATTAGAGCTAGAATTAGTGATACTGTGCCCGTTGGCACAACCACAATTCAAGACAGATTTAATATTGATTCTAGTGAAACTAGTTTGACTTACAGTAATTATGTAAGTACATGGGTATATAAAAATGATGATCCAGGAAATCCTAGTATTGATATTGAAAAACAAGTTCGTAATGTTTTTTCAGGAACAAGCTTTTCTGAAACAGTTAATGCTGAAAAAAATGATGAAGTAGAATTTTCTTTAGAAATTAGATCTACTGGCAATACTGTTCTTGTAAATGTTAGAGTTTGGGATAATTTACCAAGCCAATTAGATTATATTTCTGGTACTACTAGAGTAGATGGATCATATAAGGGAGATGGTATAATTGGATCTGGTATATATATAGGTGATATTAGTGTTGGATCTAGTAAAATTGTTAAATTTAAGGCTAGGGTTGAAGATCAAAGTTATTCATATGCTACAACTTTAACCAATTATGGTTATGCTGATGCAGACAATACTTCTTCTGTAAATGATACAGCCAGAGTTATAATTGAAGACGAAGATGAACAGCCAGATCTTGGGATTGAAAAATTAGCAAGAAACATTACTAGAGGTACTAGCTATTTTACAAAAACTGTTTATGCTAAACCAGGTGATGAAATTGAATTTTTAATAAGACTAAATTCAACTGGCGATACAACCGTTGAAAATGTTAGGGTTATGGATGATTTGCCAGGCAAATTAAGATATATTAATGGCTCTACTACAGTTAATGGTTTTTATAAATCAGATGGTATTACTGTTGGTTCTGGTTTATTTATTGGAGATATTTATTTGGGCAATGTTAAGGAAATTAAATTTAGAGTTAATGTTTATGATGCTGATAATTTTTATCCTGATTTAACTACGTTAACCAACAATGTAAGCGCTTGGGCAACAGATGTTGATAGAATCAGAGATTATGCATTTGTTAAAGTTGAAAAACAGGGAGAAGTCGGTTCTCCAGTATTAAACATTTCTAAATCAGTTAGAAATATTAGTAGGGGAGAAACTTCTTGGATAAATTCTACATTAGCAAGTCCAAGTCAAGAAGTTGAATTTTTAATAGAAGTTACCAATACCAGTCATATTGATGTAACCAATGCTAGGGTTTGGGATGCTTTACCAGCTTATCTTGCTTATGTAAGTGGATCTACCTATTTAGATGATTCTTCTACTGGTAGTGTTCTTGGAACAGGATTAGATATAGGAACATTAAGCGCTGGTCAAACTAAGAAAATTAGATTTAAAGCAACAATTTCAGACATTGATAATTTTGGCGTTGGTTATACTGATTTAATTAATACTGGTTATACAAGTGCTGATAATTTTTCTCAAATAAGCGATACAGCAATTGTTCGTGTTTATAAACCAGGAGAGGTTAAGGGTGCAACAACTGTTGTAACTGGAGCTAATTCTTTTAGTTTAATATTTTTAGCATTAATCAGTGCTTTAATTGCATTCTTTGTTTATTGTAGAACAAGAGAAGATAGACTTTTAGAAATACTTAGTGAAAATGGAAGATTTAAATGGTTAATTAGATTTTATTTTCGTATGAAATTCTTTGTTACTGTTACCAAACTTAGATTTGAAAAAGTTTATTGGTAAATAAACTTTGACATATTAAAAAAAATCAGGCGTGTGCCTGGTTTTTTTATATATATAATTTTCTTTTTTTTGTTTCTAGCCTTCTAAGAAATAGCTCTATTTGTTGTGTTTTGTACACCCTGTAGTTATTAACAGGATGGCGATAAGCTTTTAGCTTTCCATTGTTGTCCCAATTTCTTAGGGTTAAAGGAGTTACCCCTATAAGTTTTGCTGCTTGTTTTATTGTGTAGTATTTTCTTTCCATTTTGTTGACAATTATTTTGTATGATATAATTTGTTTGTATGATATAATTTGTTTGTATGATATAATTATATCATTAAAGAATAATTAATTAAATAAATATATGACATTTCTAAAATCGATTTTCAGTAAGATCACATTTTCCAAAGGAGGTGCTGATCAGTCTATGTTTTCCTTAGACAAAACAATAAAGAAACTTATTTATGCTATAGTTTTTCTTGTGCCAATATGGTTTCTTCCAATAACAGTTGATGCTGTTGGATTTAGCAAGCAAACCTTAATGGTTTTATTTATTGTTGTAACTTTAATGCTTTGGCTTATTAAGGTTCTTAATAATGGAGAGCTTAGATTTAAGAAAAATATTCTAAATATTATTATTACAGTATTTGTTCTTATATACATCCTAGCAACAATATTTTCTTTAAGACCATATAGTTCTTTGGTTGGTTGGTCGACTCATTTAAGTGGTGCGTTGATTAATGTTTTGATTTTTGTTGCTTTGTACTTTCTAATTGTTAATAACTTTAAAGGACTAAAAGAAACATTTGGTCTTTTGTTTATGTTTTTGATTTCTTCAGGAATTGTTAGTTTAGTTGGTTTATTGCAGATTTTTAATGGATTTATTTTTCCATGGGATTTTACAAAAATTACTTCGTTTAATACCATAGGAACAATAAATGCTTTGGGAATATTTTCAGCAGTAATTTTAATTCTTGTTACCTCGTTATTATTTGTTGTTAAAAGAAAAGACGTTAAAATGTTTCTTTTAATTCTTGGATTATTAAATTTAATAATTCTATTGAGTTTAAATTTTTGGGTTTTGTGGGTAGTTTTGGGAATTGGAATGGCTGTAGTTCTGTTGTTTGGATTAATGAGAATAGTTAAATTAGAAGAAAATATTAGTTGGATTGCTTTACCAGTAACGATTTTAGCATTTGCGCTAATCTTTATTTTGTTTAATCCAATATTACCATTCAGACCAGAATTACCAACAGAAGTTGGCTTGAGTTATAATGCTGGTATTAAAATTACAAAAGATACTTTAATGCAAAAACCAATTTTAGGAACTGGTCCTGAAACCTTTGTATTTAATTATATTAAAGAAAAACCAGCTGAGATTAATAATACTGTTTTTTGGAATACTAGATTTTCTAATCCTCCAGCAGAAATATTATCTATAGCCTCTGACACAGGCATTGCTGGATTATTAGCATTTTTAGTTATTATTGTTTTCTTTGTAATCCAAGCAGTTAAGAGCTTAATGAGAACAATTGGTGAGGGAGAAAATATATTAAAAAGATTTCTAGAAATTGGCTTATTTGCTGGTTGGTTTTCTTTAGCTGTTTCTTGGTTTCTTTATCCACAAAACTTTGCCCTAATGTTTGTTTTTTGGCTATTATTAGCATTGTATTTAGCAGAAAGTTCAGTATTAAAGGAAATGAAATATAATTTAAGAAAATCTCCAACAGTATTGTTAATAACTAGTTTTTCTTTTGTTGTTGTAATAATTATTGTTGTTGGTTTTCTTTATATTCAGGGAACTAGATTTATAGCTGATGTTCAGTATAAAAGTGGCTTAGACCTAATCCAGACAAAAGGAGATTTAGATAATGGGATTAATAGAGTAATTAAATCAACAATAACAAATCCTTATGAAGATAGAACATATAGAGTGCTTGCTCAGTTATTTTTGATTAAACTGAACAGAGATGCTAACTTAGAAGGATTAGAACAACAAGAACAATTAAATCTTATTCAAACCGATTCAATTAATGCTATTAATTCAGCTGTTAAGGCAACAAGCTTGTCTCCAAAAGATATTTCTAATTGGTTGGTTAGAGGAGATACATATAATCAATTAGTTGGTCTTGTTGATGGTGCAGTTGATTGGGCTGAGGCATCATATAATGAAGCAATAAAGATTGAATCTCTTAACCCGTATATTTTTACTGAATTGGGTAAGATTAACATTAAAAGAGCAAATATTGCTATTTCAGAAAAAAATACAGAATTGTTTGATAAAAGCCTGGAATTAGCATTAGAAAACTTTAATAAAGCTATTGAAATTAAGCCAGATTATGCTCCTGCTCACTTTCAATCAGCATTAGTTTATGATGCTAGAGGAGAACTAGAGGAGGCAATTAGAGGAATGGAAATTAATAGACAACTTGCTCCTAATGATACTGGTGTTTCATTTCAACTAGCTGTGCTTTATTATAAATTTGAAAGGTATGATTTAGCTAAAGCAGAATTTATTAGAGCAATTGTTTTAGATCCTGATTTTTCTAATGCTAGATATTTCTTGGGAGTCCTATATGATAGAGATGGAAATACAGAAGATGCTTTTGATCAATTTGAAAGAATTGCTAAATTAAATCCTGACAATGAACAAATTAAACAGATTATTTCTAACTTAAAGGATGGTAAGCCAGCCCTAGAAGTTGGACCGCCAAAAGAACCAGCAGAAACTCCTATTCAGGATTCTCCAAAAGATGAATAATAAATTTACCCGGTAGTTGTTCTACCGGGTAAAAAATATATATGTGTTTAACCATTCCAGCCAAAGTTTTAAATATTAAAAACAATAAGGCTATTGTTGATATTTTTAATAAAAAACAAGAATTTAATATTGAATTAATTGACAATATTAAAAAAGGAGATTATTGTTTAGTTAGCAATGGATATTTAATTAAAAGAATATCAAAAAAGGAGGCAGAAAAGATCTTTAAAATAATAAGGAGTTAGATGAAAGAACATTTATAGATTCTGTGATTAATTCGCAGGATTATTTTTTTATGATATAATTGAATTATAAGACTAATTATTTATTTTTTTAATTTATGAAAACAAAAGGTGTCTTATTAATTTTATCAACAGCTATAATTTCTGGATTTGCTATTTTTATTGGTAAGTTTGGAGTTTCTGTAATTAATCCATATATTTTTACTGCTTTAAAAAATATTGTTGTTGTTATAATAATCTGCTCATTATTATTATCAATAAAAGAATGGAAATCATTAAAATCTTTATCTAAAAAGAATTGGATATTACTTTTAATTATTGGTTTAATTGGTGGTTCAATTCCTTTTTTATTGTTTTTTAAGGGGCTTTCTTTAACAACTGCTGTACAAGGATCTTTTATTCATAAAACCATGTTTATTTATATAGCTGTTTTTGCAGCCATATTTTTGAAAGAAAAAATAAGTAAGAAATTCTTAATAGGTGGATTGTTTTTGCTTTTAGGAAATGTATTTTTATTAAGATTAATACCTGGTTCATTGGGTATTGGTGACCTTTTAATATTAATAGCTACATTTTTTTGGGCAGCAGAGAATGTAATTTCTAAACATACATTAAAAGAATTATCTCCGCGTATTGTAATTTGGGGACGAATGTTTTTTGGATCAATCTTTATTTTACTGTTCTTAATAATTACTAATCAAATATATTTGATTTCAACAATAAATATCAGCCAAATAATATGGACAATAGTAACTGGAGTTATTCTTTTTGGATATGTAATAACTTGGTATACTGGATTAAAATATATACCAGTTTCTCTTGCTGCTTTAATTTTACTTTTAGGGTCTTCAATAACAACATTGCTTTCTCTTGTTCAGGTGGGAACTATTGATTTTACACAGATTCTTGGAACTACATTTATTTTTCTTGGAATAATTATTATTACAACAACTTTGTATTTTTTTAGAAAAAATTCATGCTTGGAATTAAAATAGCAATTCTTTATGGATTAAAGCCTCATGAATTAGGGTTTTGTGGGCCACAAGAAGAAAAGAATAAAGGGATTCTTTCTCAATATATTAATGGGAAAAACATAGATAAAAAAAAGATTAAAGAATTATTAAAAGAATTTGAAGGAGCCTATCCATATTATGAACTTATTGCTAAAAGTAATAATATTAAAGATCCATTTAATAAACAAGTAATTAGAGCTTATTGGATTGGCAATAAGCTTTTAGAAAAAGTAAAATCTAATGCTCATCATAGTTTTCATGTTTTAATAATTGGCTCTGTAACTGGTAGGATTGAGCTTAAGGGAGAATTGTTAGATATATGTAGAGTTGGTTGGGGAAGAGTTAAAGAGAGATCTCCTAAGCTAAAAGTAGAATATCAATCATTTGTTGGTAAAAAACAATTAAAATTAGGTGAGTTGGTATATAAGGAGATTGAATGGAATAAAGCATTTTTGCCAAATTTAAAAGTTGGAGATTGGGTTTCCTTTCATTGGAACCAAGCTATAGAAATTTTAAATAAAAAAGACATAGAGAATTTAAAAAAATACACTCAGATTAGCTTAGATGCTTATAATAAAAAAGTAATATAATTAAATTATGAAGCCAGTTGTTTCAATTTTATCTTTAACTTGTTGTGAGGGTTGCCAAGTTTCTATTTTTGATCTTGGTGAAAGATTTTTAGAATTTTTAACCAAAGTAGATATTGGTGATTTTAGATTAATAGAAGATATTCCTGATGTTGATAAATATGATATTGCTATTGTTGAGGGAACTGCTATTACAAAAGAACAAGTTAAAAGATTAAAAACAGTTAGGAAAAAATCTAAGATTTTAATAGCTATTGGTTCTTGTGCTTGTATTGGTGGTGTTCAAGAAATTAAGAATTATAGGAATAAAAAAGACTTAATTAGATATGTATATTCAAATATTAGAGGAATAGATAATCCAAATATTAAATCTATAAAAGAAATGGTTAAAGTTGATTTAGAAATTCCTGGTTGTCCAATTAATAAAGAAGAGTTTTTTAGAATAATTAATGAATTTTTAGATGGTAAAAAACCAGTTATTGAGCAAAAACCTGTTTGTGAAGAATGTGTACGTAAGAATAATAAATGTCTTTTATTATTGGGCAAGCCTTGTTTAGGCTCAATTACATTAGCTGGTTGTAATGCCCCATGTCCAGCTAGTGATTTTCCTTGCGATGGTTGTCGTGGTCCTCTTAAAAACATTAATTTAAATGCAATTAAAAAAGCTTTAAAAATTAAAGCCAGATTAAGTGATTCTGATATAGAATTGCTTTTAGAAAGATTTGGCAAAAGAAATGAATTATGAAAATTAGAATAGATCATATAGCTAAAATAGAAGGACATGCAAGCTTTACAGCTGATATTGTAAAAGGTGATGTTAAATCAGCTAAGCTTAAAATTGAAGAAGGCGCTAGACTATTTGAAGGAATTATGCGTGGAAGAAAAGACATTGAGATTCCTGAATTAGGTAGTAGAATTTGTGGTGTTTGTCCTGTTGTTCATAATTTTGCTGGATTTAAAGCAATTGAATCTGCTTATTCAGTTAATGTTCAATCTAAAGATTTAAGAAAATTAATGATGATGGGACAATTAATTAATAGTCATGCTCTTCATTTATTCTTTTTTTCTTTGTCTGATTTTTTTGGATTTAAAAATGATTTACAATTAATTAATGAATATCCTGAAAAAACACATGATGCAATGAAAATTAGAGATATTGGAAATAAATTAGTTGAAGTTATTGGCGGTAGAACTATTCATCCTTTAACTCCTTGCATTGGTGGCATACGTAAGGCTCCTGATATTGAAAAATTAAAATTATTATTAGAAGATTGTAAAAGAGTTTTACCTATAGCAATTCAATTAGGCGAATTATTTTCTAATTTAAAATATCCTCATTTTATTCGCAAGACAAGCTATGTTTCTTTAACTCATGATTCAGAATATGCTATTTATGAAGGAGATATTAAAGTAGGGGATAAAATATTAGAACCAAAAGAATTTCTTAGTTTGGTTGAAGAATTTCAATCATATGATAAAGTTGCTAAAAGAACTCATTTTGCTGAAAAAACATATATGGTTGGTTCTTTGGCTAGATTGAATAATAATCAAGATAAATTAAATCCAAAAGCTAAAGATCTCTTATATTCTTGTAATTTACAGTTTCCTTTGTATAATCCGTATTATAATATCTTAGCTCAAGCAATTGAATTAGTTCATTGCTTTGAAGAATCTATTAAAATATTAGAAAGATTAATTATTTCTGATATTAAAGTTGGTGAAATTAATGTAGAGAATAAAACTGGCGAAGGCATTGGTGTAATAGAAGCACCAAGAGGAATATTGTTTTATATTGTTAAAATAAAAGATGGTGTTGTTAAACATGTAAATATTATTACTCCAACTGCTCAAAATATTGCTAATTTAGAAGCTGATTTGGAAGAGTTTGAAAATCTAGATGGTTTTAATAAATTAAGCGGTAAAGAAAGAGAAGATAAAATTAAAATGTTAATTAGAGCATATGATCCATGTGTAACATGTGCTGTTCATTAATATGCACGACTGGCATTTAGCAGATGAAATATTTAAAACTATTCTTGATTATGCAAACAAGAATAATTTTAATACTGTTAAAAAAATCAAATTAGAATTAGGAGGTATCATTGAACATGGACAAGAAATTAATTCTGATAATTTAATTTTTAATATTAAACTATTAGGAGAAAAAACAATTATTAAAGACGCAAAGATTAAGATTAAAAGAATAAAGGGAGATAAATGGAGATTGGTTTTAATTGAAGGAGAATAGTTCGTATAATATACAAATAAAGGTCGTTATTTTGCAAACAGTTCGTATAGAAAGGAGTTAAACGAAATTTTGTTCAAAAATATTTTTTCTTTTTATATTTGAGCCCTTTTGAAATTTTTAAAAAACTGGCCTCGAAGGATTGACAAAAGCGAAAAAAAGTGCATAATTATAGATGGGAAGTAGGAAAAAATTGCACATTCAAAGGCGCATTGCGCCAAGGAGGAAATATGAAAACGCTACTTTGGATTACTGCTTACCTTACATTCAGCTACCTCTTTTCGTTACTGAACGTGTGGGCATGGAAAAACAAAGTGGAAAAACGGATGGACTATAGCAACGAAAGGGAGAAAAAAACATGCCACGCAGAGTTCAAAGGGGTCGCAAGATTTCTTTGGCCACTGTCGTCTGGCATAATGCCATTCCCTGGAATTGAACATGACCAAGACGTAACGGACAATCTGCCAATCCTGGACATTGAAATCAAGAGCTACTTTGCTACGATGATTCTCGTGGGGTCAACCGTTAAGGTGATGTTCTTGTGTTTTGTTTTTTTGGCAATGTTCCCGTTTATGGTCTTCATCCATTGTTTAGATAGGATGAGCAGGGCGGTGACATTTTTTTGGGGAGTGCTCGTTTTTCTCGCCTCTAATCTCCCTGGTGCCAGAAAGACATTGCAATAAGTTAGTTTAGTTTGGCCGGCTCTCAATCGAGGGTCGGCCACTTTTTTTAAAAATTTCAAAAAGGGCTCTTTTTTAAGGAATATATTTTTGAACAAAGCATCGTTTAACAAAGAATATCTGGTTCCAAAATTTTTCACTTTTAGATTTTCATAATAAGGAATGAAAAATTTTCTCTCCCATATTTTTGCCTTTTTCTCCATTTATATGATAATATGGAAGCAGGCAAAAACATCAGATATTCTTAAACGTTATGCAAAATTTCGCTTCGCTTAATTTTGCATAATGTCCGCGTTTACCAACGCTTTTATGCTCAGCAAAGCTTCGCATAACAGCGTTTATCCAAAATTTTTGTCAGCAATTTAATTGCTTCCAAAAACTTCGGATTAAACGCGGACATTAGGCGAAATAATATAAAATATTTTTATGAACGAAGAATTTAAACTAGAAAAATTTTTTACCAAAGACAGAGATAATTTAGAGATGTTACATCAATCTTTGGATTCAAAAAAAATTGATGCGAATATAATTCCTATTCTTGAAAAATTTTTTTCACTTCCGATTACCCCTCGAGAAAGTTGTTATGGACATGTGGAAACAAATAAAAGTCCATATTTGAGTTATGTCGACGATAAAACACAAGATGATCAAGAGCTTAGTATCCAAAGATTATTTAAAGAAAAAATTAGTGAATTAATCACAAGAATCAATGAAAAAATTGGCAGTGAAGCCGTAAATATATCTTTGGAGGAAGTCGATCATGGCGGAGGACCAAAAGATTATACTTTACGATTTGAAATTATTGACAAAAAAATTTTTCAAGAAAATGGTAAAAAATTATTAGATATTATCTGGAGCGAATTTTCTAAATATCTAGACAAACTTAAATAAAAAAATATTTTATATTATATCGCCCAACAAAGAATATCTGGTTCAGAAATTTTTCATCTATAATTTTAATAAGGAGTAAAAATTCTTTCAACCCATATTTTTGTCTCTTTTTCTTATTTGAATTATAATAAGGAAGCGAGACAAAAACATCAGATATTCTTAAACATTAGATGAAATTTTAATTCAAGAATTCCATGGATCACCTAGCTATAATGAAAAAACAATGGGGTCTGACTCAAAAAATTCTTTCCGGTCGCAAAAAAATTGAATCACGGTGGTACAAGACCAGATATTCTCCTTGGGACAGAATAAAGGTTGGTGAAACTATCTATATTAAAAATACAGGCGAGTTTGTTAGTCTAAAAGCTAAAGTAAAAAAGGTGCTTCAATTTTCCGACCTCACACCCAAACGTGTTATGCAATTACTATCCAAATATGGTGACGATTTAGGAATTCAAGATATCCCCAAGTTTTTTCAAATGTTTAAGGACAAAAACTATTGCATTTTAATCTTTTTGAAAAATCCTCAAAAAATAGATTCTTTTGACATTGACAAAACAGGCTTTGGATCTATGGCTGCCTGGATTTCCACCACTAGCATCAAAAAGATTAAAAAGAATTCTTGAATTAAAGCTCTTCGTCGCTTAAGCTCTTCGCCACGTTGCACTTTCGTCGAATTGATTTAGAAAAGATTTTATCAATTCTCCTCAGGTCGGACAACACAGTATGAGCGGCTCAGTCCTTGCAGTCCTTCGACCCAAATTAGCCATATTTATTGTAAAATCAATCAAGTTTAATAAATATGTCTAACGTCGCCCATACAGAAACGTTATATAAAATACATCACAAAATTATGATAATCGACAGTCATTTACATATATCATACTTAGATAAAGAGAGAAAAAATCTTTTCAAAGTAAAACAAGAACTTTTGGAATCAATGGAAAAATTCGGAATTAATTATTCGATTGTCATTCCTGATAATGTGTCAAACCCAAAATGTGCTGATATGGAAACAATGTTTAAGATTATTGATGACGAAAAACAGTTTTTTTCAATGGGAACCATAAATATTTTTGAAGATTCAGAAAAGCAAATTTTAAATCTTGAGTCATTAATAACGACTAAAAAAATTTGCGCTATCAAACTTTTTCCAGGACATGACCCTTTTTATCCCACAGATGAGAAATGCCAACCTGTTTATGAGTTATGCGTTAAGCATGACATTCCCGTTGTTTTTCATACTGGAGCAAATACTGGCGATACTGATTGTGCAAAATATAATGATCCAAAATATATAGTTGAAGTTGCCGAAAAATATAAAACCTTAAAAATTGTTATTTCACATTTTTTTTGGCCCAAAATGGAATACTGCTACGAATTAACCAAGGCATTGAAAAATATTTATTACGATACTTCGGTGATGGCAGATGATGAGGTTGTTGAAAGTTCTGGCGGTTGGAACAAAGTAATCGATATATTGAAAAAAACTGTTTTACTAAAACCCGACAATGTTTTGTTTGGCACTGATTGGCCAATGTGTTCTGTCGATAAACATATACAATTAATAAAAGATTTGAGGTTAGATTCTAAAAATGAGGAAAAGATTTTTTTTCTTAACGCAGTTAATCTATATAAACTCGAAATTTTGTGATGTACATCATATAACACGGGATAGGTGGCTCTAGAAAAGTATCTTTATTAATAATAATTAGGAGTATACTTTTCTTCCGACCTAAATTTTGATTTAATTATTAATATAATAAGGTGAAATCAAAACTTCGCTTCATCGGTGAACGTTATATGAAATATTCCTTTTCTTTTTAGGGCTATCGCCTAATTGTTTTAAAAATTAAATTAAAATTTAAGGAGGTAAAATTGTTCATTAAAAAATTAATTATTTTTTCCTTACTTTTTCTTTTTTCTTGTGCTTTAATGGGTCAAAGGATGGTTGTTAAAAAGGTTGATTTAAGTGGTTTTGATGAAGATGATTTAGATTTAATATGTCATATTAACAAAAAAGATAGAAAAAGTCTATCTGAAAAAGAATTTGTTCCGCTTGATTTAATTTTGATAAAAGAAAATCCAAATAGTTTTCTAGCAAAGAATTGGAAATGGCAAAGAAAAAGATTAATGCAATATCCATTTTTTCCTGTTCGTTTTTCAAAAGAAAAAGAGCTAATAATTGTTGTTTTAAAAGAACAGTATTTAGCTTTTTACAAAAATGGATATTTTCAATTTTGCGCGCCAGTTTCAACTGGAAAAAATAATAATACGCCAGTTGGAAAATTTAAAGTTTTTTACCGTTCAGAATATCATATTTCTTCTTTGTATAGCGATCCAATGCCATATACTCTATGTTTTACACAATATCATGCAATTCATTATGGAAGACTTCCTGGGTATCCTGCTTCGCATGGATGTGTGAGAACATTAAAGGATTCATCTAAGTTTCTCTTTTTTAATTCAAACCTTCCCGTTGTTTTGATAGTTGATTCTATTGATGAAATAAAATAATGGCCCCAAAGAGGGGCCATTTTCTTATCCACTTTTTTGAAAGGGGGGAACGAGCTTTGTAGTTTTCTTTTTTTGAGATGGGAAAAAGATCATTACAAAGGGCGTTGAAAGAAGCAGAAGAATCATTAATGACAAAACACTAAATATAGCAAAAACTGATTCTTCTGGATTTTTTTGTTTTCTCTTCATTTTATCCTCCTTTTTTTGTCCTATCACTCAAAAACATAATTTACAATATCTGGATATCCATTTAAAAACTCTTTAGATATCATTGGTTTTTTACCCTCTAATTGTAGTTTTTTTATTATTAATATATTATCTTTTGTTTGAATATTTAAATCATTTAATACTGTACCAGATTGATTATTGGTATTTTCTTTTTTTGTTTCTGCTTCTAGTATTTTTAATTGTTTGTTTTTAAACACTGTATATGCTATTGGCCACACATGATAAGCTCTAATTTTTCTATGTATTTGTTCTGCTGTATTATTCCAATCTATTTGTCCATCTTGTTTTTTAATCATTTTACAAAAAGTTGCTTTTTCATGATTTTGTTCTATTGATTTTTGATTCTTTATCCAATTGGGTAGTGATTCAATTAATAAGTTTAATGCTATGTCTGTTAATTCATTTTCTAATTCTTTGTATGTAATATTGTTTTTAATTTTATATTCTTTTTGAGAAATGATATTTCCATGATCCATTTGTTCGTCCATAAGCATTAATGTTATTCCAGTTGATTCATCTCCATTTAATATTGCCTGGTGAATAGGGGATGCTCCTCTATATTTTGGCAATAAAGATGGATGAATATTTAAAGCTCCATATTTTGGAATATCTAAAATTTCTTTAGGAATTATTTGTCCATATGCGCATAAAATAATCAATTCTGGATTTAATTGTTTTAATTTTTCTATCCATTCTTGTTTTCTAATTTTATCTGGTTGTAGTATTGGAATATTTTTTTCTTGTGCAAATTGTTTAACAGGTGAGGGGATTAATATTTGTTTTCTTCCTATTGGTTTGTCTTGTGCTGTTATAATATGAGTTATTTCAAAATTATTCTGTAAAACAGGATATGATTTTCTAAATATCTTTTCTGCAAATTCTGGTGTTCCCATTAAAATTGTTTTGATTTTATTCATTGTATTAATTTACCATCTAAATGATCTATTTCATGTTGAAATATTCTTGCTGGTAATCCTTTTAATTTTAATTTAAATTGTTTATTTTTTTCATCTGTTGCTTTTATTTTTATTGATTCTGGTCTTTGTATTTTTATTTCAATTCCAGACAAGCTTAAACAACCCTCTTCCATTGTTTCCATCTTTTTAGACATTTTTAATATTTTTGGATTAATAAATATATAGTTTTTTATTAATCCCTTTGGAAGAATAAACAATCTAATGTTTTTTCCTACTTGTGAAGCTGCCAATCCAATTCCTTGATTTTTAATCATTGTTTCCGTCATATTTTCTATTAATTCTAAAATATTCTGATCAATTTTTTTAATTGCTTCAGATTTTTTTAATAATATTGGATTATCTTTTCCTTTTTGTATTTGTAAAATCATAATATTGTTTCTGGATCAACTTGTATTTCCCAATTTGATGGTACAATTATTAATAATTTATTCCTTTTTTCTATTTTTTCTTTTGATTTTATTAATATATTCCATTTATATTGATTTCTTACTTTTGATATAAATCCTGGTATTGGTCCTATTATTTCAAGATTTAAATTTAAATTCTTTTTTTGTTGTTTTAGTTTTTCTAATAATATTTTTACTTGATCTTTTGCTATTATTGGATTTTTATGTTCAAAAGATAATTTAATTATTTGAGAGAACGGAGGATAGCTAAAAAGCTTTCTTGTTTTTATTTCTTGATTATAAAACGTTTTTATATTATTAGCAATAGCATTTTGTATTGTATTGTTTTCTGGGCTATATGTTTGTAATACAAATTCTTTATTACTCATTTGTTTTAATTTGTTTATTATCTGGAATATTTTTTCTGAATTATGATAATCTGGTAAATTTAATAATGTATCTATTGATATTATTCCTGTTAAATCAGCTTTGATGTCTTTGTTTAAAATCATTTGTGTTCCTATTAAAACGCTGTTTGTTTTTTTAAATTCTTTAATTATTTTTTCTTGTTGTTCTGGTTTTTCTGATATATCACCATCCATTCTTAATACATTTGGAAATATTTTTTTTAATTCTGATTCTACTTTTTCAGTTCCAGATCCAAAATATTTAATTTTTGCACTTCTACATTTTGGACATAAAACAGGAGCAATATCTTGTTTTGAACAATGATGGCATAATAATGATTTATTTGTTTTTCTTAAAGATTCATGAAAAACCATTGGAGCATCACAGTTTTTACAATTAGCTGTATATCCACATTCTCTACATAAAACAAATGTTGATGTTCCTCTTCTTGTAATGTATAAAATAGCTTTTTTGTATTTTTTTATCTTTTTTTCTAATTCTTTGCTAATTATTGAATAATTACCTTGCTTCATTTCTTGTCTCATATCTATTAATTTTGTTTTTTTGTTTTTTGCTTGTTTTTCTATTATTGGCTTGTATTTGTATAATGTTTGTATTGATGGTATTTTACTTTTTAAAATTAATTTAGCTTTATGTATTTTAGCTAATTGAATTGCTATTGTTTTTACATTGTAATATGGTCTTCGTGCCCATGATTTATATAATTCACTTTCTTCGTTTTCTATTGTTATTGATTTTAAATCTTTAAATGATGAAAATACAATATTTTTATTCTCCGGTTTTAAAATCAAATTATTTTTTACTTTTTTAAAATTTTTTTCTCGTTCTTTGTTTTTTGATAAAAATATTCTTGCTGTTTGACCAAGAGAGATAAAATAATAATTAGATATCCAGAATAAAAGCTCTATTTGTTGTTTTGTTAATATTGGCTCTTTAGAAACTATTTTGTTTATCGGCCTTATTGAAAAACTTAATTCTTTTTTAATTTTAAGTTTTTCTTTTTCTATGTTTTTTTGCTCAACAACAATTGCTTTTAATTTTTTATTCCTTATTAATATTTCTACTAACGAACCTATTTCTGTTTTTTCAGAAGAAAAATAGCTCAATAATTGTGAGTTTGGACGAGGTATTTTGATTAATGGTATTACATTTAATATATACATTACTTTAATTTTAACATTTTGGTATAATAAAGTCATGAGAAGAAGAATATTTATAGCAATTAATTTGCCAGAAAATCTTAAAAAAAGATTAAGAGAATATCAAGAAAAATGGATTCATTTGGATCCTAAATTTATACGTTGGACAAGAAGCTCTAATTTACATATTACTTTGTCTTTTCTTGGGTATCTTAGTGATGATGAAACATATGAGATCTGCGAGATTGTTAAAAAAGCAGTTAAAAAACACGAACCATTTAATTTAATCTTTCAAAGAATAGTTTTAGGACCACCAAACAAAAAACCTAGAATGTTTTGGTTGGCAGGTATAGAGAATAAAGAATTTTCTGATTTGCAAAAAAGCCTAAATGAGGCTATTGCTGGTATTCATGTTAAAACATCTTTAGTTAGACCACATATTACATTAGCTAGATTTAATTCTGGATTATTAGAGTTTTTACCAGAATTAGTTAGCGAAGAATTTAAAACTCAATTTTCTGTTGATAGTATTCAAATTATGCAATCTAACTTAAAAAGATCTGGAGCAGAGTATTCTGTTTTAGAATCAATTGAATTATGAAAGCTTTTAATATAGATTTTGATAATTTAACAATAAATCAGGTGCTTGATAAAATTAAGCATCTTTTAAAAGAAGAAAAACAATCATATATTGTTTTACCTTATTCTGAATTTGTTGTTCGAGCACAAAAAGATAAAGAATTTTTAAATATTTTAAATAAAGCTGATTTGTGTTTATGTGAAAGTAGGGGATTGTGGTTGGTTTTAAAATTATTAGGACATAGATTAAAAGAAAATATTTATGGTGTTGATTTAATTAATTCTATATCTAAATTTAAAAATATATTTTTATTAGGAGGAACGCATGATACTATTAAAAAAACAGCGAAAAAATTAAATGCAATTGGATTTGAACATGGTTATCAAGATTTAGAAAAAGTAATTGATAAGATAAATAAAACTAAGCCAGAAATACTTTTAGTTGGACTTGGTAGTCCAAAGCAAGAAAAATGGATTTATTCTAATTTAAATAAAATGCCATCAGTTAAACTAGCCATTGGTGTTGGAGGTGCTTTTGATTTTATATCTCAATCAATTAAAAGATCTCCTAAAATATTACAAAATATTGGATTAGAATGGTTATGGAGATTAATAATTCAACCAAAAAGATTTAAAAGAATATTTAAAGGTGTTTTTGGTTTGTTGTTTTTAGGTTTAAAAGAAAAGATTAAAAATTAAAATGGTTTGAGTCCTATTCGGGGAGAAAATTTTAGTTTTAAAAGATTGCCTTTTTGGTGATTTTTTTATATAATGAAATTGATGAAAATAGTAGTCTATTATAAAATAAAGAATAAAACTTCTTTTAGTAAAAGAGTCATTCCCTATATCTATGGCTTAGGAGAATATCGTCCCGAATTCATTACTGATACAAAATGGATTAGTAAGAAAAAACTCAAAGCGACAATAAATACTAAGTCCGTTTCTCAATTAACTGATGCTACTATTGGTATGCTGAGGTTCTCTTCTGGTAGCTTTTTAGAAAATATAGAAATTGAAGAATGTAGCCACATAAACAAAGAATTAAAATTGTTTCAAAATAATGAGGCAATTATTGGTGCAATTTTAAAACCAGCATTAGCGGATATAAAGGCACATTATAGGATAATTAAATCGGTTTTTAAATTGGGTTTTGATTTTATCAAAGACGATGATGTTATAGAATTTTCTGATGATAGGGTAAAGAAGATTTATAAATACTGTGGTAAAAAAATTGCATATTTTCATAAGACCAGTAATCAGAAACAATTCACCAACCTTCCCACGATGATTATCCCTTGGATAGATGGATGGTCTTTAGTAGAAGAATTTAGTAAAAATAAAAAAGCTCCCTTAATGACTCATTGTGCTAATATGCCATTACAGATTTCTTGGTCGTCTCATATTGTTTTATCTCGTTTGGCTGGTGCTGATTTTATTATTGTTCCTGACTCAAAATTTGATAAAACTGCCAATTTAAAAGAAATGATAGAAGCAGTTTCAAGAAAAATAAAGAATCTGCCATCAACTCGTATAATCATAGCTGGAGCAATAACGCCCAAAAGGATTGAAGAAATTAAAAAATCTATAAATAAGAAATTTCATAAATTCATCGGTTTTGCTATCGGTTCTTGGTTAATAAGAATATGACAAGTTATCTGTTATTAACTCTTAACTGGAAGCATTTTTACAATAAATCAGTTTGAAACGAACAGTTGTTTTTTAAAACGTGGTAAATGACTTTAGTTAGTTTGTTAGCAGCCGCTGTGATACAATA
>JAHJST010000014.1 GCA_018829905.1 Patescibacteria group bacterium
AGATTAGAGTATATGTCCAAGAAAAGTTTGTTCAACAATTTAAGAAAATCATTAAAAATTAATACTTTCTGCTTCTAATTTATTCTTTCAGACGACATTGCTATGAACGATTAGAGGCGACATTTATGTGATTGACAACAGCTTATGATAAATTAACCATATGCATACCAGAAATAGCAAAACAAAAAGACCCAGTTAAAAACAGGGTCTTTTTATATATATAAAATCTTTATTTCTCTTTAATCTTTTCCATTATTTCTTTAACAATCTCTTTTAAAATTTTATCATTCTCCTCTAAAAACAACTTTACTTTTTCTAATCCAACACCTAATCTTTCTTTTCCAAAGGAATAAGAAGCACCAGATTTTTTAACAACTCCATGTTTTAATCCTACAGTTATAACATCACCCTCATAAGAAATACCTTTATTAAACATAATATCAAATTCAGCAGTTTTAAATGGAGCAGCAACCTTATTCTTAACAATCTTTGCTTTTATCCTACTACCAATTGATTCTTCTCCCTTTTTAACTTGAGCAATTCTACGCAAATCAATACGTACAGAAGAATAAAACTTTAAAGCCTTTCCACCAGGAGTTGTTTCTGGATTGCCAAACATTATACCAATCTTCATACGTATTTGATTAACAAATATTACAATTGTATTTGTTTTAGAAATTTGTGAACCTAATTTTCTTAAAGCCTGAGACATTAAACGAGCTTGTAAACCAATATGTGAATCCCCTATTTCTCCTTCAATTTCAGCACGAGGAGTTAAAGCAGCAACAGAATCAACAACAATTACATCTATTGATTCAGATTTAACCAAAGATTCAACTATTTGCAAAGCCTGTTCTCCAGAATCAGGTTGAGAAATTAATAAATCATTTATCTTTACACCTATTCTTTTGGCATATTCTGGGTCTAAGGCATGCTCAGCATCAACAAAAGCTGCTAAACCACCTTTTTTTTGTGCCTGAGCAACCATATGTAGAGCTAATGTAGTTTTACCAGAGCTTTCTGGCCCATATACTTCAATAATTCTTCCTCTTGGCATACCACCGACACCAAGAGCCAAATCAAGAGAAAACGATCCAGTTGGGATAGTATCTACATCAACTTTTTTAACATCTCCCAATTTCATTATTGATCCTTCACCAAATTTTTGTTTAATTTCATCTAAAATGGCTTCTAATTTGTTTTCATTTTTATTTTTCATAAATTATTCTTTTAATTATTTCATTAGTTTTACCAAATCTATTTTTGGCTTTAATTTTTATTAAATTAACACCAGCTACTAAATTTATCTGTGTTTCAAAATTACCATTTTTTTCAACAAGTATTTCTTTATCATTTACCACCAAATGAGCGCTTGAATCAGTTCTTCCTAAAACATTAAATGATTCTTCTCTAACAATCATATCTTCAATATCAACATCTAAATTAGGAGCAGCAGTTAAAAATCTAATTTCTCTAGAAAAATACCAAGCAACTAAAATTAAAAATAAGACAAAAACAATTGAAGAAATTTTTCTAGGATTTATTGTGAAATTCCCTAACTTTTTTATTGGTTTAATTGGCTTATCTTTTAATTGTAACTTTGTTTTTTTCATTAATTAAATTATATCATAATTTAATTATCAATAATAAAAACATTTGACTCCTCTTTATTAACTTGCTAAGATTATAAATGAATAGAGCGTGTTCCAGGTCTGGGTGCCCGCTCTTTTTTCTTTCATTTTTTTTAAAACACTAAAACTCTTCCTCATCAGAAGGCAAAGGAATATCAAGCTTTTCCTCTTCAGCTTCAATATCTACTCCCTCTTCTTCCATGCCACTACGAGAAGATTCTTCTAAATCAGAAAAAGACTCTTCAATGATTTCAGATTCAATAGGTCTTTTATAACCAGTTAATACTTCACGAGGCTTAGAACCCTCAGATGGACCAACAATTCCATTTTGTTCTAACATATCTAATAAACTAGCAGCGCGAGCATAACCAATTCTAAATCTACGTTGCAAATACGAAGCAGATGCTTTACCGGTTTTAATAATTAAATCTTTTGCTTCTTCATATATTGGATCGTCAAAAACATTTCCGCCCTGTATATGCATTTCTTTTTCAGGAGCAGCAGTAATATCTTCTTCATATTCAATATCACCAGCTTGTTTTCTTAAAAACATAACAACATCCTTTATTTCTTTATCAGATATAAAAGAACCTTGAATACGTTTAGTTTTACCAACGTCACCAGCTAAAAATAGCATATCGCCATTACCTAATAATTTATCAGCTCCAGCAGTATCTAAAATTGTACGAGAATCAACTTGAGAAGCTACTTGTAAAGCAATTCTAGAAGTAATATTAGCTTTAATAAGACCAGTAATAACTTCTACTGATGGTCTTTGAGTAGAAAGAATTAAATGAATACCAACAGCACGAGCCATTTGAGCCAAGCGAACAATAGCACCTTCTACTTCTTTTCCATATGCAACCATAATATCAGCTAATTCATCAACAATAATTACAACATATGGCAATATTTCTTTTGCTTTTTCATTGTATGAAGCCAAATCTTTAGCAGCAGCATTAGATAGTATTTTATACCTATCTTCCATTTCTTTAATAGCCCATTTAAATGCATTATTAACCTTATTAAAATCAACAATAACAGGAGTTAATAAATGAGGAATACCATTATACAAAGGTAATTCTACTCTTTTAGGGTCGATTAAAATAAATTTTAATTCTTGAGGAGATTTTTGATAAAGCAAACTAAGAATTAAACTATGAATACAAATGCTTTTACCAGAACCAGTTGATCCAGCAATTAATAAATGAGGCATTTTAACCAAATTAGCAAAAATCGCATGACCAGAAACATCACGACCTAATCCTAAATTTAAATGATGACCATTTTTCCTGTAATCAAAATCTTGTAATAAATCTCTTAATCTAACTAATGTAGCTTTTTTATTAGGTAATTCAATGCCAACCAAAGACCTGCCAGGAATAGGAGCTTCTATTCTAATTGGATGAGCAGCTAAAGCTAAAGATAAATCACGATTTAATCCAGTAATTTTAGAAAGCTTTATTCCACTAGCAGGACGAAGAGTATATTGAGTAACAGTAGGACCAACATTTACCTCGCCCATTTCAACTGGAATGTTGAAATTATATAATGTTTTTTCAATAACAGATAAATTTGATTTAATATCACCACTAGATGGTTGTCCTTTGTCTTGTTCTAATAAATCTAATGGAGGAAAAATATAGTCTTTTAAAATTGTAGGTGTTGTTTTTAATAATTCTTCTTGTTTTTCTTCTTCTTTCTCTTCTTGCATTTCTTTCATTTCAAATTTTGGTTTTAATATTGATTTAGTAAACTTCCCAAACCTAGTTTTTTCTGGAGTAAAACCAATCCCCTTGATTTCTTTAGACATTTTTTCTTTAATAACATCTTCTTCATCTTCTTGTTTTTTAATTCTTCGTAAAGGAATATTAAAAGCAACAAGAACAGAAATTGCCAAAGCAGCCATAAAAACAACTAAAGAACCCCACAAACCAATCAATTTCATAAATGGCCAAGAAACCAAATAACCCAACCAGCCTGCTTTTAATTCTCCATTAGAAATTAAAATATTTACTAGGCCTAAAAAACTTAAAACAAAAAGCAATATTCCAAGTAAAGTAGATAAAAGAACATTTTTGTGAATATCTCTAAAAGTTA
Organism: Patescibacteria group bacterium; assembly: GCA_018829905.1. Classification (GTDB taxonomy): domain Bacteria; phylum Patescibacteriota; class Minisyncoccia; order RBG-13-40-8-A; family RBG-13-40-8-A; genus JAHJST01. The sequence continues at coordinate 3,732 of JAHJST010000014.1, forward strand.
TTATCCCGCTAATAAAAAATGCCAAAGGAATTAACCAAAGACAAGATCCAAAAATTAGTTTAGAATATTTAAAAATATATTCACCTAATACACCACTAACACCTTGAAAAGAAAGAATAAAAAGCACAGCTATTGCAAAAAACACAATAACAATAATGCCTCTTTTTGTTTCTGGATGAATATTTAAACGAGGGGTTTTTTCTTTCTTTTTAATTTTTACACTAGACATCCTTTTTCTAGGACGCCCACGTTTCTTTTTTCTTGGCATATTTAAATTATATCATAAAATTAAAAAGCAAAAAACATAAATACATTTATTCTTACTACAAAACTCCGAAAAAGGTTTAAGGTTTGAAATAGTCGTGAGTGTATAAAAAAAGGAGGTCGTCAAAGATTTATTAGAATCTTTAAGCGACCTCGTTAGAATCATTTGATTTTTTTAAATCCCTCATTAACCAAAGATTCATAGCCCCAATGATGAACTTGTTCTCCTTCTCCATCCATTGTGAACCAAAGTGTTTTAGTCTTAATTCCACAGGGATTCACTGCCATGCCCACAATAGTGTATTTTTCACCATTCGGACTCAATACCTTGTCATTGTGCTTAAAGCCAAACTCCATGCACGCTTCGTCTGATATGTCAACCTCGAATTCTCTAAAAAAAGTCTCCACTTTAACAGTTTTAGATTTTGAATTTGTCATGTAAACCTCCTACAAGCACTATGTCATACTGACAGAATCTGTCAAGGATTTATGATAAATCAACCATATGCATCCCATAAATAGCAACAAAAAAACCACACAAAAACGTGTGGTTTCCAATAAAACACCCTTACTTCTCATCAAAACCAGTACCAGCAGGAATTAACTTACCAAGAATAACATTTTCTTTTAATCCACGCAAAGGATCTACTTTGCCTTGAATAGCAGATTCAATTAATATTCTAACTGTTTCTTGAAAAGAAGCAGAAGATAAAAAGCTTTCAGTGCTTAAAGCAACCTTAGTAATTCCTAAAATCAAAGACTGTGCAGTAGCTTGTTTTTTACCAGCTTTTTTAGCTTTTTCATTTTCTCTTAAAAATATATCTTTTTCAGTAATAGCTCCTTCTAATAAACCAGTTTCTCCAACATCTTTTATTCTTACACGAGAAAGCATTTGACGAGTTATTACCTCAATATGTTTGCCATTTAAACCACCACCTTGTGTGCTATAAACTTTTTGAACCTCTTTAAGAATATATCTTTGAACAACTTCTTGTCCAGCCAATCTAAATAATTCCTTTATATCAGCAGGACCTTCACATAATCTTTGACCAACAACAACTGAATCTCCTTTTTGAACATAAATACCAACCCTAGGAGCAATAACATATTCTTTAGAAATTTTCTTTCTTTTACTGCCAGCTTTAGTTGATTCTTGATATCCTTGAACAACAATAATTTTTTGTGATTTTTTTTCTTTAATTTCAGCTATAGTACCATTAAGTTCAGCAATTGAACATTTTCCTTTTGGAATGCGAGCTTCAAAAACTTCATCAACTCTAGGCAATCCTTGGGTAATATCTTCTTCACTAGCTACACCACCAACATGAAAAGTTCTTAATGTTAATTGAGTTGCTGGTTCACCAATTGCTTGAGCAGTAACAATACCAATTGCTTCCCCTATATCAATCAATCTATTTCTTCCTAAATCAAGACCATAACATTTTTGACATAAACCAAATCTGGTTTTACATGAAATAGGAGATCTAACTCTTAATTTAGTAATTTCAATATCTTTAATTTTTTCAATTTGTTCTTTATTAATTAAATCTCCTTTTTTAATAATGGGTTTTTTCTTAGAATCAAAAACCTCTTCTAAACTAACTCTTCCAACAATTCTAGAACCAAATTCAATTCCTAAATCATCTAAATCTTGTTTATAAACCATAATACCATCTTTATCATTACAATTATTTTCTTGAATTATTACATCTTGAGAAACATCTACTAAACGACGAGTTAAATAACCAGCTTGAGCTGTTTTTAAAGCAGTATCAGCTAATCCCTTTCTACCACCGTGAGTAGAAATAAAATACTCTAAAACATTAAATCCTTCTTTAAATGAACTAATAATTGGAAGCTCAATAACTTCTGAAGATGGATTAACAACCAATCCTTTCATACCCATTAATTGATTGGCTTGACCCCAAGTACCACGAGCACCAGAAGAAAACATAATATTAACAGGACCATTGGGGTCAAGAACAGAAGGAACAAGCTTAGCAATTTCTGCACCTGCTTTTGCCCAAATTTCAATTGATTTAGCTCTTCTTTCTGATCTAGTTAAAAGACCTTCTTGATATTGTTTTCTAATAACATCTACTTGTGTTCGAGATTTTTTAATAATTCCATCCTTTTCTTTTGGAACGTGTAAATCATCCATTCCCCAACTAATACCTGATTTAGTAGCATAATCAAATCCTAATTTTTTAATTCTATCAATATATTTTTCAGCATTTTCAGAACCAACAAATTCAATAACACTTTCAGTTAAAATTCTTAATTCTTTTTTATTCATTTCATGATTAATATATTCCATTTCCTCAGGAAGAATAGAATTTAAAATCAATCTTCCTGCAGATGTTTCAATAATAGATGAATTAATTAAAACTTTAATTTCTGCTTGTAAATCAATCATTCCCATTTCATAAGCCATAATTCCTTCTTTTACAGAAGAAAAGATTTTTCCATTACCCTTAGCTCCTTTAATCATTTTTGTTAAAAAGAAACAACCAAGAACAATATCTTGTGTTGGAACAGTAATAGCGTCACCAGTAGCTGGTTTAAATAAATTAACAGAAGAAAGCATTAATTCTTTAGCTTCTTTTTGAGCTTTTTCAGACAAAGGTAAATGAACAGCCATTTGATCACCATCAAAGTCAGCATTAAATGCCTGACAAACCAAAGGATGAATTTGAATAGCCAAACCTTCAATTAATCTGGGTTTAAACGCTTGAACACTTAATCTATGCAATGTTGGAGCACGATTAAGAAGAACATAATAATTGTTTGTAATCTCTTCTAAAATAGCCCAAACATCATCTACTCCTTCTTCTATTAGTCTTCTTGCTCCACGTATATTATATGCTAATTCTCTTTCAATTAATTTATTGATTACAAATGGTTTAAATAGTTCTAAAGCCATTGTTTTTGGAATACCACATTCATGTAATTTTAATTCAGGTCCAACAACAATAACAGAACGACCAGAATAATCAACACGCTTACCTAAAAGATTTTGTCTAAATCTTCCTTGTTTTCCTCTTAACATATCAGCTAAAGATTTTAATTGTCGTCTTTGACCAGTGGTTGCCATAACAGCTTTTTGGCCACGACGAGCAGTATTATCAATTAATGCATCAATGGCTTCTTGAAGCATTCTTTTTTCATTACGACAAATAACTTCTGGAGCATTAAGTTCTAATAATCTTTTTAAACGATTATTACGATTAATAACTCTACGATATAGATCATTAACATCAGAAGTAGCATATCTACCACCATCTAATTGAACCATTGGACGTAAATCAGGTGGTTGTACTGGTAATATGGTTATAAACATCCACTCTGGTCTAATTCCAGCATTTCTTAATCCTTTAACTAATCTAATTCTAGATAAAACTTTTTTTCTTTGAACTGCTGAAGTTTTCTTTAATTCTTCTTCTAATTCTTTGCTTAATTTATCTAAATCTATTTTTTTAAGAATATCTCTTACTGCTTCAGCTCCAATACCAGCTTTAAATACTTCGCTAAATTTTTGAGAAAGTCTTCTGTAAACTATTTCTGATATAATTTCTAATTCTTTAATTTTATTTAATTCATCTTTTGCTCTGTCTCTGGCAATTTTTAAAGTTTTTTTATTATCTTTTCCTTTTGTAATTTTTAATTTAGATTGATATTCTTTTTCAATTTCTTTAAATGCTTTAGCCTTAGCATCCTTATTAACTTCAGTTATAATATACGCGCCAAAATAAATTACTTTTTCTAATTTTTGAACAGATGTATTAATCATTAGACCAATTCTAGAAGGAATTCCACGTAAAAACCAAATATGTGAAACAGGAACAGCTAATTTAATATGTCCCATTCTTTCTCTACGAACAATTGAACGAGTTACTTCAACTCCACATCTATCACAAACAACCCCTTTATATCTTATTCTTCTATATTTACCACAATAACATTCCCAATCTTTTTCTGGACCAAAAATTCGTTCACAAAACAAACCATCTTTTTCAGACCGTTGAGTACGATAATTTATAGTCTCTGGTTTTGTTATTTCACCATGAGACCAATCTAAGATATCTTCAGGACTAGCTAATTTAATCTGAAGAGCATCAAAATCATCTAATTTTTTTATTTCATCTTGCATTGTATTGACAAATTATTTTTACTATGCTATGTTTTATTTAAATCTAAATGTGGAGGTTCTTATGTATAAATATGTTTTCTTGATAACCATTATGAGTGGTATTGCTTACTTAACCTATGGAAAAGATTTCCATAGCGGTATATTTCAATTAATACTCGTAATTGGTTTCGGTATTGGATTTATTGTTCGTGCCCTAGAAAACATTGTAAGCGCAATAAGAGAAGGATAATAACAATCTTTACTTCCCGGTCAGTTTACTGACCGGGGCCTTTTTATTTCTTAGTTTTTTTAATCTTTTCCTTTTCTTTACTAGCCTTTTTAATTTTTCTTTTTATAGCTTTTTCACTTTCTTTTTTCTCTGCTTTAACAATCTTTTTTCTAACAACTGTTTTTCTTTCTTTTTTCATTGGATTAATTGAAAAACCCAAAGATTTTAATTCACTTACTAAAACATTAAACGAAGATGGAATATTAGGATTATGAATAGGATTTCCTTTAATAATTGCGTCATATGCATTAGCTCTACCAACAACATCATCAGATTTAATTGTTAGCATTTCTTGTAAAGAATAAGCTGAGCCATAACCTTCTAAAGCCCAAACTTCCATTTCTCCAAATCTTTGACCACCAAATTGAGCCTTACCACCTAATGGTTGTTGAGTAATTAAGGAATATGGTCCAATAGAACGCATATGAAGTTTATCTTCAACTAAATGATTTAATTTCATCATATAAATTTGACCAACAGTAATTGGGTGAGTAAATTCTTCTCCGCTTCTACCATCTTTAAGCTTAACCTTGCCAGTTTCAGGTAGGCCAGCTTTTTTTAATTCTTGTCTAATCTCATCTTCAGTAACACCAGAAAAAGCAGGAGTATATGCCCTATAACCTAACTTACTTGCTGCCCATCCTAAATGAGTTTCAAGAATCTGACCAATATTCATACGAGAAGCAACACCCAATGGATTTAAAATTATATCTACTGGTGTTCCATCTTCTAAATATGGCATGTCTTCTTCTGGAAGTATTTTTGAAATAACTCCTTTATTACCATGACGACCAGCTAATTTATCACCAACAGATACTTTTCTAAATTGAGCAATTTCTACTTGAATAGCCTTAATAACTCCAGTATTTAATTTATCACCTTTTTCTCTAGAAAAGATTTTAATTCCAACAACTCTACCTGTTTTTCCATGAGACAATCTCATAGATGTATCTTTAATATCTCTAGCTTTATCGCCAAAAATTGCACGCAATAATCTTTCTTCAGCAGTAAGATCAGTTTCTCCTTTTGGAGAAATTTTACCTACTAAAATATCATCTTGTCCTACTTCTGCCCCAATTCTAATTATTCCTTCTTCGTCAAGATTTTTTAATCTATTTTCTCCAACATTAGGAATATCAGAAGTAGTTGTTTCTGTGCCTAATTTTGTATCTCTAACTTCACAAGTAGATTCTTCTATATGAATAGAAGAAAATCTATTGTCTTTAACTAAACGTTCAGAGATAATTATAGCATCTTCAAAATTAGCACCAGACCAAGTCATAAAAGCAACTAAAAGATTTTGACCCAATGCTAAAACACCACCATCAGTAGAAGAAGAGTCAGCTAATATGTCGCCTTTTTTAATTTTTTGTCCTTTTTCAACTATTGGTTTTTGTGTTATACAAGTATAATCATTTGAACGAATAAAATTATTTAGTAAATATTCTTTTTTCTTTGATCCAGATACACAAACAATTCTAGAACCATCTACTTCTTTAATAACACCATCTTCTTCTGCAACTAAAACTTGACCAGAATCTTTAGCTGCTCTTGGTTCAATTCCAGTTCCAACCAAAGGAGCTTGTGATTTAACCAATGGAACAGCTTGTCTCTGCATGTTTGAACCCATTAATGCACGATTAGAATCATCATGCTCAACAAAAGGAATTAATCCAGTGGCAATACTAATACATTGATAAGGAGAAACATCCATAAAATCAATTTTTTCTTTAGCAACCATTCCTGGCTCGCCATGAACTCTTGCTTCAACTGATTTATCTTTTATCCTATTGCTATTATCAATTGAAACACCAGTGTGTGCAATATTATATTTCTCTTCTTCAAATGCATCAAGATAAACAATTTCATTTGTAATAACGCCTGATTTTACTTTTCTATATGGAGTTTCAATAAAACCATAATCACTAATACGAGCATAAGAAGCTAAATGGCCAACCAAACCAATATTAGGACCTTCAGGTGTTTCAATGGGACATATTCTACCATAATGACTAGCATGAACATCACGAACCTCAAAACCAGCTCTTTCTTTTGTTAAGCCACCAGGACCCATGGCTGATAATCTTCTTTTATGTTCTAACTCAGACAAAGGATTAATTTGATTCATAAATTGAGATAATTGAGAAGATGTAAAAAATTCTTTTACTGAAGCCATTAATGGTCTAGCATTAACTAATTGAGCTGGTGTTAAAGTATAAATATCTAAAGTACTCATTTTATCACGAATAATTCTTTCCATACGACTTAATCCAGTTCTAAATTTATTTTCTAATAATTCACCCAGAGCTCTAACTCTTCTATTGCCAAGGTGATCAATATCATCTCCAATTCTATCAGGATCATTATTTAATTTAATGATTTCTTTAATTGTTAAAATTAAATCTTCTTTTCTTAATGTTCTGTGTTCTTTGTCTAATGGGGTTTTAATTCCTAAACGATGATTTAATTTATATCTACCAACCTCTGATAAATCATATCTATCAAAATTATGAAACATATTATCAATTAAGTTTTTTGCATTATCAATTGCAGCTAAATCGCCTGGTCTTATTCGTTTATAAATTTCTAAATATGCATCTTCTTGATTCTTGGTTGAATCATGTTTTAATGTTTCTTTAATAAATTGAATCTCTCCTTTATCAACATCTTTAAATGCTTTTAATATATCTTCTTCTTTTTCTAATCCAAATATTTTTAATAAAGTAGTAATTGGAGCTTTTCTTTTACGATCTATTCTAACAACAATACTTCCATTATATTCTGTATCAAATTCTAACCAAGCTCCTCTATTAGGAATAATCTTTGCACCATGTAGTTTTTTTCCACGATTATATGAAGTAGTAAAAAAAACTCCAGCTGAACGAATCAACTGGGATATAACTACACGCTCTACGCCGTTTAAAATAAAGGTTCCTCTTGGTGTAATTAAAGGTAAGTCTGTTAAAAAGACTTCTTGTTCTTTAGTTTCATTAGTTTTTTTATTAACTAATTTTAATTTGATTCTTAATGGAGCCTCATAAGATAAACCATCTCTTCTAGCTTTAATTTCATCACACTTGGGTTCATCTAAATAATAGTCCTCAAAATACAAAAAAAGATCCTTGCCACCCCAATCGTGGATAGGAGATATTTCATTAAATAAATCCTTAAGATCTTTTTCTAAAAATTTTTTATATGAATTTAATTGAATTTCTACTAAGTTTGGAAGCGGGTATAAATTTTTAGGATATTTTGAAAATGTTTTAACTTTAATCATTTGATAAAAAAATATAAAGATAATGTACCCTAAAACAGCCGTTTTTAGGGCCTTTCCATATTAATCTATTTTTATTTTATAGTCAAGTATTTTTAGAGATTAAAGCTAAGGGCTTTAATAATTGATTTGACTATCCTCTGAGAGGTAAGCCCTGCCTGTTTATTAATCTCTAATTTAATATCATTTACTGACTCTAACTTAATTCTATTCTTTTTTAATAAAAAGTCAAGTGTGGATAAAATTTTATCAGAATCTTTAGCTACTTTTTTATCTTTTCCCAAAATTAACTCGACTGAAGATCGGCCACTATCCCCTGCTTTACCAACTTTAAATATTAGAATCATAATTATATATTAACATTAAGAAAATTTCTTGTCTAATAAAAATGGACCAGTTTAAAAAAATAAACTGGTCCCTTGTTTTTATTTCTTTTCTAAAAACATTTCTATTCTTTTTTTAAGTTCTTCTTTATTCCAATATGTTTGTAATTGATCTGGGTTTGGTGGTTTAAGATGTTTTGGAAAAATAAAAAGACAATCTATATTTTGACACGACCAGCCTCTACCGCAATAAAAAGAAACCATACGAAAACCATTACAATTAGGACAATCTATCCCATGATCACTGCTACAAGAAAGATTTGTTTCATGAATCTTTTTTTCCCTTTGTATCCATTCTTTTACAACTTTTTTAATTATATCTTCTGAAACCTTTTTGTTTCTATTCATTTGTTAAAACCTCCTAAAAACAATATATCACATCTATAAAAAATATCAACCCCTTCTCATGGCAATACTCTGAATAATACCAATTGTTATAAAAGAAATAACTAAATTACTACCACCATAAGAAACAAAAGGAAGAGAAATACCAGCAATAGGCAAAATACCAAGATTCATACCAATATTAACAAATATTTGAAAAATAAAAACAGTTAGAGCGCCTATACAAAATAACCTGGCAAAATTATTAGAAGAATTTAAAGCAATCTTAATAATCCTATAAAACAATAAAGTATAAAAAACAAACAAAAGAAAAACTCCAACAAAACCTAATTCTTCAGCAATAGAAGCAAAAATAAAATCTGTGTGTTGTTCTGGTAAAAAATTTAATTGTGATTGAGAACCATGTCCTAATCCCCTACCAAAAAACTCTCCAGCACCAATAGCAATAACAGATTGTATTCTATGATAACCACCACCCAAAGGATCTAAATATGGATTAAAAAAACTAGTTATTCTTTGTTTTTGATATGGTTTTAACAAACCAAGCCATAAAATACCTAAAACAATAACACCAATTAAAAGTAAAACAATTAATTGTTTAATTTTAATTCCAGCAACAATCATACTTAATAACCATAAAAAAACTAAAACCATTGCTGAACCAAAATCTGGTTGAAAAAATACTAATATAACAGGAATACCAACATATATACCAGAAGCAATAATATGACGAATCCTATAAAGCTCAATATGACGTAAAGAAAAATATTGAGCTAAAATTAATATCATTACTAATTTAGCTATTTCAACTGGCTCAAAATGAAATGAACCAATTCTAAACCAAGAAGATGCACCTCTAATATTGCTTCCAAAAAAAAGAACAATAACTAAAAGCAAATTAATTAAAATATATAAAGCTAAAAGAAGACGAGGGTGATTTCTAAAAAATCTATAATCCAACAAACCAAAAATAAAAATTAAAAAAAAGCCAATAACTATAAAAGTCATTTGCTTAAAAAAGAAATTCTTATTTTGAGCAAAAGATGTAGAAAATATTGAAATTAAACCAGTAACACAAATAAGAAAGACAGAAATAATTAAAATCCAATCAAGTTTTTTAAGAAAATAAATAAACATGACTTAATAATAACAAAAAACAATGCATTTTAGAATGCATTGTTTTTATAAATTATTATTCTATCTGTTTTGCCCTTTCTTCTGGGTCATAAAATCTAATTAAAATTCCTTCTGCTTCTTCTACTATTCCATTACTTTCTCTGGTAAAAACAATTTCCATTCCGCTAATGTCGGTAGCATAAGACTTTTTTTCTCCCTTTTTTAATTTATCTAATTCTATTCTAGATAATTTCATATCAGAAGGAAGCTCAGCTTTTATTCTATAAAAATTTTGTAATACTTGATTCCTTGTCAGCCCATCATTTATGTTCATGTCTGAATTACCAGCAAGTTTCTGTCTTCCTAGAAGCTCTGAAGATGATTTGCCTTCTGGGTTATAATGATGCCTTTGTCTAGACCACAAACAAATACTATTTACTTGACCGGGAATATTTAAATTTTCTTTCATACCATCTTTTGTTACAAATATATCAAGATTTGCTTGATAAACCTTAAGTAGATGTTTTTCTTCGTCTGTTCTTTCTGCTTCTGTTTTTTTATTAATTCTTTCAAATTCACTACGTATTTCTTCGAATCTTCTTTTGCCAAATTCTTTTTTATTATTTTCTTCTTCTAAATATTTCTCTTTTTTTGTTTTTTCCCTTTCCAATGGATTTCCTTCAAACATAATATTATATTTCTTTTTTAAATTTAAAATGCTATCAACATTAAAAATCTAAAAAAGTTAAATTAATTTTTATATCCTCCTTATATAAATAATATCACATAATTAATATTCTTTAAATCTTTCAATTGTTCCATGTGTTTTAATAAAATTACTATTAAGGAACATGTTAGTATATGGTTTTAATTCAAAAGAATCAAATTCTATATTAGTTGGCCAATTAATTTCAAAATATCTATTTTCTTGCATTACAACAGTTCTAATATTTGTTTGCCCAGCAGAAACAAGATTATTGTTTTTAAATAATAATCCAACTATTTCTATTTTATCTAAATCAAAACTACTATTATTATTAACAGTCCCAAATAATTTTATTCCATTAGTTAAATTATAACCAGAATTTTTTATCTTTAAATCAATTTCTTTAAAATCTTTTAATTTTATCCATTCAATATCTTTTAATTCAATATTTACTTTAATTAAATTATCAACTGATAATTTTTGCTCAACAATATATCTATTTTGTTCTGGTAAAATATATGTTTTACCATCTTTAGAAGAAATTAATTCATTATTTGAATCAAGAAAATTTATAACATAAGTAACAGATTCTACTCCCCAATCTGAATTAGAGTTTTTAATTTCTAAAACTAAATCAAAATAATTATCAGTAGTAGGAATGATTTGACTAGAAACAACAATTAATGGATCTCTAATATCTTCTGCGCATGGACCACAAGGACCACCACAATCTATTCCTGTTTCTCCTTGATTTTGAATTTGATCAAAGCAAGTAGTTGACCCTGATTTTGTTAAAAGCCAAATACCACCAATAATAACTATAAGAATAGCAATAAATATTAATGCAATTTTAAATTGTTTTTTAGTATATTTATTCATTAATTTAATTATATCATAAAAATAAACGGCTCGTATATTAAACAAGCCGTTTTTAAAATTATTCTTCTTGATACTTTTTCCATAAAGGTAAAAAATCTTCTTTCCAAACAACAAGATGAATAAGATCAACATACTCACCATTAACAAAAATGTGCTTTTCAAATTTTCCACAAATTTTGTAACCACACTTTTTATTATACCCAATACTTCTACCATTAAACGCTAATGCAGATGATAAAACCTTTCTAAGGTTTTCAGTATTAAAAGCATGATTTAATAAAATCATTTTAGCATCTGTTCCATATCCTTTTCCCCAATAATCTTTTTCTCCAATTAAAGCACCAGTTTCTGCAAAACCATTACGATGATCAATTTTGTGTAATCCCATGGTTCCAATGCTTTTTCCATCTTTTGTTTCAATAACAACCAATCTTTCATTTTCTTTTTTTCTATCAAAAAATTCTTCTTCATCCTTTTTTGTAAGTGGAACAAAATTAGACACAAATGGTCTAATTTCTGGATCATTAATCCATTTTGTCACGTTCTCTAAATCCTTTTCCTTGTCTAATGGTCTAAGAATAACCATTTTACCTTTTAGAAAAATAATCTTTTCCATTTTAAAGTACTCCTAAAATAAAATATCAGGCTAGGTTAGCCTGATATTGAATCTCAAATAAATAAAACTTTAAAAAACTTTAGAACCAATATCAAACCAACCCTTTTGATTTCTACCATAAGAAGGGGTAACAAATTTAATTAAATTAATATGATATTGTTCCATATGTTTATAAAGTTATGATCATTATAAGGGAACTACCTACTCTCGCGTAAAAACACTACCATCGGCCTTAAGAGGTTTCACTTCTGAGTTCGGAATGGGATCAGGTGGAGCCCTCTTGGTATGGTTCCCTTATAATAATCACAACTAAATAATGCACATAAATTGCCAGCTAAATCAAGGTAAATGATTTATTAGTACTTCTCGGCTAAACACATTGCTGTGCTTACACCTGAAGCCTATCAAGGTCGTAGTCTCCGACCAATCTATGATACTTAATCTTGAGATTGGCTTCGCGCTTAGATGCTTTCAGCGCTTATCCGTGCCCAACGTAGCTACCCAGCAATGCCCTTGGCAGGACAACTGGCACACCAGAGGTTAGTTCATTCCGGTCCTCTCGTACTAGGAACAAGTTCTCTCAAGTATCAACGCCTACGGCAGATAGGGTCCAACCTGTTTTACAACGGTCTAAACCCAGCTCGCGTACCCTTTTAATTGGCGAACAGCCAACGTGTACACACTCCATAATTACTTATGGTACAGACTATAACTTTATTCTTATGATTTCTAAATAAGAATACCGACGTATTATAGAGGGTTATTTACCTCTATCCCGCGCTCGATCTAATCGAGCAAACGAAGTCGTTACGGGGTTATACGACAATTTGTATCTCATTGATGGAATTATATACGGATATACAATTCCACAAAATCTCTTTGCATCTTTGCTTGGGATATATAATCTATATCCATCTTGAATCCAGTGTAATCTAGAATCAAAAGAAAAATTTTTCTTAAGACATTTTTTTAATATCTCATTTTCTTCCTTTGTGAATGACAAAGTATTAAGAAATAGACCATAACAGTCATTTCTTCTACCACCATCATCCATAAACCATACTGCTAAACTTAATGAAGACTTTAATAATGAACAAATATTTTTTGGAATAACTTTCTTGCCTGTTTTTGAATAAAACTGCATGTGTAATTTTTCCAAAAAATCATTTGTTTTTGTCTTAAATCTCCACTGAGTATAAATCTTATCATATCTTTTATCAAAGATTTTAATACAATGTGGTTTTGAAGAAGTTAATTTTTGCAATTTTTTATACTTCCAGAATAAATATTTTTTCTGAGATTCTGAATGACCTATCTCTAATCGTACACTATTTTTAGTTTTTCCTAAATAAGCATCTCCTAATAAGGTGCCTATAATAATTGCATTTTCTTCTGACGAAATCTTGTATTGTCGCAAACTTCCCACGATATTACCCATTCTTTTATTTTAACATAAAAGAATTAGAGCTTCATCGTTATTAGTCGATTTTACAAGGGCTTGATTCTGTTCTTACCCTTGGGACCTGCTTCAGCCCCAGGATAGGATGCATATTACTCATGTATTACTACACGTATAGACTATATCATCACCCTATTCTTTAAAAAAGAATGAGGGGTTCAACGTATTATAGTAGTTTAAATCCAGAATATCTGGTACCTACTATCTTGTCATATAGACTCAGTCGTTACGGGGTTAAAGAAATTTTATATCTCATTTGGGGAACAATATATTGATTAATTATTCCGCAAAATCTTTTAGACTCTCTACTTGGAATATAAATATTCCAAAATTTTCCTTTTCTATGCAATTTGCTTTCTATCTTAAAATTATCTTTTAGACATTTTTGCAATAATTTCTGTTCTTTAAGAGAAAAAGATTCTGTGCTTATTCTAAAAGCATTGCAATCTGTTCTTTTGTGTCCATCGTCCATGAACCAAATTGCCAAGGACAAAGGAGATTTCAAGAATTTGTGAATATCTAATGGAATAATTTTTCTATTACTTTTATAAAATTTATTTCTATAAAAGTTAAATAATTCTAAAGAAAAAGTAGAAAAATGCCATCTCTTATATTCTTTTTTCGTTCTTTTATCAGTTCTTTCAATTATTCTTGGCTTACTTGAAGCTAAATTATTAAATTCTAAATATTTCCACTTCAAATAAGTTTTCTGTTTTTCCGTATGATCAACCTTTAAACGAACATTTTTTCCATTTTGTTCTAAATGACCATCTCCTAAAATTATTCCTATTAAGATATCCTTTTGTCTATTCGATAAATTCATAAATTTCTTTAACTTCCCACGATATTGCCTTATTATATCTGGGTTTCTTTTAATAAGGTTTCATCGTTATTAGTTAAATTTAGACATTCTGATTTCTCAGAACGCGGCCAATCCTTTTTAGCCGACATCGCTTATCGGCATTTTCTCTTCTCACGAAGAGGTTCGGACTATATCTTCATCCTTTATGATCTAATAAAGGAGTTGACGTATTATAGAAGCTATATTTTTTAAAACAACTTCTATCTGCTTTTTAAAGCAAGTCTCTACAGGGCTATAACTCAATTTTATACTTCATAGATGAAACAATATTATCTTGTATAAGATTTATTAATTTTGGTATTGAATCTTTTAAAAATCTTAAACGATAATAATTTTTATCTTTATTCATTCTTACATGCAATCCAATGTTTTTTAATAGAGATACCAAGATTTTTTGTTCTTTAACACTAAATTGTTGAGTATTTAAGTAAAAATCAGATTCTCTACATCTACTTCCATCGTCCATAAACCAAACAGATAAAATTACTGGATCTAATTTAATTTCTTTAGGAATTATTTTCTTACCATTTTTATAAAACAAATTATAAATTTCTGTCAATTCAGTGCTTTGTTTTGTGTTAAAACGATAAGAAATTCTATTTCCACTATTATTTCTTTTTTTGGGTGGAGAAATTGATATATTTTTTAATACAGAATATTTCCAATCAACATATTCTTTTTGTTTAAAAGAATGATTGATTTCTAAAAATGCATTCTTCCTTCCAGGAACAATTCTTAAATATCCATCACCCAAAACAGATCCAATAATCATAGATCTCTGTAATTGAGTTAAGCTTCCCACGGTATCGACCATATATATTAATTATACTCTATTTTGGCCAGAACATATATGGCTTTCACCGTTATAAGTCAAATTTTTTGTATAGCATTACTACTATAGCACCCCAATGTATTAAGGTGCCGAACAGCGCCGTCGCTATGGACGCTCAGGCGCTACTAGCCTGTTCAATCTTAATTAGATTAGACTATATCTTCATCCTGATAAAAATCAGGAGGCGGCGTATTATGGTAGTTTAAATCCAGAATATCTGGTACCTACCATCTTGTCTTATAAGACTCAGTCGTTACAGGGTCAATCTATAAGAATAGATGACTTCCCACGGAATTATCTAATCAACCCCAATGATAGATTAGATTTCTCCGTTATAAGCCGCATTTTTTACTTGCCATTACTGACAAGGGGGACAACAATCCTTATTTCAGGATCTATCCCCGGGGTAACTTTTATCCGGTGTCTCCCCCATTTCTACAAATAAGGGTCGGTTCACTAAGTTCTGCTTTCGCAACTGCGCGACGTGTCAGTCTTGCAGTAAAGCTGGCTTATGCCTTTACACTATCACTCCGATTTCCATCCGGAGCTAGCCAACCTTTAAACATCTCCGCTACTCTTTAGGAGATGAGCGCCCCACTCAAACTACCCAGCACCCACTGTCCCTTAGATAAACTAAGGTTAGAATTATTATTTTAAAAGATGGGTATTTCACTGGTGACTCCACCCAATCCGAAAATCAGGCATCATAGTCTCCCCACTATGCTACGCATTCAAAACAATAACCCAATAGGAACTTATAGTAAAGCTCCCGGGGTCTTTCCGTCTTGCCGCAGGTAACCGGCATCTTTACCGGTACTGCATTTTCACCGGGCTCCTCGTTGAGACAGTTCCCCAGTCGTTACGCCATTCCTGCAGGACATAAATTACATGCCAAGGAATTTCGGTACCTTAGGACCGTTCGAACTGTGTTAGCTCATAGTCGCCTATGAGATCGGACTATATCATATCTTAATAAGTCAGTCGGCAGTTTTTCGACTTACAAGACTCTTGCGTATAGTCTCTGGGGGTTCTTGTTAAAAAACAAGTCTTTCCTGCGGATTGTCCGCACTCAAACATTTTTAGGGTTCGCTATAATATCACTATTATAGTATCCTAGTTTGAGATTCTCGGAGTTTCCCGCATATAGCAAGATTTATTAACGTAACTACAACGATTAACTTATAGTTACGGCCGACGTTTACCAGGGCTTCGGACAGTGAGCATTCCAATAAATTGGAACACCCCCATCGTTAACCTTCTGGCACTGGTCAGGCGTCAGCCCCTATACATCTTCTTACGAATTAGCAGGGACCTATGTTTTTAGTAAACAGTCGCCAGGGATCTTTAGCTGCGGCCTCGCAAAACGAGGCGGTCCTTATTGCAAACTTACGGACGCTGTTTTGCCGAGTTCCTTAACGAGGTTTGACCCGTTCACCTTGGGCTACTCGCCCTACCCACCTGTGTCGGTTTGAGGTACGGATCCTTTATTCTTAGCTCTAGAGAATTTTCTTGGAAACTTGCTCATTTAAATTGATCTATCCGTGGACAAACCTTTTGTCAATCCTTGGGCTATATCTACCGGATTTACCTGATAGACACCCTTAGACAAACAACGTGAATCCAATAACACGCTTAAATTACTAAGTTCCGTCATCCCATCGAAAAAATAAAGGAGGGCTGGAATATTAACCAGCTATCCATCGACTACCCCATTTGGGATTGCCTTAGGACCGCCTAACCCTTGGCTGATTTACATTGCCAAGGAAACCTTGGGTTTTCGGTGACGCGATATCTCATCGCATTTGTGGTTACTCATTCCAACATTCTCTCTTCCTTGCGCTCCACCCTACCTCACAGTAGAACTTCACAGCACAAGAAATGCTCCTCTACCACGTATATTTTTAAAAAATATACATCCGTATCTTCGGTATCAAGTTTAGCCCCGTTACATTTTCAGCGCGAAGTCTCTAGACTAGTGGGCTATTACGCACTCTTTAAAGGATGGCTGCTTCTAAGCCAACCTCCTAGCTGTTTGAGTGACTTCACTTCTTTTGCCACTTAACTTGATTTAGGGACCTTAGATTACGATCTGGGCTGTTTCCCTTTTGACCATGGAGCTTAGCCCCCACAGTCTAACTGCTGATTTATACAACATGGTATTCGGAGTTTGATTGGTTAGGTAGGCGTGAGCCACCCTAATCCATTCAGTGCTCTACCCCCATGTCTTAAAAATCAACGCTAACCCTAAAGCTATTTCGAGGAGAACCAGCTATTACCAAGTTCGATTGGCTTTTCACCCCTAACCACAGCTCATCCCCTAGAATTGCCCGTCTAGTGGGTGCGGACCTCCCTCTGACTATTCATCAAAGTTCATCCTGGCCATGGTTAGCTCACTTGGCTTCGGGTCTCTTGCGTTTTCTAAAAACGCGCTATTAACACTCGGTTTCCCTATGCTTCCATTCTTACGAATTTAAACAAAGAAAACACAAGAAGTCGTTGGATCGTTCTGCAAAAAGCACGCCGTCACCCTAATGGGCTCCGACTCTTTGTAAGTATATGGTTTCAGGTACTATTTCACCGGGCTTACCGCCCTACTTTTCACCTTTCCCTCACGGTACTAGTTCACTATCGGTGATATTGGGTATTTAGCCTTGACAGAATAGTGCTGCCAGATTCCGACAAGGTTGCTACCTCGCCGTACTCAAGAGTAATGACTAGGAGTATAAAACCCTTTTCATTTACAGGGCTATTACCTTCTTTGGCAGGGCTTTCCAGCCACTTTCAACTAAGGAAGTTTTAATTTTTTTTACTCCTCAGGGGCAAACCCCTGACGTCACTATCTTACAACCCTCTTTTCCTACCATAAAATGATTAGAAAAAAGTTTGGGCTAATCCCGTTTCGCTCGCCGCTACTCAGGGAATAAAAGTTTTTTTCTTTTCCTCCAGCTACTGAGATGTTTCACTTCGCTGGGTTCGCTTCCTATGCAAGCATAGGATAACTTGGCTCATCACCAAGCTGGGTTTCCCCATTCGGAAATCTCCGGATCAAAGGTTGCTACACACCTCCCCGAAGCTTATCGCAGCTAAGCCACGTCCTTCATCGCCCCAATATCCCAAGGCATTCACCATATACCCTTATGAATAACCTATTATTAGCTGACAATTTATATGCATTAAATTGTCTATTCAATTTTTAAGGTGCTTAAAAGTTTTAAAAAAACCGCTTTAAAGCGGTTCAATTTGACTGGGTACATAAATACCCGGTTTTTCAACCGCTTGTATAAAATAATTGTAGTAAAACTTTTATCATAATTAATATCAGTATATATCCGTTAAAATCGCTTGTCAACCCCGTACCATGACAAGGCCATGGCACGGGATCAAATAAAATCTATTTTTCAATATCTTGTCTTAATCTTTCTAATATTAGTGTTGCATGATCTTTTCCACCCAAACCAAATGCTAATCCTCCTGCTAAAGCAACCATAGCAATCAATCCAATAACAACTGTTTGAATTAATGTAGCTGCAATTCCTAGTTGAGTTAAAGCAATAACAAAACCAAAAACTAATATAGCCCATTTAACTATTCCTGCAACTGCACCAGCAGAAGCTAATCCTGCAGTATCTGCAGCAGCTTTAACAAACTTCTTCATAAAATCTCCAACAACCACAGCTACTAAAAGAATTATTGCAGCAACAATTACATTTGGTAGATAATAAAGAATTGTTTTTAAGAATAAAGCTACTTCTTGCAAACCAAGAATATCAACAGCTGTCATCAAGAAAACAATTATGAAAAACCACTTAACTAATACTTCAAAGAATTTTCCTGAATCTAACTTAAGTTTTGCTTTTGTTAAAGCTTTTTTAAAACCAAGCTTGTTTAACAAAATATCTAATTTAATTGTTTTAACTATTTTATTAGCAACTCTTCCTAGAAAAATAGCAATTAACCAACCGATAATAAAAACAATTAATGCTGCCAAAAGGGTTGGCAAAAATCCTATAAAACTAAGCCAAACCTCTTGTAATGAGTCTAGTAATATTTCAAGCATAATATTTAATTTTTAATTATTAATTATATTAATAAATCGACCTATATTAATTATATCATAAAATCACGTTGTCAAGAAGATTTTTAATAAAAAAAGAGGAAAAGTTAACCCTTTTACCTCTTTTTGTTGAATTTATTAAAATTTTGGCTCTATTTCATATGTTCTTCATCATCATATATACAACTAATCACAAACTTAGTTTTATAGTCTTCATTCATTTTTTCTATAAAATCTTTAATACTTCTAAGTTGAATAATTCTCATAAAAGGACCAAGAACATCTTTTTGAATATCAATTAATCCACTAAAAAACAATATTTCAAAAAGCCTAAATTCTATATTTACCACTCTTAAAGAACTGTTGTCTTTTATTTTCCAACCCCAAATTTCAAATAAATAATGTCTTTTCTTTTGCTTTAATATTAAACTAGACAACTTATCAATATCATTCTTAATGATAAGATTTAATGTGTTATCTGCTAAAATAATTCTTTCTTTAATATTCTTAAGCAATTCTTTGGTTTCTAAAAATTCTTCAGCCAATTCCTTTTTTCTATTCAGCCTGTCTTTGAATCTTTTTGCGAAAGTCGATTTTACTTTTTCCATTATTCCCTCCTTAAATTTTAAATTTGCAGTGGACCCCAGTAGAAGACGTTCAAACTTTTTATAAAGAAAATAACTTTAAAAGATGATCTTCAAATAAATTAATTAATCTATAAATTTAAAAAAAGAGTATTTGATTGAAAATATTTTTTCTATTACTTGTAATTCTTTAATTGTAATACAATTAACCAAAATCCAAATTGGTTAAGCCATGATTCTATTTCTTAATTATTTTATCTACTCCAAATTTATGCCACATTATTGCAGCCCCAATAATAAAAATTATTATTATTCCCAATTCTATTGGTTTATCCCAAACATATTTATAAAAACTAGGTCTTGAATAGGCATCTATAAATAAAACAAGTCCTGTTGCTATAACTAATAAAATTATTTTTAATTTTCTTTCCATTTTTTTCTTTTCCATAAATTTATGTATTAGTTTTTAGAAAATAAGCTTACCAAAAAAAACAATTCTATCCTACATACTGCTCGGATGAAACGATTTTAGAGTCTTTATAGTCATAGATTAATCGAAAGACTCTATGTTGCCTATAATTTCAAAAATGGAATCATTGATTGGTTCATAAGAAATTTCATAAATGATAAAGATATCTTTATCTGAACTATCTAAATCTTCTTTAATCCTATAATAAAAAACATTTGTATCCTCTATTTTTAAAGGAATACCAGTTTCTTTTTCTATCCAGATTTTTACATTATCGCCATAAAGACCACCAAATTCTTCATATTTAATAATAAATGTACTTTTGCCATTCACGCTTTCGCTTCCTAATAATACTGGATTTTCTTCAAGGGCCCTTATAACGTACTGAAATATGGTACCCTCTAATTTAGAACCACTATCAATCCTATTCCAATTATCATTTATAGGATCAAAATTTCTATAAAAATAATTATCTCTATAAATTATTTTTTGATTCATTTGAGGTGCTATGAAATTAAAGGAATCTGTTCTAGCCATTTTGTCCCCAATCCAGATTTCCATATCCTCTACTTTTTCTTGTTTTTCTTCTCCATCGTAATTAATAGATATATTTGTCCTTTCAACCTTACAACGAAAATCTGTTAAATTATTAAGTTTACTCAATGAATCAATTAGAACGCTCTTGGCATCTTTTAGCTCTTCTTTTTCTTCTTCTTGCTTTTTTGTTTCTTCTTCCGATAAAACAGAATTATTATCTTGATTTTTTTGCACTTCTTTGTTTTCAGATGGCTTAAGCTTTATATAATAAAATACACCACCACCAATTATAAGAAAAATAATAACCACAAGTGCAATCATTCCAAGCGTTTTTGATTCATTCTTTTTATTTGTATTAATAGTTAGCTCTTGTATTGATGATTTATTCAAAATTGGTTCTCTACTAAAAGCCTGATTAATATCTTCCTCTTTCCATCCGGCCTTTCTTAATTCTTGTTTTATCTGTTCGTCACTAAAACCAGAATTTTTAGACTCTTTAATATAATTTTCTAATTCTTGATTCATAAATTTAAATAATTAATAATTAATTAAAATCTTCTTAATGGTTCGAACTTTTACTTTTAAGCACAATCTATCTTCAAAATGATGATTATTTAACAAATTATTTCTTTTTGCCTTACTCTAGAAGATTCGAAGCTCGAATCTTGAAAACAAAACTAAATCAATTAAAAATCGATAAATTTCTTTTTTGTGGACCCGAGCGGATTCGAACCGCTGACCTCCTCATTGCAAATGAGATGCTCTACCAGCTGAGCTACGGGCCCATGGGCGTACTTGGACTCGAACCAAGGACCTCATCTTTATCAGAGATGCGCTCTACCAGGCTGAGCTATACGCCCTAATTCAAAATTAACCCCTAAATAAGGTTAATTTTGAATCAAATAAATCTATAAAAAGATCTTATGCTTTTCCCATTATTCTGAACATTCCAGTACCACAAGTAGGACAGCTACCCTTCATAGCTCTTCTCTTGCCACCCTTTCCTTTTATGGTAACTTCCTTTGGATCATTCATCTCAACATCTTTTTTGCGACATTTGACGCAATAACCTGTTATCTTGTCCATGTATATCTACGCCTTCATTCAATGGCTAGTTAAATGAAAACGATATATTAATTATTATCAAATTCCATTATATCTTTAAATAAATAAAAAAACAAGCAAAAAGTCAAGCCCTTAGCCTGTGGATAAATTGAATTCTGTGTAGTTGCCCTGAAAAAACGATCTTCCTATAAGATACAAAGATCAACATCTCTTAAAATAAGATCAACCTAATTACTTAAAAAAGTAACTAAAAATATTGTTCCATCCACAGCTTCCGCTACGGATGCCTTGTTCATGAGGTTCCCTATGTCGCCATAAGGCATGGACTATATCTTCACCCTTTATAAAGGGGTCCGGCGTGTAGTCTCTGAGGGGTCAATTACGACTTCCCTGCTGATTGTCTGCACTAATACATTGTCACTTAATATAAGTAGTATTAGATACACAGAGTTTCCAGCATACAGCCAGATTTTTCTAAAAAGATTACTCTTTTTAGGTCACAACAAATTTATGACTTAGTCCTGGTCACCGAACTCACCTTAGGCCCCATTAAATGGGGACGTCGGGTGCTCCCGGCTTCCCTGACTTGACAGGCGGAATTCAATAGTAGAAAACTTACTTTGAGTTCCCACTTAGCATGCGGATTTCCCGCACTAAGCGAGTTCCTTTTCGAAATTCGAAAAAGATTTTGTCCTTCCTAAGTCTTTAGAAAAACTTAGTACTATGACGCAGCTGACTTCTCACGGTATCTATTGTTTTCAACAACCATGAGATCTCCTCGGGTTATTTATAGAACGATTCCTTACATCCCAAATTAAGGTTTTGCACTAAAGACCTTCTCCATAACCCACCGCTACATGGATCAATCACCTTTTAATAATTTGGGCTATAATTTGCCTTCAGATCCTTCAGCTTAAGCCTCGCGGCTTTAAGCCTATCCTTTGGCTACGCTTCTAGTCAAATCATCTAGAAAGGTTGGATTTTAACCAACTAGTTTTATAAACTGCCGAGCGCATTTATTTTGAGTACAAGATTTGAGAACGTATTCACCGCGGCGTAGCTGATCCGCGATTACTAACGATTCCAGCTTCATGAGGTCGAATTTCAGACCTCAATCCGAACTGAGACCAACTTTGATGGGATTGGCTCCACCTTACGGCTTAGCAACCCATTGTATTGGCCATTGTAGCGCCTGTGTTGCCCAGGGTATCAGAGGGCCATGCTGACTTGGCGTCATCCTTTCCTTCCTCCTCATATAATGAGGCAGTCTTCTGTGACACTTATAACACAGAACAAGGGTTGCGCTTGTTACCCGACTTAACGGAGCAACTCACGCCACAAGCTGACGACCATATTCATCCATAATTACTTATGGTATGGACTATACCATCCTCCAGACTGGAGGCCAGCGTTTAATGATGGGTTATAACCACCATTAAGCTTTTCTGCCCAGAAAAGCTTAGTCTCTACGGGGTCTTTTTAAAAAAAGACTTCCCACGATATTGCCCATTCTTTAATAAAAGAATTTGGGTTTCATCGTTATGAGCTGGTTTTTCAATCCCGATTGCTCGGGAAAGGGCCGTGTATCTAAAAGATACCAGCCATGCAGCACCTGTCCTAATGTCCTTGTAGAAATCTCTTGTTTCCAAGAGGGTTCATTAGGATTTCAAACCCTGGTAAGGTTCTTCGCGTAGTATCGAATTAAACCAGACGCTCCACCGTTTGTGCAAATCCCCGTCTATTCCTTTGAGTTTTAGTCTTGCGACCGTACTTCCCAGGCGGGATACTTAACGCGTTAGCTTCGCCACTTGAAGGGTCGATACTTCAAACAGCTAGTATCCATCGTTTACAGCGTGGATTACTGGGGTATCTAATCCCATTCACTCCCCACGCTTTCGTCTCTCAGGGTCAGGAATGCGCCAGCTAAATGCCTTCGCCTTTGGTGTTCCTTAAGGTATCAACGGATTTCACCCCTACTCCTTAAGTTCCATTAGCCTCTCACATCCTCTAGTTTAGCCGTATCTTTTGCAGACTTGATGTTGAGCATCAAGATTTAACAAAAGACGCACTAAACCCCCTACAGACGCTTTACGCCCAATAATTCCGGACAACGCTTGGGGCACTCGTATTACCGCTCCTGCTGGCCGTTGACAATTTTACAATTGCGTTGGACTATATCACCACCCAGTATTAATATACTGGGGCTCAGCGTATTATGTCAGTTTATTTTCCTGATTATCAGGTACCTGACATCTTTCTAGTTTAATTCTAGAAAAGTCTCTGAGGGGTTGTCTGTATTGTGGTAATTTATACTTAAAACAATTTAAAATATATGGTGAAATAATTTTAATAAACTTATTTCTTCCTTTTGAACCTATATATATTCTAGGATATCTTTTTCCTCTAATCAGATTATTGTAGACATTAGATTCAATGCCAAAGTTTTTCATTAATATATCTCTTAATTTTTCAACTTCTTTAACAGAAAAACAATGTGTTGATAAATAAAAGCTACAATGATCGTTTGGTCTATAGTCTATACTACCATCATCCATATACCAAATTGCTAAAGACAAAGGAGATACTAATAATTGTTCTATGTTTTTTGGAATAATTTTTTTCTTATTAGAATAAAACATTTCTCTAAACACATTTAAGTCTTTAATAGACTTGGTTAAGAAATACCATTGCTGATTATCTTTTCTTTGTTTTGGTTCTGAACGACAAATGTTTTTAAACTTATTATATAGCCAAAAAACATATTCTTTGCTTTCTTGCTTTTGTTTAAAACCAAAAGAAGTAGAGACATAAGGTCTGATTAAAAAACCATCACCCAATAAATTCCCAATTAGTATATCAATTTGTCTTTGAGTTAAAATATTTTTGACAAAATCTATCATATATATTATTTTATCATAATTTTAACCTACAAACAACTTCCCTGCGGATTGCCACATAAAATGGTTTCCCGCATATAAGCTAAGTTTTTCCATATTGCATTACTGCAATAGGTCGCGCCACCCTTTACGAGCAAAGGATGTACTTTCACGAGTTTAGGAGCCCCTTATTCCTAGGGTGATCTCAAAAATTGTTCCCCTAGAAAAGAACTTTACACCCCGAAGGGCTTCTTCATTCACGCGGCGTCGCTCCATCAGACTTTCGTCCATTGTGGAAGATTCTCGACTGCTGCCTCCCGTAGGAGTGAGGCCCGTATCTCAGTGCCCCTGTTGGGGATCGCGCTCTCACGCCCCCTACCCGTCATAGCCTTGGTAAGCCATTACCTTACCAACAAGCTGATAGGCCGCAGGCCACTCTCTAACCAATAAATCTTTACCCAAAAGGGATTATCGGGAATTATTCCGGATTTCTCCGGGTTATGCCCGAGTTAGAGGTATGTACCTACGTGTTACTAACCCGTCTGCCATGGGCCTAAACCCATTCGACTTGCATGCCTTATCCACGCCGCCAGCGTTCGTCCTGAGCCAGGATCAAACTCTCAATATAAGAATCATCACAAAATTCAGCACAAATAAGTAAACTTATACGTGCCTTATTTGTAATGATCAATAGATCAGGACAACTACACAAAATTCAATAGTTGTCTATTCAGTTATTAAAGAACAACTTAAAACAGAGTTTAAACTTTTTTAAACAAAAAAACCTAAACTCTGTTTTAAACGTACTGGTAAATTGTGAGTTAATTTCACATAAAATTAATATTAATACTTGTATTATCAATTTTACTTATTTAAATTCGCTTGTCAAGCCTCCACTGTTTTATCTTTTTATGATTTCCAGAAAGCAATACTTTTGGAACCTTTAAATTATTAAAATTTTCTGGTCTTGTATATTGTGGATATTCATATTTAGCATGTTTTAATTCTTTTTCTAAAGAAAAACTTTCTTCTTTTAATGATTCTATTGCTATTACTCCTGGAATTAATCTAGTAACAGCATCAACAACTATCATTGCAGGAATCTCTCCACCAGTTAAAACATAATCTCCTATAGAAACTTCTTCATCTACAAATTTTTTTACTCTTTCATCTACTCCTTCGTATCTACCACAAACCATAATTAAATTATCTAATTTAGAATATCTATTAGCCATTTTTTGATCAAAAGTTTTTCCTTTTGGAGAAAATAAAATTACTTTTGCTTTTCCTTTTTTAATCTTTTTTATAGCTTTATAAATTGGCTCAACCATCATTACCATACCAGGACCACCACCATAAGGTTTATCATCAACAGATCTGTGTTTATCTTTTGTATAATCTCTTAAATTATGAATATTTATTTTTATTTTCTTTTTATCTTGTGCGCGTTTAATAATAGACTCATTAAAATATGAGTCAAAGATTTCTGGAAAAATTGTAATTATATTAAATTTCATTTTTTTCTTTATCGTAAATATTTTTTAAATGATCAATCATTTTTTTAACATCTCTTCTTGCTTTTAAAAATTCTTCTCTATCGAATTCTTCATCTGTTTTTTCTGTTCTTTTTGAAAAAGGATTTAATGTCGCAACCTCTTTTTTTACCCCAACCATTTTTTTCATACCCCAAAAAAACATATGAAAACTACCTAAAAAAACTTCCTCGCCTATTTCTTCTTTTATTTTTCTTTCGACTTCCCCTAAAGTATTCGTTAGCTCCTCTGATGGATCACAACCCAAAATAGCGAAATCATGAGAAATGTTATTATTTTTTAAAATTTCACAAAAATCCTTAACAGAATTACCATCAAAAATTATCTCTGAAATAAGCAGTGCATTTAAATTATTATTCTTGTGTCTATTAGCTATTTTCTTTAAGGTTTCGTCAATTTCTTCGCTTCTAAGCGGAAGGCCGGATCCACCTATGAAAAAATTAATCATTGGCGCCTCTATGCTGTTTTCTTTGTATATTTTTTTTAACAATCCATGAAAAACTAATGTTGGAATTCTTCCACTAGTATCATCTCCTATAATTAAATTATATTTATGAGATTTTATATTTGGAACTAATTTTTTTAACAACACCTCAAAGCCCTCTTTAGAATTCTCAAATTCTTTTAATTCAAATTCTGGCTCATTAATTTCAGCTTTTTCTTGTGTTTCAATTTTTTCAAAATTTTTCATATATAACAAAAACCGTACCTAAATAGTAGCACGGCCTTTGTATGATCTACAAGTTTTATAATTTTAAGTCTTCGACTACCTTGTCAACATCCTTTTTACCAGCATCATCTCTTTCAACTGGTTTTCTGGTACTTCCTTCTGGTTCCTCAATCTTTAGATTAACGCGAGCATTATTTCTAAGACCTATGATTCTAGTTAGACCTCTAAGAGCTCTAGCTGTAGAACCAGCACGTCCAATTAATGCACCCATGTCTTCTGCGTTAACTCTAACAGTTAAAAGAACACCCATTTCGTCAACCTTACGGTCAACTTTGACATCATTAGGATTGTTAACAATGCTCTTGACTACGAATTCTACGAATTCTTGATCTTGTGGTTTTGCAGCCATAATATTATAACATCATTAATTAATTCTGATTTATAGATAACGACCTTTTTCAGTGTTTCTGACTAACAGAAACGTACTACTAACTATATTTAAATTATATTCTATTTTAAATTATTTGTCAACAATTTCTTCTTTTAATTCCTCTTTAACTTCTTGAGCTTCTTGTTTTACTTGTTCTGCTACTTGTTCTGGCTTAGTTTTTTCTTCAACAAGTTCTTGTTTTTCTTCTTTTGGAGTTTCTTCTGGTTTAATTTCATTTGGTTTTTCTTCAGCTGGCTTCTGTTCTTCTTCTGGCTTGACTTCTTCCTTTATTTCTTCTGGCTTAACTTCTTCTGAAGGAGTTTCTTCTGTGGTAACTCCTAGTTTTTTAGCAGGCTTTTCTTCTTTTGTTTTTTTCTTTGGTCTCCATGCTTTTACTTTTTCTCCTTCAATAATTTTATCAGTAATTAATAAATTATGAACAGTAGGAGAAACTTTAGCGCCCATAGAAATCCAATGTTTGATTCTATCAGCTTTAAATGCTCTTTCTTTTAATCTAGGATTATATGATCCAAGTATTTCAATAAACTTCCCTTTTGGCTTAGAAGTGTGTTCAGCTAAAACAACCCTATAACTAGGGGCGTTTTTTTTACCTACCTTTTGCAAACGTATTTTTAACATATTAATAAATGTAGCAGATAATAAAATTTAATGCAAGAAAAGGGGTTGGGAATAAAATTCCCAACCCAGTTGCGCTCTTTAGTTATTATTAGTTATGGATTTTATCAATTCTTCTTTGTCTGTCTTTTCTGCTTTTTCAATTGCTGCATTTATTTCTTCTTTTATTTTTCTCATTAATTTTCTTGGAATAAAAAAGCTTGTTGAATTAATACGTATTTCTTTATTATTACCATAAGGATTAATAATAATTTTCGTATTATGCATTTTAAAACCACATGCCCAGCTTGAAAGTACAAATTTTCTAAAATCATCTTTATAGCTTCTTATAAACTCAATAATTTCTTCGACAATCAAAATTATTTCTCTCTTTTCTTTTTCTTTTTTCTTAATTCTTTCTCCTTTTTTCTTTTTGTTTCCAAGATGCCAACTAACAATATTGTTAATAATTTTTTCTAAACCCATAATTACCTCCTTTGTTGTATTATACACAAATACATAAAAAAGTCAACCCCAAAATACAAAAAACCGCATATACTAATATATACAATTTTCTAAAATCTTAATTCCAACTTTTTTTATCTAAAGCTTTTTTAGCAGCATTTTCTTGAGCTGCTTGTTTAGATGGTCCTTGTCCTTTAGCAATTAATTCATCTTCTAAATAAACACCTACTTGAAATTCTTTATCATGATCAGGCCCATCTTCTTTAATTAATTCATAATTAGGAGTTATTCCTAATTTAGATTGAGATTGTTCTTGAAAATGTGATTTAGGATCAATGTATAATTTTTCATCTAAAACTCTTTTTAATTCAGATAATATATTATTATCAATAAATTCTTTTACTTTGTCATATCCTTGATCTAAATAAATAGCACCAATTACTGCTTCTATTATATTGGCTAAAATAAATTGTCTTGCTCTTCCTTGTTCTGCTTGTTCTCCTTTTGATAATAGCAAATAATCATTAAATCCTAATTTATTAGATATTTCTGATAACATTCTACTATTTACCAAAGCAGCTCTCCAACAAGTTAATTCTCCTTCTGGATTTGGGTAATTATTAAAAAGATGCTCTGTTATTATTAATTCCAACACAGCATCACCTAAAAATTCTAATCGTTCGTTATGATTTAATTTTAATCCAGGATTCTCATTAATATATGAACGATGAATAAAAGCTTGTTTTATTAAATCTTTATTCTTAAATTCTAAATTAAGCTTTTTTTCTAATTTTTCTATTTCCATATTTTTAAAAAAACACAAGCTTCAAATGTTAATCCTTTTTAACACCTGAATCTTTAGTTTTTTCTAGTTCTCGATAAATAGTTCCTAATACTCCGTTAATAAATCTACCAGAAGATTCTCCTCCATAGCTTTTAGCTAATTCAATTGCTTCGTTTATAGCTACCTTTGGAGGAACTTCTTTTTCATCTCCGAATAACAATTCAAAGATTCCTATTCTTAAAACATTTCTATCAATAATAGTTATTTGTTCTAATGGCCATTCAGGAGCAGACTTTTCAATTATTTTATCTATTTTTTCTCTATGTTTTAAAACTCCTTCAGAAAGAGATTTAATAAAATCTTTTTCATCTTCAGCTCCTTTTCCGAATTCTTCCATATTTTTTTTAATAATAAGATCTATTTCAAGATTTTTCTTTTTATTAAAATCCCACTCATAAAGAGATTGAAGAACAATTGAACGAGCTATATGACGTGAAGACATAATTTATTGTTTTTTAGATAATTCTTTTAAATCTAATGGTTTATCTTGTTTTTGCTCTTTTTCTTGTGATTCTAATTCTTTTGCTTTTAATTTCTTTTCTTTTTTCTCTAATTTAGCTAATACATCAATAACCATTCTACCTTTGTATGTACCACAATTATTACAAGCATGATGTGATAAAATAGGCTCTCCACATTTTGGACATGAAGAGAGATTTTTTTTCTTTAAAGCCAAATGGCTTCTTCTTCTATTTCTTCTTGATTTTGTGTGTCTTTTCTTTGGAACTGCCATAATATATTTAATATATCAGATAATTAAAATTTGTGCAAATTTTGTTATTTAATAAATTCATTATTATCTTACAACTAATAAAACAATCAAGTCAAAAAAACTTGCATTAAGATTTAAATGAGATATAATTAATATATAGGTCCTCCCGGCTTGCTCTTTTGTTCTCTCCCTTTTTAAGGCACAGGCAAGGCACCTTGTCGGCACGACCTAAACAAAAATCCTCGATTTTACTCGAGGTTTTTTGTTACAAGGATTTTATTTAACAAATGCTTATTTCTTTTCTTTTTTTCTTCTCAATGATCCACCAGAAGTTCCCACTTCGAACGAAACCGAACCCTTCGGCCAAATCCTTGCTAAGTCTTCTTTGGAAATCGCTGTCCCGTCCTTTATCGACTGCTCGTTCAACTTCCTTACTCTCTCGTGTAATTTCTCTAATTCTGTTGTCATAATTTTCTTTTATAATTAATAATTAAAAAACTCTTTCCGCGAGGAAAGAGTAATAAAAAAATCGACCTTTATCTTTCCCCTTATGGGGCTGGAGTTAGCACCTTCTTTAAAAAATCACCTTAAAGGGTTGCTGACGGGTCGTAGAGCCAGAACTCTCACCGCACTCTTGATAATTATTATTTAATTGTATGTATTTAGTTTAATTTATAATAAATGGTTTGTCAAATTTTTAATTAATTTTATTTTTTTAATAAGAATTTTTTAGAAAATTCAATAATATCTTTTTTTTGATAAATAATATCTGGTTCTATTTTTGTTTTTTCAATAGGTCTTTTTCTTCCTTTAAGATAAAATCTCCACCTTGGTATTCTGGCATTATAATTCTTATTATCAAATTCAACATTTATGCTTATAGGATTAGCGCTACCACCTCTTGTTCTTTCTCCTATTGAGGCTGCTCTTTTACTTATTTTAAATGGAGCAATAAACAATTCATTAGAACTAAAACATAGATTATTAATAAGAATAACGATTGGAATATCTATATAAATCTTTTTATTTTTCTCAAGAACATATGGTCTCTTTTTTATTTTATTTCCTTGTTTTCCTGCTAAATAACCAAATGTTACATCTTTATTAAAAAAAATACCAGAAAAATCATGAGCAATTCTAGAATTTCCACCTTGATTGTTTCTTACGTCTATAATAATCCCCTTATATCTTTTAATCTCTTTTTCACATAATTTAATTAAATCTTTGGCAAATTTTAAACCATCATCTAATTTTGTAGTAGTCCAAGAAGGAATTTTTAGATATAGGATATTATTATCAATGCTATATTCAAAATATTTTTTAGGACTCTTTTTTTTAAAAGAACCTTCAATAACATTGGCATGAGGATTATTTAAATTTTTCATTAATCGTTTAAGTGTTTTTATTGGATCATTAATAAAAAAAGATTTATTATTAATAATCTTTTCTGATTTTTTTTCAAATGCTTTTTTCTCTAAACTATTTAAAAAAGGATAAATCTGTAGAATCTCCTTATAAATTTCTTTAAATTTTTTCCAATTAAGGATTTTATTTTCTTTTTTGTTTAACATATATTATTGTTTTTAAATAATCGATTAACATCATCCTCCGCGGATGGGACGATTTTTAAACTTTTGTGGTCATGAATTATTTACCAATAGTTTCCCATGGTGCTTCGTGACATTTTTCTGATTTCTCTAATCTCACTAATTCTGGTTTTGACACCCTTCTACTATAAAGCACATCAGGTTTTCCAGATTTTTTAAATAAATCAATTGCTTCTCCAATATTCACATTAATTTTTTTAATTTTAGGATTAATAATGACTACCCTTGCTATAGTATCAGGGCGTCTTTGAGTTTCTTGTATCGTCCAAACAGGAAAGGGAATTTCATTTTTATTTAAATAGTCTCTTATTAATTTATATTCACTTTCAACATTTAGTCCTATGCCTATATTTACTGCTAAAATATATTCTTCAGACAAAGTATTAATATTCGGCTTAACTTTGGTTCTCTTAAGCTGTTCAAGTAATGATTCTTTCGGTTCTCCAATATATGAAGTAATTTCTACAAGATAAAGAAGATTTGTCCCCTTGGGCTCTATAAAAGGCTGCATAAGTATGACATCGGGAGGGTCTGGTTTGTAAAGCTGAAGATAAGTTGGTTCTCCTGTTCTCTGAAAAAGTATTGATGCCATAACAAATCCCACATTTGCTTCTCTTACATTTTGATATTCAGTTTTTTTATCAACGACATCATAACCTATTTTCTTGATAAGTTTTTGTATGTGCCAATAGGTATTCACCGGCGAGTGCCAAGTTTTACTAGTATTTATCATATTTTACATTTGTTATATTAATTCACTAATTCTATTTATTATTTTTTGTCTTATTGTCTAATTCTTTTTGTTTTAAAAACGCCTCTAAAGAATGTGATTGTTCTACTCTTAAAATATTTTTTAAAAAATCTTCTTCTATTTTGTTAACTTGTCTTTCGGAAATATTTTTGAATACATCTGAAACTTCTTGTGCTCTATCTAGAATAAACCTTCCAAAAAGACCATCCTTAACTAATTGTTTGGTTTTTACCCTTCCTGACTTTTTAATCTTTGTTCCTTTCCATAATCTATTTTTCGGAGGAGATATAAAAGAAACAATAATAATTTTGCATAATTTGTTATAAATAAATATTATTTTATTATTTTGTGAATGAACCAACGTTCCATCTGTTGCTCTTCCTAAATACCATTGAATTTTTTCTGGAATAATTTCAGTATTAACATTATATGCATAATCAATAAAAAAAATATGGTGCTGATAAGGTTTTGTATTTTTTATTCTTCCATTTAAAAATGCTCTGTATGTAGCCTCTGCATTTATAACCCACTCTAACTCCTTATATTTATCAAAATGATTAATCAATGTTCTCCAAGATAAAGAAACAGCAAACTTAAGTAATTCATTTTTATAATTAGATGTCACCTTTTTCCTATTATGATAGGGATAAAAAATATTTTTTGAAAACCAAGTTTCATGTTTTGAAAAGGAAACCTCGCAATCTATGCATAAAAGAAACTTTTTTTCGGCATCTTGAATCCTTTTATTTGGAGCTATGGCTGATCTAAGTCTTTTTGTTATAGAGCTTTCTTTTAAATATTTTATAACGAAAGCTGGAATTATATGACTTCTCTTTAATGGTTTGGTAAAACCACAAAGAAAACATTTTCTATTATTGTTTTTCATTTAGCTCAACTGTTTTAATTTCCTCTTTTTTTAATCCATATAATTTATAAACTAATTGATCAATTTGTTTTTCGTATTCATGAACTTTATCTTGCTTTCTTGGATTATTCATATAATCGTTTTCATGAGTGATGACGAGAATTTGCCGGACAAGATTCGATATTTTTATTTGTTCAGCTTTGCTTGCAATTACAAGAGGGAGTTTTTTTACATGAGTTAGTTTAACTTGAGGGAAGACTCTACCAGCTTCCTTTACTAAAACATTATACTCTCTCTCAATATAATGTGAATTTACTACACCTAAGATATAATATATATCTAGCTTTGATTTATAATCCTCTTTTATGAATGCACACTGAATCGTATTTCTGAACCAACGGCTACTTGTATCTAGTGTAGCTCGAAGGCAGGACGCGGTTTGTCTCCACAGTATCTTTGGAGACATAGTAAAGACCTCTCGGGTAAAACTTACACTCTCATTACTTTTTAGTATATCACGATAATCTAAGTTAAAATATTCGTCTGTTTGTGATGCAATGCGCCACTTATCTATTAATCTACCGTACCATACTGGAATGCTATTATTAAATTGTTTTGGGTTACTATTAAATAATCGTTCGTAAAGATCATTCCCACCTTTGTTTTTTAAACCTATGCCCGATCGATGGTATTGTATGCCTGCGTCTCTAATCTCAAGTGTATCTGAAAATAAAACTTCATTCTCACGTAACGATCTTCCCCAAAATAAGCTCATATCCTTTGCTGCAAAAACTTGTTGCAAAAGAATTTCTTGAAAGGCGACATTATCAAGACTTCCTGCAAACTTACTTCCTTCACTCATGTCAGCAAAAAGATAAGTATTACATGGTTGCGATCGCACAATAAACGATAATGCCGTAGGAACAATAATATTCTCAAAGACTTCTTCACCCAAATTTACAATTTTGAGAATCCGAAATTGTAAAATAACACTGCGTATATCTTTGTATCTTGGCTGGGCAAGGAACGTGTTGGGAGTAATAAAGGCTTGAATTCCATTATTTCTTAATTTCCGAAGTCCTAATTGTATAAACATTTTGTAAACGTCGGCATAATTCTTAATCGCATCTTGGTAGAGAGGTCGTAGCACGGGCAAGATCTCATCAATATTTGCCCCATATGGTGGATTCGCAATCATTACATCAAATCCACCCTTCTCGTGAAAAACTTCTGAGAAATATACCTCATAATCAAAATCCTTGAGGCCATTGGTGATCTTGCTGATAAGTTCGTCAATTTGCTCTTTGTATGCCTGTTTTCTACTCACGCTGGTTTCGTTGAAATAAAGCGGCTTGAGTTTTTCGAGCCGGTTGAATAGCTCCTGGTTAAACAAGGTTTTCTCAATACTCAAAAGTGAATCACCATGCACGATTTTGTAATTAAGGTTCGGTAATGGTTGAATTGTTTTTCTGTCTTCCTCATCTACTACAAGTGAAAGCCATAATCGAAGCTTGGCAATTTCTACAGCTCCTTGATCAATATCTACTCCATAGAGACAGTTTTGTATGGCGTGACGCTTAAAATTGTATGGATTTCTTTCACCATCCTTGCCGATGTAAGGCGTTAAAACATTTCGGGTTCTGATAATTTCCTTCATCATGCCAACTGGAAAAGCACCTGAACCTACAGCGGGATCGCACACACGGATTGACTTCAACTTTTCATCAATTAGCTTGGCGTGTTTGCGTATATTCTCGGAAAGACTAAAACTGTAGCGATCAGTTTCGCGTCCCTCATTTACTACTCGGCTTTCATACTCAATAACGGCCTCGCCGTATTTAATCATCGTTTCGATATCTTCCTTACTAACTTTGCCTTCAAGTTCAGTCACCAAATAATAAGTTAAACTTTCTCGACACATATAGTGGACAACTTCTCTGGGTGTATAGTAAGTTCCTCTTGATTTTCTGTCTTTAACCTCTAAAAGATTTTCAAATACTTTTCCAAGCATTTCTGGATCTACGGCAACTTCTTTTTCTAATGGTTCATCTTCTTTAACTGTAAAATTATATCGATCGAAAACATCTAGAATACCAGTACCAATATCGCCTTGTTTTGTTTTTTCATTATTTGAAAACAATTCATTTAATAATTCTATATCTGTATCTTGCCAATCATAATCATTTAATGGATCAAAAAGCCCACCATTTAGAAATGGTATCCGACATTTAAACTGAGCATAATAATCTTTAGGTCTTTCTAGTCGAAGCACCTCATAAAAAAGTGGTTCTAAAACATCATTAAAAAAATTCTTATAATCAGCATGCTTTTTTTCAAAAAGTTGACGCAAAAAATCCTTTGGCCCGGTTCCCCAATTTTCATTACGCCCAACGCCAAACCAACCCTTTTTTTGCAAAAAATATAAAAATACAATTTGACCCAAAAGCTTTTTTGCAAAATCAACAGAATCAACTTTTTTTTGCACAAAATCTTTCTTAATTGCAGAATCTTTTTTAATAATCTCATCAAGCCCTTCTTTAAGTCCCCAAAAAAGATCACGATACCTTTCAAAAAATTCCTTTGTGACTTTTTCAACACTGAATGCTTCTTCTAATTCTTTAAGCGTTGGATCATTAGAATCATCTTGCAAAATTGGCGCTAATCTACTTTGAGCAGTATGACTATTTTCATTTTCACCAACCAAAAAAGAAAATCGCCTAGCAGGCGTTAGCTCTTGCTTAACCCTCACCCTTTCTCCAGAAGTATCAATTTTATAATCCATTTTAACCAAAGAAAATCGCCAATCTTCTGAATCAGGTGAAACAAAGGCAACCAGGGCTGCATCCTTTAAAATATCTCCCCTACTACCATTTAAATACCAAGCAATAAAATTTCTTTGCATTGTACGAGCTCGCTCAAGAGATGTTTCTTTTTTAAGTTGGACAATCAATATATCAATCTTATTGTCATCTACATCTTCATATTTTCCAATTCTTTCTAGGGTTTGTATATATGGCTTATATGCATCTGGAATATAATTACCTCGATAAACAAAAGATTTTTCTTCAATATGATTAAATAAATTTTTAATAAAACCAATAAAACGTCCTTTGTCGAAAGGATTTTCAAAAACTTCTTTAATTTGTTGAATGGCAAAATTTTTATCCATATTAATTACTTAAAAAATATTCAGACAAGATAACTTCTCTTGGTCCAAAAGTCTGAGCAGCGCTCTCAGAAACGTGTTCCTTTAAAAGTTCATTTGGAATGTTTTTCTGTAAAACAGCTATAATCTTTAAAGGGTTTATACCATCTTTTAAAACTAGATCTAATTCTTTAAGTGTTCTTTTGGTTGTTTGCTTGGGAAATCCTCCCTCTATAAGTTGTCTCATAATCTGTCCAAGATAGGCTTCTTGGTCTTCTGTAAGTCTTCTGAAGTCTTTTATGGCCTTTAGACGCATCAAAACCTGAGTAGCAGTATCTCTGCCTCCTTTCATTTTTAAATCTGGCATTTCTTCGGTTGTAACAAAAAGAAATTCTTGTTTATTTATATCTAACAATTTATAAAAATTTTTATCTAATTTCTTTTTCTTTAAATCAATAGTCACCTCTAATAAATCTGCAGCAGAAATAAAGTCTAATTCTTGAGATTTTTTAATATTAGCTAAAAAGAATTTTTGAAGCTTACCTTTTCGAAAATAAGTTAAAAGACTATTTGCATTATTTTTTTCAACCCTAGCAGTACGTGATTTTTTAGGCAATTGTTTAATTTTAGAAAATAAATCTGGATTATCATCACGAATTTTTTTAATAATCTGAAGATACTTAAGCTCGCTTTTTTCTTTTTCATCTTCGCCTGTAATTGTTTTTTTAGAAATCAAGCGATTAAATAATTCATGAGAACCAATTAGTTCACCATCTGTTAAAAGTCTAGCATCTGATCCCAAAAGACTTATAAAAGCATGTATCTTGGCTTCAGCTGTTTCTCTAAGCTTTATTTGACTGTTTGATTGTATGGTTGGAAAAAAATTAAAAGCATAGATTTTAGAAAAATTAGTATCAACTCTATTGATACGACCAACTCTTTGCATAAGTCTTGTTGGATTCCACGGAATGTCATAATTAATAACAACATTTGAACGATGAAGATTAACACCCTCTGATAATACTTCTGTAGTAACAAGTATTCGATAATCGTTTTTTGGAAAACGTGCTCCTGCATCAAAATTTTCAATTACCTTTTCTCTTGTTGATACGCTAGAGTCACCAGAAAAAGATATGGCTTGTTTTGGAAATTTTTTATCCAAATTTTTAGCAAGATAATTAGCTGTTTCTTTTGATTCTGTAAAAACAATTAATTTATTATTTTTTAAAACAGCTCGCGAAAAAAGAATGTTTATAAATTTAAGCAATTTAGGATCGCGATTAACATCGCGCCACAATTTTTTAATTTCTTTTAATATATTCAGATCATTTTCTAAATCTTCTTTAAATTTTTTCTTAAAATTCTTAGAAGAATATTTCTGTGCTTTGTCTTCATCTACTAAAGATTGAATTCTTTTTTCATCATCATTTTCAAGAAATTCAAAAATTTTATTAATATATTTTTTACTAGTATAAACATTGCCTTTATTAAATTCTTCTAAGAACTTTTCATATGAATGAATAAATCTATCTATTGAGTTTCTAAAAGCAAAAAAACTACTTTCTAATCTTTTAATTAAAAGTATCTTCATAAATTTACCCATATTTTCCTGAGACAATTTTTCTGGCTGGGAAACTGAACCATTATAATACTTTGGAAGCAAGGGAGTATAACGAGCGTATTTAAATCTTCTCACTATAAGATCTATTGTTTTATTAAAAACATTATCTTCTTCTTTATTAAGCTCATAAAATACAGCCTCTGGATCAGACACTTCTGGAAATTTAAGTCCTTGTTTTTTTAAATCATCCTTAAAATAATTTTCAATTTCAGACCTTGTTCTTCTAACCATTAAATATTTAAGTACTTTTTCTCTAATTTCTTTGGCGTTTTCTTTTGAAATCTCAATATATTTTTCTCTGTTTGTTTGTTTGTTTAATTTTTTAACTCTTTGATCAAGCTTAGAAAAAAACGATTCTAAGTTGGGTAAACCAGGAATTGTACTTTTTTTAACTTTTTGAAAAAGTTTAATTTGGCTTAAAATGTCTTTTGGATGATTATTGTATGGTGTGGCTGTTACAAGAATAACTCTTTTACCACGACAAATTCGAGATAATTTTTCATAAGTTATATTTGTTTCTGTTCTAAATCTGTGAGCCTCATCAATAAACACATTCTTGTATTTATCAATCCCAGATTTTAATAATTTATCTAATTTACCGATAGATTCAAAATTAGTTTGTCTAACCTGAAAATCTTCAAATACATTTGGCCAAGATCCTGGATTGTCTTTTTCTAAAAGCATTGGGGGTGCTATAACCAAATTTCTACCATCAAGTTGATTTGCAAGCATGGCTGAAATATATGTTTTACCAAGCCCAACAACATCAGAAATAAAAACACCACCATATTCTTCAAGAATTTTTTTTGCATTTAGAACAGCTTGTTCCTGATATTCTAATTTCTTAAATCTGGCTGGTGTGTATTTATATAAAACTTCTTCTGATTGTTTTAATTCGTCCTTAAAATATTCATATAAAAATTTTAAATAAAGCTCATATGGCGTAATATTATTGTTAAACCAAGTTTTAGTCTGTATAGTCTCAATATATTCTTTGCTTACATCTATTGAATCCTTCCAAAGCTCATTAAATTTTTGTAAAGCAAATTCATAATCATTTTTATTTTTAAGCTCTACATTAAACTCTAAATTATCTACCAGTCCTGCTTTAGTAAAATTACTTGAACCGACAATAACTCTATTGGTAGTCCCTGTTTTCATAGATGTCATAATATAAAGTTTTGCATGAATGTTTGCAGCAGGATATGCTTTTATTTCTAATTTTCCACTCTTTAACCATTCTAAAAATTTACTTATCCCTTCTTCTACTTGTCTATTGTCTTTAGATTCTCTTATTTCATTTATAATTGCTTCTGAAAATTGTTCTTTCGTCTCTGCATTAGAAAATCTGAATGATTGTTGTTTTTCTCGATCATTTTGCTGAATAAGATCTACGGTTTCTTTATTGGTACTAATTCCTATAAGTATTCTGATCTTTTCTGTTTTTTCTAAAGACTTGTAAATCTCATAAAAGCCACTTGTATAAAAATAACCAACCATAACATCAAAAAATCCAGTATCTTTAATAAGTACCTTGAATCTTTCTAAAAGATTACTGTCTTTTTCGTTTATAATAAATGTTGTATTTTTATCCATAAGCTTATTTTGATACTCAAATTATTACACCCTAATTCTACCCCGTCACGACCAAAAAAACAACCCTGCTTAGCAGGGTTATTCTATTTTTTCAACAAAATCAATTTTATGTTCAACCACCTTATCATTTTCATCAAAAAAGAAAGTACCTATGAATCTTCTATTATCCAAAACATGAGGCAACCAATATTTATCATCATCCCACATCTCGTTATAAATAAGGAATAGATTCTACTAAAAACCATTCGGGCTTCATTTCCTCTGTTTCTTCTGGTTCTCCATCCCATTCATTAAATACAAAGATATGTACTTGCTGATCATTTTTCTTTTTATCTCCTGGAAAATAAAAATCGATTATAGCAACTTTTTCTAAATTTTTAGGTACAATACAAGCTTCTTCTTGAGATTCCCTAATAGCTGAATCAAAAACATCTTTATCTCCTTTTTCTAGATCTATTTTACCTCCTAATCCATTCCATCTGTTTGCACCAAAACCTCTTTTTTTCATTGCCAGAAGAATCTCTGTTATTAATCCTCTATTCTCTCTTATTCCCAAACAAAGTGAAACTTGTCTCATAATTTTTTTCTCCTTTAAATATATCATACCCCTTTAAAAGAATTTTTTCAAATAATCAAATAAAATAAATTGACGAAATCTAGTTTCAGTGATACAATGATAAAAAGTTTTTAAAAGGAGAAAACGATGTATGAACGAATGAATATGCCAGTTCGTAAGCCAATGCCCTATCTTTGTATGGGACTTTCCAGACTTTTTGGCGGTATTGCTTTTCTCGTTGTTAGTTTTGGAATGTTTAATAAGCTTAATGATAAATGGGATCTCGGTATTAAGCATATGATGGACATTTCATCTACGGGCGGAAAAGCATATGGTGCTCTTGTTCTTTCAATGTTTGTTGGATTAATTGCTCTGGTGATTGGACAAATAATCGGCGCAAGCATACGAGTAAAAAACGAAGATTTAGCTTGCCACATTACTATCACTTGGCACTATGTAGCCATTACTTCACTTATCTGGCTTTTCATGGCTCCAATTCCCATAGCGATAACCCTGGGAAAGGTTCAATCAAAAATATTTTTTGAATCCTTTGGAGATGCTTTTTTCATTATGGCCTTTATTGTTGCAGCAGTCGGCGGCATGTTGATTTCCCTAGCTATGACTATTTCAGGCAAAGTCGGGCTCAAAATAGATCGAGGTTTAGGCAATCTACTTTCTAGAATGCTACCAATTACTATTGGTATTGCAATGGGTATCTTTCAACTTTCAAGTATTGGTTTTCCCATTATTGGTGGTGTGATTATAGGTTTCATGCTTCCATATCTTCTTATCCCAATAGCTTCTATTATGTGGCGAAGAGATATGGCCAGACGAAATCCAGCCTACATTCATCTTTAAAAGCAAAAAGGACTGTTCGGAACAGTCCTTTTTTTGTATAAAAATTTTAATCTCTGCCAATTATTTTTCTTTAAAACTTAATATTTTTTCAAATAAAAACTATTCTAATTTTTTCATCAAAACCCAATCAGTTCCATCAAAAGATAAAACAAAACCAGGATTCTCTATTTTATAATACTTAACATCAACTTCTTCTCCTGATGTTCCTTCTTTTACTTCTTTAATAATCTCAGGATTCATATAATCAAATCCTATTTCCTCAAAAGCTTTTTTCAAAAGAATCTTTTGAGCATTTTCTTTATCTTTTTCATCTATTCCTTCTTCATAAGCAAAATAATCTATATCAATAGGAATCCCAGAGTCTTCTTCTGGTAATTCGTCTGTTGATTCTTTATCTTCTTCGTCAACTTCTTCCCATATAAGCGTTATTCCATCAAGTAAAAATTCAAGATTCTCATATTTTTTAAAAAGCTCTTTTTTAGTTTCTTCATCAACTTCAATATCAACAATTAATTCTTTTTTATCTTCTAGTGTTTTAAATTTTTCAAATTTATTCATTTTATTTTAAAATTTCTTTTAAAGTATTATTAAAAATCATTCAATCCTTATTTCTTAATCACTTTATTTTGATAATTTTTAACTTGTTTTATTAAATATTCTTTAATTTCATCTTCTGAATATTTTTCCTTAATAAAGGAAATATCAAACCTTCTCAAATCTTTAAAATATGTTAATTGCTCTAAAAAAAGCTTAGAATTAAATTCTTTTTTGAATTTCTTTTCAGCAAATTTAATAATGTCACCAATAGAAAGTTTT
Organism: Patescibacteria group bacterium; assembly: GCA_018829905.1. GTDB lineage: Bacteria > Patescibacteriota > Minisyncoccia > RBG-13-40-8-A > RBG-13-40-8-A > JAHJST01. Next base: position 45,575 of record JAHJST010000014.1, read on the forward strand.
TTTAATAAAAAAAACATATCAACATAATCTCTCCAAACTCCTCTTTTACCAATAGTAAAGGCTTTATCAGCAGCAATATCTTTAATATTAACAAGAGACAAAGAATCAGTCTTTACTAATGAAAAAATTGGATTATATAAATAATAGCACAATGTTATTTTAATATCATCTTTAGTAATAACATCTAATTGCTCTGATGTATTCAAATCTGTTCTTTTTATTTTAAAATATTTTCTTAAAAGAGCATGGTCTTTTCTAAGAATTTCTCTATTTAAAAAGATATCAAAATCAAAAGAATGACGATGACCAATTTGCAAAAACAAAGCTGTGCCACCAACCAAATATCCTCTATCTTTAAAAGATTTTAATTTTAAAAAAACATTTCTTCTTTTTTCATCTAGTAATTCTAGGTGTATTGATGACATATCTATTTATATTAAGATTTTTGTTTTCTAATCCCAAAAGAACATTTTTTACCCAATTAAAGGTTGATGCACGATAAATTTTAACAGGAGTATTAGTAAAAAATCTCTTAATTGTTATTTCACCATAAAAACCAAAAAGCCACTTAATGGCTTTTAAGTCGCCAAAACAAAGAATTTGATGAATGATATATTCTTTGTCTTTATTTATGTTAAGCTTCTTAAAATCAACAGACCAAAAATATGATTTAAGAAATATTGGTAATTGATTTTTTATTTGTTTATTCATATTGAATAAAATAATTCTTATAAATATCTTTTTAAATACTTTATTAAGACTATATTATGTGTTAATTATACCAAATAAAAAATGATTTGTCTAATTATTTTTAATGTCTAATCTCTCAATAATTTCTAATTTATCAATCCCATATTCTTCAAATTCTTTCGAATATTTATCTTCTAATTCTCCACATTTTAAATAACGCTCTGCCACATCCATATTTATAATTTCTTCTTCAGAATAAGTATTAAAAAACTCTTTTTCTGCTAATTTTGTTGCTAATCCATCCCAAAAAATATAATCATCATATTCATATAAATCATCTAATATGTAATCAATGTATTTTTCTGATGCAACATTTTCACCTTCAAAATTTTCTATAATATTTTCAACTCCAAATTCTTTTGCAAATCTTAAAATATATTTTCCAATATTTTCTTTTTCTGTTAATTTTTTGTCATATTTTCCCATATCAACCATGTCTCTTAAAACAGCATAAACTATTTCTGCTGTTTCTATAGAATGAACCAATTCTTTATATTGTTTTTTATTTAATTCTATTTTCATTTTTTTATTTTAAAATTTCTTTTAAAGTATTATTAAAAATCTTTTGATTGAATTTTTTAATATTTACAATAATATCTAAAATACCATCTTCTGCTTTTTTAAAATAAATATCTTTTTTAGAAAAATCTAAATCATTTAAATTTAATCCTACAAATTCTTTAAAATAATCTTTTTCTTTTTTAGCTTCATTCAATGTCCATAAAGTAGCAACAACTTTTCTTGTTTTTTTATTAACAACATCATGAAAATTTCCCCAATATAATTCAACCTTGACTAAGTCTTTTATTTTCATAATTTTAATCTTCAAGCCTATTTCTTATACCTTTTGTTAAATAATCTATTTCCTCTTGCGTTAATGATCTTCCAATTTTATCAAATAAATATTTTTTTAATTTTTCTAATTCTTCTTCAACAAAATCTGGATTTTTCCTTTTTTTATAATCAACATTAAGATTTTCAACAATTAAATCTATTTCTTTATCGCTAAATCCACCATCTTGCAATGATTTAATCCAATTATCTACATCCTCATCTGGAATTCTATCTCCTTCAATTTTTAGTTTTTCAAATTGATTCATATTTTATTCAAACAAGACAAATACTTCAAAAGAATCATCATATTCTGGAAGACCAGAAGGATTGTCTTTTCTAAAAATTAAAAATCCATTTTTTCCATAATCTGGTTTTTCAAAATCAATAGATACTTCAAATTCTACAAAATCTTCTGTCATCCAATTTTCTTTTGTAGAAGCAATACCTTGTCCAATAATTAAACCATCCCAATTAACAAGAACAACAGGAAAATCTGCTTCAAAAAACCATGTTCCTCTTGCCCTTCCTTTAACGATTAACGGGCTTGTTATAACTTGATTCTCTTCTAAATATACAACAATATCTTGTTCTTGCTTATTTTCTCCACAAGGATCAGTTGGTTGAGGTGCTTTGGGATTACCATGTTTTACCCACTCATTATTCTCGCAAATCCAAGTATCCTCACTACCTCTTAGGATAAATAAGGCACCAATTAGAACAATAATTATGATTATAATAATAATTAACCTCTTCTTCATATATTTTAATTGTACTCCTGAAAAATGCTTTTTTCAAATAAAAAACCCCCAAATGCAACTAGCTGAGTATACAATGGGGGTCGGCAATTGACCAATGCGTTTCATCTTCTTTTTTCTCAATAAAGTGACTTTAATTAAGGTCGGTTGGCTCGGATCTCTAGAAGACCCTACTGTTTTCAAAAGACCTTTCCTTCTACCTAAGTAGCACTGGCTGCTATTTTTTCTTTCCGGATTCATGACCCGGACACTACTGGTTTTGCCGTTTACCAGAAAATAGCGTTTCGACTTGGTAGGAGCTGCTCGAAGGAGACTTCTTTCTCCAACATTCAACCGATACTACCAGTATATCACACCTACAGAATTTGTCAAGCTTTTGTACAAGATGACCACATAGGTAACACTTTTGATACTTCTATAGGTGTTTCATAGTTCAAGGTTTCATGAGGTCTAACAAAGTTGTATTCTATCAACCATTCAGTAAGATTCTTGTTAAATGTATCAATGTCAGTAGTAA
>JAHJST010000015.1 GCA_018829905.1 Patescibacteria group bacterium
AATTATCAAAAAACTTTTTAATATCACATTTTAGATAATAGAAATTGATTTTATTATTTTTGCTCATTTTTATACAAAAACAGTTTAATCTATTAACTGCTTTATGTGTTCCTTTGTTTTTTCTACAAGAATAAGAATCAAAGATAAAAGATTTATTAAATACTTGTTCTAAATATTTAGCTATTAAATGATGAACTATTCTATCTTTAATTTTGGCTTTATGAATATGTCTTAATTTTGGATCCTGAATAAAAAATGAAGAATAATTAGAATGTTTATATGTTTTATCTTTTAATTCATAATACAATTGGAATATATTATCTTCTAAATTAAATTCAAATTCTTGAACATCTTTTCTTTTTGATTTTCCTTTTTTAAACTCTTTCCATGATAAGAATAAATTTTCTAAAGTTATTAAATCATCATAATTATTAACAACTTTATTATTATGACTATTAACAACATTGACATCCCATTGATTCATAAATTTTGTGAATTCTATAAAAAAATATATTTATTATCTTCTAAGATTCCCAAAAAAGATCGTTTTGGAATTTGGTTAAAAATTGAAAATATTTGTTTAAATATTTTCGATTTTCTAATAAATGCTTCTCTAGAATTAAAAATTAACAAACCACCAATATTAAATTCAATCAGAATAAAAACTGAAACCATAAAAAGATTAATTAGAATTGCATATGAATTAGATATTATTTCAAGAAAAACATACATAGAGCTAGAATCAAATTTACAAGAATCTTCTAAAATGATAAATGGTTGGATAAAGTATTTATCAAAGAAATCCCAATAATATGGGATTTCTTTTTTGTAGAAACTTCTCACGGGCACGCAAATTCGGATTAGCATTATCAGGATGATAGTAATTGACGTTGAACTTGTCATTATCGGAATTCCAGTTCACATTAGGAACATTGCCATCAGAATAACGCGAGCCAGATACTTTGTCTGATTCCACCTGTTTCACCAATAATCTTTATCAAGATTATTTGAGTTAACCAGCTCTTTGCTGAAATTTTTTATGAAGCAATTATTTTAATAATGTCTTCACCAAAATCAAACAAGCAGTTTCTTAGTTTATTGGCAAATCGCTATCTTAAATTTAAGACCGATTATATTAGCCAACCTAATTTTAACACAAATTTAAAAAAATATATAAAAAAGGGGTTCGGACAAGGCCGAACCCCGAAGAATTTAAGAAAAAAGTTACAAGACTAAAAAGAAACTACTCTACGGGCACGCAAAAGCGGAGAAGCACAACCAGGACGAAAGTAAATGACGCTGAACTCGTCATCATCGGAACTCCAGCCCACACTAGGAACATGGCCACCAGAACAACGCGAGCCAGAGCAAAGAGTCCAACTTTTCATATCAAGATGTTTTTTAAACCTCCAAAGAATAAAATCACCAAGAAGAATTCTTTCTTTTAAGGTTCCTGTGTTAATGCCTTTTTCTTTAATCTGATCTGCTGAAAGATTTTTGAGTGTTTCATCTTGATTTGCTTCCAAATTTGCACGAAAACGGACAATATAAGGATCTTTTTTGGAATCTCTACCAAAAGACAGATCAAGAACATCATCGAGTGATTCTTTTGTCCATTTCCATCTTCCAGATAATTTCTTTCCCCCACTAAATGCTCGTTCTGTGGAGAAATTTTCTGGGCTACACGCAAACCAAGAAAAATCATTATCGTCCGCTTTTGGAATCGAAACTCCTGCAAAATCAACTTTTAAATTATGAACTTTGAAAAAGAACTTTTCCCAATCATTAAGAATGATTGAGTAGTCTAGGCCCTCAAAAGGATTCAATCCTTTTAAAAACCTTTCCAATTGTTTTGGCGTCTTTGATCCATCTCGAAGTTTAAGATTCAAATCCGCCAACATGCCAAGCACACTACCCGGCACATCACCGACCATATCCTTTTTCATGGTCAGCCTCCTTGATTAAATTTATTCTCTTATAGAGAACATATAATTAGTATAGCAAATAATTAATTCTTTGTCAATATTATCCCACCATCTTTTCCAACAGCAATAGTATGCTCAAAATGAGCAGACAAAGAATTATCACGAGTTTTATAACAAAAACCATCTTTATCTTTTTCAACCAACCAATCACCCATAACAACCATTGGCTCTATAGCTAAAACCATTCCTTGTTTTAATTCAATTCCTTTTCCTCCTTCTGCATAATTTAAAACCTGAGGATCTTCATGAACGTTTTTGCCAACACCATGACCAACTAATTCACGAACAACATTAAAACCATTTTTTTCAACATGCTTTTGAATAACTGCGCCAATATCTCTTAAGTAATTTCCTTGTTTTAATTGTTCTATACTCATTTCTAAAGCTTCTTGAGTAATACCAACTAATTTTTTTACTTTTTTGTCTGGATTTCCAACAATAACAGTTAAAGCCATGTCAGTACAATATCCTTTGTATCTAATGCCTAGGTCTAAACCAACAATATCTTTGTCTTTAATAATTCTATTTCCAGGAACACCATGAACTATTTGTTCGTTTATAGAAACACATAAAGATTTAGGAAATCCCATATATCCTTTAAAAGAAGGTTTTGCTCCATACTTAAAAACAAGATCTTCTGCGATCTTGTTCAAATAATTAGTAGTATTTCCAACCTTAACTTCTTGAGCAACCTTTTTTAAAATCTTAGCTAGAATCTTACCACCTTTTTTCATTATTTCTATTTCTTTTTTAGAATATATTCTTATCATTTAATTTTGCTTAAAATCTCTTTAAAAACATTTTCTATTGATTGTTCTCCATTAATCTTTGTAACTTTTATTCCTTTTTTCTTTAAATAATTTATAGCAGGAATAACATTTTTCTTATACCAAGCTAATCTCATTTTTATTTCTTTTTCATTATCATCATTTCTTTTTCTTTTTATTAATCTTTTAATTGATTCTTCATAAGAAATATCAATTACAAAAACCTGCGTATTTTTTACTCTATCTATAAACTTAAAAAAATCATATAAATTTATAGATTCTTCTATCCTTCTTGGTGATCCATCTAAAAGTATTCCTTGATTTTCTTTTAAATTAAATAAAACATCATTAATCCATAAAGCTGCAGCAATTTCATCTATTACTAGTCCACCAGAAGTTAAAACTTTTTTAATTTTCTTACCAGCAATTGTGTTTTTTTTAGCCAAATTCCTTAAAAGATCTCCTGTATAAACATAATAAAGACTTTTAAATTTTTTTAATAAAAGTTTAGATTGAGTCCCTTTTCCAGATCCAGCTGGACCTATTAAAATAAAGTTTTTAGAATCCTTCATAATCTCTCATTGTTAATTGTGATTCTACTTGTTTCATTGTTTCTAAGACAACAGAAACAACAATCAACACAGCTGTGCCACCAATAGCCATAGAAGCCATTCCAGTGACTGATTGCATAACCAATGGCAAAACAGCAATCAAACCCAAAAATATTGCACCAGCTAAGGTAATCCTGTTTAAAATCTTATAAAAAAATCCAGCTGTATTTTCACCAGGACGAATACCTGGAACAAAACCGCCTTGCTTTTGAATGTTTTCAGCAATAGCTTTTGGGTCAAAAGTAACAGCAGTATAGAAAAAAGTAAAAGCAACGACTAAAACAAAATATACTAATCCATATAAAAGCAAATTATCATTAAAAGCAACTAACATTCCTCCTATCTTACCAACAAATCCAGAAGAATTAACCAAAAAATTACCAATCATTCCAGGCAAAAGCATAATGGATAAAGCAAATATAATTGGAATAACACCAGCCTGATTAACCCTTAGTGGTAAATGAGTAGAAAATCCACCATACATTCTTCTTCCCCTAACTCTTTTAGCATAGGCAACAGGAACATTTCTTTGACCCTCAGAAACAATTACAACACCAGCAACAACTAAAATAGCAACAACTAAAAATCCAATATATGTAGGCAATTGAGAAGGATCATAAGTTACAATAACTTGCCTTATAGAGGCAGGAATTCCAGCAATAATACCAGCAAAAATTAAAAGCGAAATACCATTACCAATGCCTTTTTCAGATATTAATTCGCCTAACCACATTAAAAATATAGCGCCACCAGTAATTACAATTATTCCAGTAACCATTGCAAAAGGAGACATAAAACTAATAACGCCCTGCCCACCCAATAATTTAATCATAGAATAAGCTTGTAATACAGCCAAAGGAATGGTTAGTATTCTTCCATATTGATTAAATTTCTTTTTTCCTTCTGGACCTGATTCATGATAAAGCTCTTTAAACTTAGGAAATATCATTGTTAATAACTGTAGAATAATCGTTGCAGTAATATATGGACCCAAACCAAGCATAACAATAGAAAAATTACTCATTGCTCCACCAGTAAATATATTAATCAAACCAAATAATTGATTTCCTTCAAAAAAAGCCTTGAGTTGTTCTGTGTCAACTCCAGGCACGGGAATATTAGCAGCTAATCTAAAAACTACCAATAAAAGTAAAACAAAAATTATTTTGTTCCTTAGTTCTTTGATTTTGAATAATAATAAGACTTTATTAAACCATTTCATATTTATTTTTTAACAATCTTTTTTTTCTCAACAGATTTTTTTACTTCCTTTTTTTCAACTTTCTTAACTTCTTGTTTTTCCTTAACATGCTTTTTACCTTTTCTTTTCTTAACAGGCTTTTGTTTAATTTCAATTCCTAAAGCTTTTGCAACAGATTTAGAAACTAAACAATCTTTAATTTCAAGTTTTTTAGAAATTTTACCATCTCCTAATATTTTAACACCTTTTTTATCCAATTTACCAATTAATCCTTTATTAAATAATGTTTTTGGACTAATTAAATCCCCATCTTTAAAATTCTTTTCTAAATCTTTTAAATTAACAATTTGAGGTTTTGGACCTGCTTTAAATTTATATCCTCTTTTTTTAGGAATCTTTTTAATAAAATCACGTAATTCTGGTCTCATTTTTCTACCAGCTCTTGATTTTTGTCCTTTATTGCCACGACCAGAATAAGTACCGCGCTTGCCACCACGACCAACACGTTTTTTCTTTTTGCTCTTTTTAATTCTTAAATCGTGTAATTGCATTATTCTAATAAATCTAAAGCTTTTAATGTGGCCCTAGCATTATTTAATTTATTATTAGTCCTACCAATTATCTTGGCAGTAATATTTTCAATACCAGCTAAATTACAAATAGTTCTAACTGTTCCACCAGCAATAACGCCCCTACCTCTAGCAGCTGGTTTTAACATTACTCTTGCAGCACCATACTTAGCTTCTACCTTAAAAGATATAGAACCATTTTTAGTTATTAAAATCTTAATCAAATCCTTTTTAGCTTGTTTAACCGCCTTTTCCACTGCAATGCTTACATCCTTGCCTCCAGACACTCCAACGCCTACTCTACCATTTTTATCACCAATAACAACTACAGCGCGAAAACTAAATCTACGACCACCAGCTACCATTCTAGCAGTTCTAGTTACATCTAAAAGCTTTTGATCAAATTCTTGCTTTTCTTTAACAAAAGGCTTTCTTTGAAATCTTGGTTTTTCAAAAACCTTTTTTTTAGAATCTTCTTTTTTTATTTCTTTTTTATCTTCCATAATTTTAAAATTTTAATCCTGCTTCTCTAGCAGAATCAGCTAAATCCTTAATACGACCATGATATCTAAATCCTGCTCTATCAAAAACAATTTTGGAAATCTTTTTCTCAATTGCTTTTTCTGCAACTGATTTACCAACCTTTTTAGGATCATCTCCCTTAGATGAAGCTATGGTAATTCCCTTATCATCATCAATTAATTGAGCATAAATATGTTTATTAGATCTAAAAACACAAAGACGAGGAACTTTAGAAGTACCTTTAATTTTTCCTCTTATTCTTTTGTGTCTTTGAATTCTCATATATTATTCAGAACCTGCTGCTTTTTTGCCGGTTTTTCTTCTAATTATCTCGTTTTCATAACGAATACCTTTTCCTTTGTATGGTTCAGGTTTTCTTTTAGACCTTATGTCAGCAGCAACTTGACCAACTAATTGTTTATTAATACCAGAAATAGTAATTGTGTTTTTTTCAATTTTAAATTCAATTCCATGAGGAGCTTCGATCTCAATAGGATGAGAATATCCTAAACTTAAAACTAATTTTTTTCCTTGAAGAATAGCCTTATAACCAACACCTTCATAAATTAGTTTTTTTTCAAATCCATCAGAAACACCTTTAATTAAATTAAAAATCAATGATCTCATTGTTCCCCAAATAGCAGAATTGTTATTATTTTTTAAAATAATTTCTTTATCTTTAATTTCAACAGAAACATCAGGATGAATTGTTTCTTGCAACTCACCTCTTGGTCCCTTAACTAAAATCAAATTATCATTGATTTTTACATCAATATTGTCTGGGATAATAATTGGTTGTTTTCCTATTCTAGACATATTAATAAATTTTACACAAAACTTCTCCTCCAATATTTTTTCTTTTAGCTTCGCCAAGTGTCATTAATCCTTGAGAAGTTGATAAGATTATTAAACCACGTTCTTTTGAAAGCTTATTTAATTCTTTATTGCTTGCATAAATTCTTTGTCCTGGTTTGCTTATTCTTTTCAAATTTAACTTATTCTTTCCTAAACTAACTTCTATTTCTCTTTTAATTCCTCTTCCTTTTTTAGTAACTCCAGCTAAAAATCCTTGCTTTTCTAAAATTTCAACTAAAGCATATTTAATTTTAGAAAAAGAAAAACTTACAGTTTTATGATCAACTGCTTGTGCATTACGAATTCTTGTTAACATGTCGGATATTGGATCTACCATGAAGATTTTGTAATACCAGGTATTTCACCTTTATTAGCCATTTCTCTGAAACAAATTCTACATAAACCAAATTTTCTCATATAGCCATGTCTTCGACCACATTTAAAACATCTTCTCTCTTTTCTAGTAGAGAATTTTGGTTTTTTGTTTGCCTTTGCTATTTCAGATTTTCTAGCCATGTTTTATAGGGAAACCTAATAAATTAAATAATTCTAATGATTCTTCTTTTGACTTAGAGTCAGTTACAATGCTTACTTCCAAGCCAAAGTTTTTCTTGATTTTTTCTTGAGATATCTCAGGAAAAATTATACACTCTTTTATTCCAATATTCAAATTTCCTGATTGATCAACGCATGAAAGATTTAATCCTCTAAAATCTCTTGTTCTTGGAAGAACAATATTTACTAATCGTGAAAGAAAATCATACATACGATAACCTCTTAGTGTAACTTTTAAACCAAGAGTCATTCCTTGTCTAATTTTAAATCCAGCAATTGCTTTTTTTGCTTGTCTTGGTGCTGGTTTTTGTCCAGTAATTAATGCTAAATTCTTAGCAATGTCTTCTAAAATATTTTTATCTTTAGAAATATCAACATTAATACCAATATTAACTACTGTCTTTTTAATTTTGGGCACAGATAATATATTTGTATATCCAAATTTTTCTTTCATTTTTGGAACAACTTCTTCTATGTATTTTTTCTTTAAATTATTCATTCTATTTCTTGTTTACATTTTTTACATGTCCTTACTTTTTTTTCTTTACCTTTTTTAACTAAAGTATATCCAACTCTTGTAGGTTTTTTACACTTAGGACAAATTAATTTTGCATTAGAAATATTAAAAGCACGAGGAACTTCTACTTTTTGTCCTTTTTCGCCTGATCTTTTAGGTTTAACATGTTTTTTAACAATATTAATATTTTCAACCATTATTTTTTTTGCTTCAGGAAAAACTTGAACAACTTTACCTGTTTTTTTCTTGTCTTTTCCTGAAATAACTAAAATTGTATCTCCGCTTTTAATTTTCATAATACTTCTTTAGCTAAAGAAACTATTTTAACAAATCCTCTAGCTTTTAATTCTCTTGGAATTGGTCCAAAAATTCTATTACCTCTAGGAATAAATCCATCAACAATTACTGCTGCATTTTCACTAAAGCTAATATATGAACCGTCTTCACGACGCAAAGGTTTTTTCTGACGAACAATTACAGCTTTAATAATATCTTTTTTCTTAACAGTTTTTCTTGGTTCAGCTACTTTAACAGAAGCAACAACAATATCTCCAACACGAGCATATCTTCTTTTGCTTCCCCCAAGTACTTTAATAACTCTGATGTGCTTAGCACCAGTATTATCAACTACTTTTAAATTTGTTCCAAATTGTATCATTTTATTTCACAATCCAATTCTTATCTTTTGAAATAGGCTTAGATTCAATAATTTCAACTTTATCACCTTTTTTATACTTATTCTCTGGATCATGTGCTTTATACTTCTTAGCTGTCTTGTATCTCCTCTTATACCTAGGATGTTCTTTTATTGTTTCAACACTAATAACAATGGTTTTATCCATTTTATCAGAAACAACAATACCTTTTAATGTTCTTTTATTCTTTTCCATTGTTTAATAAAGTTAATATTTTAGCTATATCTTTTTTAACTTGATGAACTTCTTTAATATTTTTTACTTTTCCACCAGCTAAATTAAATCTTAATTCTCTAAGCTTGTCCCTTAAATCAATAAGGGTTCTTTTTAATTCTGAATCTGATTTTTGTCTTAATTCTCTAATTTTCATCTTTTTACAAATTTAGTTTTAACAGGTAATTTATGCGCAGCTCTTCTCATTGCTTCACGAGCTATTTCTTCTGTTACACCATCCATTTCAAACATAATACGACCAGATGCAACAGGAACAGCATAATGATCTATGCTTCCCTTACCACCACCCATAGGAACTTCAGCTCCTTTAGTAGTAATTGGTTTGTCTGGAAAAATTTTAATCCAAATCTTACCACCTCTTTGAACATATCTAGTCATTGATCTACGAGCAGCTTCTATTTGTCTAGAGGTTATCCAGGCTGACCCTTGAGCTTTTAGTCCAAAACTTCCGAATTTAATTTCGGAGCCAGACTTAGTAATCTTTCTGTCTCTTCTACGTCCTTTCATCCATTTTCTATGTTTTACTTTTTTTGGCTGTAACATATTTATTCAAAAGTTTCTCCTTTATAAATCCAGACCTTAACGCCAATAACACCATAAGTAGTATTAGCATTAACCTGAGCATAATCAATATTAGCTCTAATTGTTTGAAGAGGTAATTTGCCTTCTTTTAACCACTCTGTTCTAGCCATTTCTGCACCATTTAAACGACCAGCAACAGAAACTTTAATTCCCATTGCTTCTTGATTTTGCATTACCTTGCTAATTGTTTGTTTTAAAACTCTTCTAAAAGGCATTCTTCTTTCTAATTGTTCAACTACGCCTTGAGCAACAATATTAGCATAAATATCTCCTTTGCGTATTTCTTCAACATCTAATTTAATAGTTATGCCTTTAATTTTTCCTTTAAATACTTTTTTAATTAATTCTTTTTTCAAATCTTGTATTCCAGCACCGCTTCTACCAATAATTATTCCTGGTCTAGCTGCTCTAATAACAATCTGAACAGAATTAGCTGATCTTCTAATTATTACTTCATCAAGAGCAGCTTGTTTAAGTTTTTTAGTTATAAAATCTCTAATATAATAATCTTGTTCTAGATTATCTTTAAAATTCTTTTTACCAAACCATTGTGATTTCCAATCACCAATGTTTTTTATACGAAATATTTTTGGATGTACGTTATGACTCATAATTAAAATGACTTACGTCTAAATATTTTTTTAGCTAAACTTTTAGATTTTTTATGTTGTTTAATCTCTTTGGGAGCTTTTTCAATAACTTGCTTTTTCTTTTCTTCAATCTTAACAGGCTCAACAACTTTTTTTTCTTGTTTTTTCTTTTCAATTTTAACACCCTCTTTAACTCCTAGAATTAAATCTATATGACTAGTTCTTTTTAAAACCTCAAAAGCTCTTCCTCTAGAAACTGGTTTCCATCTTTTAAAGGGAGGGCCTTCATGAACCATAATTGATTTAATAAACAAAGAATCTTTTTCTAAATTATATGTATTTTTAGCATTAGCAAAAGCAGAATTTAATAATTTTAAAACTGGCTCAGCAGCTCTTTTATTTAAAAACTTAAGTTGTGTTTCTGCTTCTTTAACATCTAAGCCACGTATTAAATCAGCAACCAATCTTACTTTACGTGGTGCATTTCTTAAATATTTAGCTTTTGCTTTAATTTCCATATTATTTATTATCCTTAGCCTTTTGTTCTATTTCTTTTTGTATTTTACCACCATGTCTTACAAACTTACGTGTAGCAGCAAATTCACCTAATTTATGACCAACCATATCTTCGGTAATAAATACAGGAATATGAATCTTACCATTGTGAACTCCAAAAGTAAATCCAACCATTTCTGGAGAAACAGAAGATGAACGAGCCCAGGTTTTAATAACAACCTTATCGCTTTGTTTTAATTTAGAAACTTTAATTAAAAGCTTTTCATCAATATATGGACCTTTTTTTAGTGATCTGCTCATCTTTTTCCTTTACGTCGTTTAATTATAAATTTATTTGAATATTTTTTAGGTCTACGAGTCTTAACACCATAAGCTTGTTTTCCCCAGGGAGTTTTAGGACCCAAACGAAGACTAATTCCAGACCTACCTTCACCACCACCATGCGGATGATCAACTGGATTCATAGCAGATCCTCTAACTGTTGGTCTTTTCCCTTTCCAACGAGATCTACCTGCCTTACCTATGTTTTCAAACATATGTTCTTGATTGCTTAAAGCGCCAATACTAGCCATTGATTTTATTGGAATCATTCTAACTTCTCCAGAAGGCAAAGATATTTGTGCATGATTGCCTTCAACAGACATTATTTGAGCTGAATTACCAGCAGATCTTACTATTTTACCACCATGACCAGGAATTAATTCAATATTATATACAAATGTTCCTGAAGGAATATTTTTTAACATCATTCTATTGCCTGGTTTTAAAGGAGTTTTTTCATTAGTAATAATTTCATTTCCAACTTTTAATTCTTGAGGAGCTAAAATATATCTTTTTTCACCATCAATATAATTTATTAAAGCTATAAAACAAGTTCTATTAGGATCATATTCAATAGAAATAACTCTTCCTGGAATTCCAAATTTTTGTCTTTTAAAATCAATTACTCTGTATTTTTTCTTATGACCACCACCTCTGTGTCTTACGGTAATTGTGCCTTCTTTAGAACGACCAGCTCTTGATTTTTTTGTTTTTAAAAGTTTTTTAAAAGGCTTGGCTTTTTTAGTAAGCTGTTTATCACTTGCTTTTGTCATATTTCTACGACCTGGACTTGTTGGTTTATATATTTTCATATTAATGTGGCATTATTTCAATTTTTTGTCCTTGTTCTAAAGTAACAATTGCTTTTTTATAACCCGTCTTAGTTCCTTTTTTGCCTCTTAACATTCTTGTTTTTGATTTAATGTTAATAATATTAACATCTTTAACCTTTACTGCATAATGGTTTTGAATAGCATTTTTAGCTTGAATCTTATTAACTCCAGGATAAACTTTAAAAACATACTTACCTTGATCAGATAAAAAAGTAGATTTTTCACTAATATGTGGCTCTTTAAGAATTCTATAAACATCTCCTTTTTTCTTTTTAGGAGTTATGGAAGTCTTTTTGAATTCTTTTTTATCAATAATCTTTTTTTCAACCTTTTTAGGTTCTTCAATCTTAGATTCAACCTTTTTAGGTTTTTTTCTTAAAAAATCAAATAGAGCTGACATATGTTTCTTTAATTTTTTTAATTGATTCTTGAGATAATATTAAATATTTAAATGAAAGTAAATCTATTACGTTTAAACTATTAATACCTATTGTTTTTAAATAAGGAAGATTTTTACTTGCTCTAATTACATTTTTATTAGAACTAATAATTAATGCATTAGGCTTTTTAATTATTTTCTTAATAAATAAATCGATTGTTTTGGTCTTTCCTTTTTCTAATTCTAATTTGTCTACAACAATTAATTCTTTATCTCTAAACTTAGAAGAAAAAACCATAAGTAATGCTTTTCTTTTAGCCTTTTTATTTATTTTTTTATCAAAATTTCTTTCATTTCTTGGACCAAATGTTACTCCACCACCAATCCATATTGGAGAACGAGTAGATCCATGACGAGCACGACCAGTTCCTTTTTGACGCCAAGGCTTTCTACCACCACCTCTAACCTCAGATCTATCTTTTGTGTGAGCATAAGGAATACGATTGCTAGATTTTTGAGATATAACAGCTTGATAAATTAAATCATGCTTAATTTCTAAACCAAAAATCTCAGCAGGCAGCTTAATCTCACCAACCTTTTCACCCTGCATGTTTATTGTTTTTGCGTTTAAACTTGACATGTTTAATTTTATGTATTAGTATTATATAAAATAAGTTTAGGAGGTTATTATGATATTTATTGCAATTTTTTGGGGTTTAATGATTTTGGTTATTCTAATAATGACGGGATCAGTAAGTATAGAAGAACAAAGAGAAAAAAAGAAAAGAATTATTAGAGAAGCAAAAACCAGACAAATACATAAACTTTTTTCTGGACAAATAGAACCTATGATTGAAGAGGCTATAAAAACTGATAATACAGATCGATTAGAAGAAATAATGGGAATTAATAATTATATTATACTTTTAGAATCTAGGTTGTTAGATCATGGAAACACAGAAAAAGAAACAGAAAGAGTCAAGAAAGAAATATCTAAAACAGAAAAAAGAATTTTGCGTATTCAAGAACAAAACATTTAATTAAAATGGAACATATGAGGAGCTTAACGGCTCCTCTTTTTTCATGACTTTATCTCAACCAATCCATTAATTGGGCCAGGAATAGCACCTTTAATAGAAATCAAATTACTTTTTTCATTAATAGAAATTACTTTAAGACTTTTAACGCTTACTCTTTCATGGCCAAGATGACCAGCCATTTTTTTACCTTTAAATACCTTTTCTGGAAAAGCTGATCCAATAGAACCAGGCGCTCTTAAAACGTGTCTATGTCCATGAGAAGCAGGTCCGCCGCTAAATCCATGTCTTTTTACAACTCCTTGAAATCCTTTTCCTTTGGAAATAGCAGAAACCTTAACCTTATCATCAACCTTAAAAGAATCAACCTTAATCTTATCTTTTACTTTAAAATCTGTTTTATCTAGTCTAAACTCTCTTAAATGTTTATATGATTTACCTTTTAAAGATTTTTTTTCTTTAGCTTTTTCAAAACCAATTTGAACGGCTGTATAACCATCTTTTTCTGCTTTTATTTGAGTAACAAAACAAGGACCAGCTTTAACAACGGTTACTGGAACGATTTTCCCATTAATAAATATCTGTGTCATTCCTAATTTTCTACCTAGAATAAAATTCATATAATTTAAAACCAGGACTAGCCTGGCTTTAATAATGCCTGACTTAAGTCCAATGTTATACAATTGGATTTGAAAAAATAATTCGCATAATTAAATGCCTACATTTTGATTTCAATATCTACACCAGCAGGCAAATTTAGGTTCATTAAGGCATCAATAATTTTTGGTACAGGATTTAAAATATCAATCAATCTTTTATGGGTTCTCATTTCATACTGTTCTCTAGCTTTTTTATGAACAAAACTAGATCTAGCAACAGTATATTTTTCAATCCTGGTTGGTAATGGTACAGGACCAATTACCTCAGCACCATATCTCTCAGCTGTCTCAATAATTTGACGGGCTGATTGATCTACGATCTTATGATCAAATGCTTTAATTTTTATCCTAAGACGCTGCTTTATTTTGTCGTCTTCAATTTCTTTCTTTTTTTCTACCATGATTATACAAATATATTCGAATTTTTAATCCGAATATATTTGTTTTAATATCATCATTATCTTATTTAATAATCTTAGTTACAACTCCTGCACCAACTGTTTTACCACCTTCTCTAATAGCAAATCTTTGTTTTTCTTCTAAGGCAATTGGATCAATCAATTTAACAGTTGCTTTTACTGTATCGCCAGGCATAACCATTTCAGTTCCCTCTGGTAAAGCAATTACTTCACCAGTAACATCAGTTGTACGAATATAGAACTGAGGTTTGTAACTCTTAAAGAATGGGGTGTGACGACCACCTTCTTCTTTGGTTAAAACATATATTTCACCCTCAAATTCAGTATGAGGAGTAACAGATCCAGGCTTTGCAATAACCTGGCCTCTTTGAACATCTTCTTTTTTAACGCCTCTTAAAAGAATACCAGCATTATCACCAGCTTGTCCTTCATCTAAAGATTTGTTAAACATTTCAACGCCAGTTACAACAGTTTTTTGAGTATCTTTTAAGCCAATAATTTCAACTTCTTCATTTACCTTAACAATACCTCTTTCAATCTTTCCAGTTACAACAGTACCTCTTCCTTCAATTGAAAAGATATCTTCAATAGGCATTAAAAAGGGTTTGTCAGTCTCTCTTTTTGGTTCTGGAATAAATTCATCAACAGATTTTATAAGATCAAAAATACATTTTGCATCTTCAGAATCTGGAGAGCTTGCTTCTAATGCCTTTAAAGCAGAACCTTTAATTACTGGAGTTTTTTCACCATCAAATTCATATTTAGTTAAAAGCTCTCTAATTTCAGCTTCAACTAAATCGATTAATTCAGAATCATCTACTTGATCAGTCTTATTAAGGAATACAACAATAGATGGAACACCAACTTGTCTAGCCAAAAGAATGTGTTCTCTGGTCTGTGGCATAGGGCCATCAGCAGCAGAAACAACTAAAATTGCTCCATCCATTTGAGCTGCTCCTGTGATCATATTTTTAATATAGTCAGCATGACCTGGTGCATCAATGTGAGCATAGTGTCTTTTTTCACTTTCATATTCAACGTGTGCCAAAGCAATAGTAATTCCACGCTCTCTTTCTTCTGGGGCACTATCGATTTGATCAACGTTTTTGCTTGAAGCTGTAAAACCTTTTGCAGCCAATTGTTTAAGAATAGCTGCAGTTAAAGTTGTTTTTCCATGATCAACATGGCCAATAGTGCCAATATTGACATGTGGTTTTGTTCTTTCAAATTTTTCTGCCATATTTTTAGATTAAAGCAACAGGAGAAAAGAAACATACAATATTTCTTAAATACTGCTACCTTTACCCTTAATTATTATTTCTTAATATAAGTTTAAAGGAAATTTAATTATCAGTCAAGTGAATTAACTAATTTTTCCCTTCAATAACCTTTTGAGCTACATTTGCAGGAACTTTCTCATAATGATCAAATTCCATTGTAAATGATCCTCTACCCTGAGACATAGAACGAATCTGTGTGGCATAACCAAACATTTCAGCCAAAGGAACTAAAGCATCAATAACCTTAATATTGTTTCTGTCTTCCATTTTTTCAATCCTAGCTCTCTTAGAATTTAAATCACCAGTAATATCTCCTAAAAAGTCCTCAGAAATTATTACTTCAACTTTCATAATTGGTTCTAATAATACTAACTTAGCTCTTTTAGCTGCAGCTTGGAATGCCATGGATCCAGCAATCTTAAATGCGGATTCAGAAGAGTCTACATCATGAAAAGAACCATCATAAAGGGTTGTTTTAAAATCAACAACTGGATAACCAGCTAAAACACCTTTAGTTGCTGCTTCTTTAATACCTTTTTCAATAGCTGGAATATATTCTGCAGGAATAATTCCACCTTTAATTTTATCTATAAATTCAAATCCTTCACCTCTTTCTTTTGGTTCAATTTTTAACCAAACATGACCATATTGACCACGACCACCACTTTGACGAATATATTTTCCTTCAGCCTCTGCCTCTCCATTGACTGTTTCTTTATAAGCTACTTGTGGACGACCAATATTAGCTTCTACTTTAAATTCTCTTTTCATTCTATCAACAATAATTTCTAAATGAAGCTCTCCCATACCAGAAATTATTGTTTGACCAGTTTCTTCATCTGTTCTTAATTTAAATGTTGGATCCTCATCAGATAAACGTTTTAAAGCTAACCCCATTTTTTCTTGATCAGCTTTTGTTTTTGGTTCAATTGAAATGTATATAACAGGATCTGGAAAATCAATTTTTTCTAAAAGAATTGGATGTTCTGGATCACAAAGAGTATCACCAGTAGTTGTTCCTTTTAAGCCAACTATAGCACCAATTTCACCAGCATAAATTTCTTTTACCTCTTCTCTATGATTAGCATGCATTCTAACAATACGACCAATTCTTTCTCTTTTTCCATTAGATGAATTTAAAATGTATGATCCTGCTTCTAATTTTCCAGAATAAACCCTAAAATATGTTAAATTACCAACAAAAGGATCAGTTGCAACCTTAAAAGCCAAAGAAGAAAAAGGCACATCTTCAGAAGTAGAACGAGTAATTTTTTCTCCTGTTTTTGGATCTTCTCCTTCAACTGGGGGTAATTCTCCAGGAGAAGGAAGATAATTAAGAACTGCATCTAATATTGTTTCTACAATAACGCCACGACCATCTCCTGCTAAAATAGGAAAAAAATCACCTTTTAATGTAGATTGTCTAATTGCTTTAACAAATTCATCTTCAGAAATTTCTTCACCTAAAAGATATTTTTCCATTAAAGCATCGTCTGATTCAACAACTCTTTCTAAAAGTTCATGTCTAAATTTTTCTGCTTTTTCTTTTAAGTCTTCAGGAATTTCTCCTTCATTTAATTCTTTATCTTTAAAATCAGAATAAGTATATGTTTTCATTTTAACAAGGTCAATAATACCAATAATATCTTTTTCAAAACCAATAGGTATTTGAATTGGATAAGCATTAGCACTTAATCTTTCACGAATAGAATCTAGAGATTTATAGAAATCACCACCTGTTTGATTTATCTTATTAATAAAACACATTCTAGGCAGTTCAAATCCATCAGCTTGTCTCCAAACAGTTTCTGATTGTGGCTCTACGCCCATTTTACCGTCGAAAATAACAACAGCGCCATCTAATACTCTTAGAGAACGCTGTACTTCTACAGTAAAATCTATATGACCAGGTGTGTCAATAATATTAATACGATGCTTTTCACCCTTATAATGCTTTGGGCTCCAAAAAGAAGTTGTAGCAGCAGAAGTAATAGTAATACCTCTTTCTCTTTCTTGTTCCATCCAATCCATTTGAGTATCACCTTGATGAACTGTTCCAATTTTATGTGTTTTTCCTGTTAAATACAAAATACCTTCAGTAACTGTTGTTTTACCTGCGTCAATATGGGCAATAAACCCAATGTTTCTAACTTTTTCAATTGGATATTCTCTAGGCATATTACCAAGCAAAGTGAGCAAAAGCACGATTAGCCTCAGCTACTTTATGAGTTTCTTGTTTTTTCTTAACCGCATCTCCTTCATTATTAAATGCATCAATTAATTCTTGAGCTAATTTTTCAGCCATTGATTTTCCTTTTTTCTTCATAGCAGCTCTAATTATCCAACGCATTGCTAAAGCTTCTTTTCTGTCTCCCCTTACTTCGTAAGGAACTTGATAATTAGCTCCACCAACCCTTCTTGATTTTACCTCTAAAGAAGGAGATGTGTTTAAAATAGCTTTTTCAACAATTTCTAAGACTTCTTCTTTTTTTAAACTTTTTTTAGCTATATCAAGAGCAGTATAAAAAATATTTTGAGCAATTGATTTTTTGCCGCTTTTCATAATATTATTAATAAATTTAGCAATTAACTCACTATTGTGCTTTGGGTCTGGAGCTATTTGCTTTTTAATTGCTTTTTTTCTTCTCATGATTCTTTTAGCTCTTCAACTGGAGCAGACTTTTCTGCTTTAGTAGCCTTAGAAATACCACTACCTTTTTTAGCACCATATTTTGACCTTTGTTGTTTTCTTCCTGAAACACCTTCTGTATCTAAAACACCACGAACAACATGATAACGAACACCTGGTAAATCTTTAACCCTTCCGCCTCTAATTACAACAACAGAGTGTTCTTGCAAATTATGTCCTTCACCAGGAATATATGCTGTTACTTCCATTCCATTTGTTAATCTAACTCTAGCTACTTTACGCAAAGCTGAATTAGGCTTTTTAGGAGTTGTGGTATAAACCCTTATACACACCCCTCTTTTAAATGGAGATCTATACCTAGTAGGTTTATTTTTTTTAACATTAAAACCCTTCCTAAGGGCTGGTGCTTTAGGTTTTTTAATACCTCTTTTTCTAGGCTTTTTAATTAATTGATGAATTGTAGGCATATATTAAACAAATATTCTCAAGTTTATTGAGTTATGTAAAGAGAATAACAATTATTTAAATGATAGTCAATCTTATTTTTTCTTATTTATTGCTTTAATACACTTTGTACAAGCTTTTACTCTTTTACCATCATCTAATTTAACCCATTGTAAATTTGGGTATTTTCTTTTTTTTATAGTCGGGTTATAATTACTTCGTAGCTTCTTTCTTTTTGTAACCATAATCGATTTCTTTTCACAGATTGTACAAACTCTAGACATAAAATGAGATTAACACATTAAAAAAAAATAATCAATGGATCCAATAATATTAATTATACAAATAGCAATACTTTTAATGTCAGTTGTTATTCATGAGGTATCTCATGGTGCAATGGCTAATCATTTGGGCGACCCAACAGCAAAATACGCAGGTCGCTTAACTTTAAATCCAATAAAACATTTAGACATATGGGGATCAATAATAATTCCGATTTTTCTTTTAATAGCTTCTAGTCCTTTTTTATTTGGATGGGCAAAACCAGTTCCATATAATCCAAATAATTTAAAAAATCAAAAATGGGGTCCAGCAATGGTTGCAGGAGCAGGCCCAGGATCTAATATTTTAATAGCATTAGTTTTTGGATTAGCATTAAGATTTATTCCATTTGCTAATACAGTGCATACTCAAAGTTTAATTCAAATATTTGTATATATAGTAATTATTAATCTTTTATTGGCTGTATTTAATTTAGTTCCTATTCCTCCATTAGATGGTTCTAAAATATTGTTTTCAGCATTACCATATAAATATCAAAGACTTTCATTTGAATTAGAGCGTTATGGATTAATCGTTGTATTGTTCTTTATATTCTTTTTATTTAAATACTTGGTTCCAGTAATATTTTGGTTGTTTAAAATAATTGTTGGAACATCATTGACATAAAATATTTGTTATGTTAAATTAAAATTCAAGTTCTTTTAAGGAGTAATTAAATGGAAAATCAAATTGATGGATCTGGATTCCAAAATGCAGAAATACTTGGAATGATTGAAAAAGCTGGTGGAGCAATATTCTCCATACCAACAAGCAGGATGACAAAAAAAGAAATCGTGGAATTTTTCATATCAATATCAGATGATATTATTTTAAAAAAATCAGAAAAAATTATTCATGTTGTAGCTAGAGGTTCAGAAAATGCAAAAAGAGTCTTCATAGAAGTACAAAAAAACGAAAAAACAGCAGGTAAAATAGATATTTCTGTGAATAAAAAAGAAATAGAAAAAATGCTCAAAACTTAAAATCAACATCCCCTAAAGTCCCAGTAACCAAAACATTGGCCATCCTATCAATAACTTCTTGATGTGGATGGCCATATTTATTATCTTTACCAGCTTGAATAATATACAAAGAAGCATTAACAGCTTTTAAAAATTCCTCATCAGAAGACGACTTGCTACCATGATGAGCAACCTTTAAAATATCAGCTCTTAAATCTAATCCAGAATTAATTAATTCTTTTTCAACAACCTTCTCAATATCTCCAGTAAATAAGACATCTATATCTTTATAGTTAAACATGCTAACAATAGAAGAATTATTTACCTTAGAAACCCTTTTACCCAACAAAGACTCAAAAGGATAAAGAATTTTTAAAGATGCATTATTAAATTCTATTTCTCCTCCAAGCATACCAATATATATTGGTATATTTTTTTTCTCAATAATACTTAAAAATTCTTCATACTGATTTGTATCTGTTTTAATTCCAGTAAATATTATTGCACCAACATCATATCTTTTAATAACTTCTATTATTCCAGTAATATGATCAGATTCTGGATGAGTTAATACAATTAAATCAATATATCTGTCATAAAATGCCATGTCTCTGCCAAGTTTTTCTAAAACACTAGAATTGGGCCCGCCATCAATTAATATTTGTTTATCACCTAATTCTATAAAAACACTATCACCTTGACCAACATCAAAAAAAGAAATATTTAAATCTTGATTATTTTCATAAAAAACAAAAAACCAAATAAGGATTGTTAATAAAAACAATCCTATTAATATATTTATTTTTGTTTTATTGTTTAATAAATAAATCATAAAAATTCAAATCCGGATTAATTTCCGAGTTTTTTTATAACAAACAAACCCAACCAACAATACATAATAAAAAATTAAAAAACCAAAATGAACATTAATATTAATAGAAGCAAAAGGAATTTTAGCTAATAACTCAGTTAATCTAACAATATATGTAAAACCAAAATAAGCTGGCCAAACAAGCACTTTTCCTAAAAAAACAAATACACTTAAATTAAAAATCAAACCAAGCGTCATAATAAAAGGAAGAATAGGAACAACCAATAAATTAGCAAGAGGAGATATTAATGAAATTCTACCAAAATTAAAAATTAAAATGGGAAGAGTAGCTATTTGAGCAGCAAAAGTCATAGTAATAATTTGAATAATTCCATTTAATTCTTTTTTCTTTAAAATGTTTTCTAAAAAAGAATCAAAAATAGGTTTTAAATAAATTATTCCTAAAACAGCTAAAAATGATAATTGAAAACCAACATCATAACGCAATAATAAAGGATTAAATATTAACATAATTGTTGCAGCAAAAATAACAATCCTAGCAGATTCACCCAATCTTCCAATCTTTTGACCTAATAATAGTATAATACCCATAATACCAGCACGAACAGCAGAAGCAGGAGCACCAACCATTATTATAAAAAGGATTAAGATTAAAACAGCAAACCAAAATGCTTGACCGCGCCACAAACCTAAGCCAATTAAAATAAACATAATTATTTCCGACAAAATAACTATATGCATCCCAGAAATAGCAACAATATGTCTAATGCCAATAATATTTAATTTTTCTTTTAAAGAATCACTTATTAAATTTTTATTACCCAAAGTAATTGCTTGTAAAATACTATTTTCAGGAAATGGCATAATATTTTCTATTTTCTCTCTAATGCTTTTTTTAAAAGAAAACACAAAAGAGAACATACCAGCTTTATTATCCAAAACTTTAACTTTTGGATAATACATTACTGAATTAATTTTATCCTTAGCTAAATATTCTTTATAATTAAAATCTTCAAAAACAGGAGCAACTTTTAATTCTCCATCTATTTCTAAAACATCTCCATATTTATACTCTGGAAATTTAGCAACAGTAATTAAAACTCTAAAAGAATCAGTTTGAACAGTTAATTTTGTATTAGTGTCTCTAATATCTGGTTCTTTAATAACCTTTCCAATAAAAATAAGTTCCTTGTCCTCAGACAAAGAACTCATAAATTTAGGAGAGATAAAAAATATAATAACAATGAAGACTAAACAAACAATAACTAACGCATTAGAAAGACTCATAAGCGCAACTCTACATTATTAATATTTTTTTCTAAGATTTTTTTAAAATTAAAAAATACATCATCAGAATAAGGTTTAACTTTTTCAAACTTTTTATCTAACACCCTTTCATTTCTAAATTGCTGTAAAACAATTTTTTTACATCCTTTTAACCATTTGCCTATTTTTTCTATATCATCTTTATCAACCAATTCAGGAACAACAGTGATTCTAAATTCATAATTTTTTAAACCTTTAATTAAATCAATGCTTTTATTAATTCTATCCAAATCAATATTGGCAACCATTTTATACTTTTCTTTACTAGTTTTAATATCCATAGCAACATAGTCAATAATATTAATTAATTCTTTTAATACTTCTGGATTGCTACCATTGGTGTCTAATTTAACTAAAAATCCCAATTCCTTGATTTTTTTAATAAAATTAAATAAATCAGAAACAATTGTTGGTTCACCGCCAGTAATACATACTCCATCTAATAATCCAATTCTATCTTTTAAAAAAGAAAAAAACTCTTTTTCTGAAACAACCTCTTTACCACGAACATCAACTAATTCAGGATTATGACAAAAGCCACATTTAAAATTGCATCCAATTAAAAAAACCGTGGCAGCGGTTTTGCCCGGATAATCAATTAAACTTAATTTTTGTAAACCACCTATTTTCATAACTTATATGTTTTTCTTTCTTTATATTCTTCTTGTTTGCCCTTATTAAACTGTTGTACGGGCCTAATGTATCCCACAACGCGAGAATAGACCTCACAGGGTTGTTCTATGGTGCATTTAGGACAATTAAAATGTTCTCCAACAATATATCCATGATGAGGACAAATAGAGAAAGTTGGAGTAATACTAAAATATGGAAGATGGAATTTAGTAAATATTTTTTTAACCAAATTCTTAACTGTTTCTGGATCTGATATTTTTTCACCAATAAATCCATGTAAAACAGTGCCACCGCTATATTTTTTTTGAAGATCATCTTGATTTTTTAAGGATTCAAATAAATCGTCGGTATAACCAACCGGAAGATGAGTAGAATTAGTGTAATATGGCTCAACATCTCCAGCTGTTATTATATCTGGATATTCTTTCTTGTCCATCCTAGCTAATCTATATGCTGTTCCTTCTGCTGGAGAAGCCTCTAAATTATATAGATTGCCAGTTTCTTTTTGATATTTAATCATTCTTTCTCTCATAAAGTCTAAAACCTCTTGAGCAAACTTATTTCCTTCTTTGGTGCCTATATTTTTATTCATAAAATTCAACAAAGATTCATTCATTCCAACCAAGCCAATTGTAGAAAAATGATTACCCCAATAACTTCCTCTCATTTTCTTAACACCATCTAAATAATATTTTGCATAAGGATATAGTCCCTTTTCTGTAAAATTATCAATAGTTTTTCTTTTGATCTCTAAAGATTCTTTTGCTAAATCCATTAATCTACTTAATCTATCAAAAAATTCTTTTTTGGTTTTAGATAAATAACCAATTCTTGGCATATTAATAGTTACAACGCCAATTGATCCAGTAGATGGAGAAGCGCCAAATAAACCACCACCTCTTTTGTATAATTCTCGATTGTTTATGCGCAATCTACAACACATGCTTCTAGTATCGTCTGGGCTCATATCGCTATTAACAAAATTAGCAAAATATGGAATACCATATTTTGCAGTCATTTCCCAAATAGGTTTTAATACTTTATTATCCCAATTAAAATCTTTCGTAATATTATATGTTGGAATAGGAAAGGTAAAAACCCTACCAGAGTCATCTCCTTCGCTCATGATTTCAGCAAATGCTTGATTAAGAATATCCATTTCTTTTTGAAAATCTTTATACTTTTCCTCCTGTGCTTTTCCTTTAATTATTACTGGAGAGTTTTTTAAATGCTCAGGAACGACCAAATCCATTGTAATATTAGAAAAAGGGGTCTGAAATCCCACTCTAGTAGGAACATTACAATTGTATATAAACTCTTGCATAGCTTGTTTTACTTGCTTGTAATCTAGATTATCATAACGAATAAAAGGAGCTAAAAGAGTATCAAAATTAGAAAAAGCTTGAGCACCTGCTGTTTCTCCTTGAAGAGTATAAAAAAAGTTAACAGCTTGTCCCAAAGCAACCCTAAAGTGTCCAGCTGGGCCAGTTTCTATTTTTCCAACAACACCTCTAAAACCCTTCATTAATAAATCCATTAAATCCCAACCACAACAATACGGTGCTAAATATCCTAAATCATGAATATGAAAACCACCGGAAAAAGAAATTTCTCTAATCTCTTTAGGATAAATTTTATTTAACCAATATCTTTTAGTAACAAAACTAGAAACATAATCATTTAATCCTTGTAAGGAATAGGTCATATTACTATTTTCATTTACTTGCCAATCTATTTCTTCAATATAGTTACTTATCATATCAACGCTTTCTTTTGTTGCTGATTCCATTTCTCTGATTTTTCTACGTTGTTCACGATAAACAATATATGCTTTGGCAGTTTCAGTACGATCTTCTAAAATTAAAACCTCTTCAACAAGGTCTTGTATTTCTTCAACTGATGGAATGTGGTTTTTTTTAAATCTTTTGTTTAATAAAACAATAACTCTATCAGAAATCTTTTTAGCAATTCCTCTACCGCCCTTACCAGAAACTGTTAAAGCCTTAAAAACAGCATCAGTTATTTTTTCCTGATCAAAGTCAACAACGTTTCCATCTCTTTTTTTAATTTTATCAAATTTGTTACTCATAAAAAAAATTAACAGGTTAACTATTAATTTTAAACAATAAAAAAACTTAAAGCAAACTTAAAAAGAAATCTCTATTGCCCTCCTAATGTCTTGATAACAACCAATAGATTTTATAATTGTCTCATTCACTTCAATGCCATAACTACTTCCATTGTCTAAATCAATATCACAAGGAGTAATATTTAAAACCTCACCAATTGTTCTATATTGATAAGTTGCCCATTCAGCACCAGCTTCTGCTGCATAATATGCAAATAAAGATTTTGGAACGTCTTGAATTAATTTAATTTCTCCAAGAGTTAATTTAGAAACACCAATAGCAATGGCTAGTAAAGCAGCCATTATCAATATTGTTAATAATAAAGAAGATGCTTTTTTCATAAATCTAAGTTTCTTTGAGAAACAGTTGTTTGAATTTTTATACTAGCTCTACCTTGTTCTTTTGCGCTATTTTTTTGAACATCCATTACAATTGTTATTTTTGCTTGTAATCCATCTAATTTGCCAACACCAGAACCATAAAAGCCTCCTAAAATAAATACATTGTCTGAACTTATTGGACCAGATGTAGTTGAATCTGTTCTTTCTATTTTACCATTTGCATTATTAAATAAATAACTAACTGATTCTCCATCTGGCCTAGTAATATTTAAGCTTGAAGAATTAAAACTATTAATTTCACTCATTCTGATTTCTTTAACCATGAAATTCATTAAAAACCTTGCATTATCTTGTACGTCCTGTAAAGCAATAACCTTTCTTTGGCCGTTTATACCGCTTAAAAATGTAGTTAAAACAACAATAATAACCACCATAAAAATGGATAATGCTACTAATATTTCTATTAATGTAAATGCTTTTTTCATTCTATTAACCAATTATATAATCTACTTTCCAATTGAACAGATTTATTTCTTGCTTTTTCTTGCCAAGTTATTTCACAAACAACTTTTATCTGTTCATTTGATATATGAACAATGCTTATTCTTCTATAAAACGGAGTTCTACTACCAGAACTATATTGATATATATTATTACTATTTATTTTTAATGAAGTATTAGAAAAAGACAAAAGACTAACTTGATTATATTGCACCCTGTAATTCCCCTCATCTAATCCATCCCTCCAGTTTAATTCACCTCTTTTATCTAAAAGCCAATTAGTATCTCTAATATTTTTAACAATTTCTATTCCTTCTTGAGCAAGATGAATTGCAATCATTTTATTCTGATTTGATACAATACTAGAAACACTATATGAAATTAAAGAAATCGAAGCAACTATAGCAGTTGTAATAACAGCTACAGAAATAATTACTTCCATTAGTGAAAATCCTTTATTCATATATGCTTACTTGTCCAGTATTCATTATTGTTATTGTTTTGCAATCCTGTGGACATATTCCATTAGATTTTTTTATAACAATACTAGCTGATGTACTAGACGGATTAATTGTTGTAAAACCATCAGGAATAGAAAACACAATATTAAGATTATTATTTCCAGAAGAAAGAGAATCTATTTCTATACCAGATTCTATTAAAACATTTTTAATTAATATATCAGATGGTTGATAAGTATTGTTTCCATTTTTATCTCCAAAAATCAAATATGAAGAATCAATATCTTTGTCAAAACGTATACCATAAGAATAAGGAACGTCCTGTCCAGAAGACTTAAAACTATTTAAAGCAATATCTTGAGCACTTCTAATGCTTAAAACAACTTCTTGAGCTGTTCTTTGTAGTTTAGAGCTACTCTCATTTTTTGTCCAATTAGCTACAAGCATAATTGAAATAATTCCTATTACAGCTGTTACAACCAATACCTCTATTAATGTAAATCCTTTTTTCATAAAAATAAATTAAAATACCAATTTAATAAAAAATCACCCCATAAAAACGAAGTTAAACAAGCTCCAGTTAAAAATGGACCAAATGGTATTTCTGATTTTAATCCTTTTTTATTCAAAAAAATTAAAATCAAAGAAATAATAGCACCAATAACAAAAGCTAAAAATAAAGCAACAAGTAAAAGCTGAATACCAAGAATTAAACCAATAAAAACACCTATTTTAACATCTCCCATTCCCATCCATTTTTCTTTAGAAATTAAAACAATAATCAAGAAAAAACCACCCCCAATTAAACCAGAAACCAAATAACTAAAAACTAAAGACGGAAACAAACCATTTGAAAATAAAAATAAAAACAATATATATATTAAAGCAATAAATATTGCTGGATAAATTACTTTATCAGCAACTAAATAATGTTTTAAATCATAAACAAAAATTACAATTAAAAAACTAGCAAAAATAAACCAGAAAAAGGTGATTAATATAGAAAAAATATCTAAATTAAAAGTTTTCAAAGAAATTAAAACAAAAATTAAACCAGTAAAAAATTCAACTAAAGGATATTGAATAGAAATCTTTTTTTTACATTTTTTACATTTTCCTTTTAAAAGAAAAAATGAAAATAAAGGAATTAATTCGTGCCAATGTAATTTCTTTTTACAAAAAATACAATGCGACCTTCCTTTTAAGGATTTTTTATTTAGCCTAAATATAACAACATTTAAAAAGCTGCCAATTATTAATCCTAAAATGAAAAACAATATATACATTTTAAAATCAGCTTAACAATCTTCTCTGCCCAAACAAAAAGCTTGGGCAGAATCTGATTATTAAGCTGAAAATCTATAATTACGGTTGAATGCAGTAAAAACCACTTGCATCATCACATGTACAACTTTGAGACGTTGCATCTAAGTCTGTGGCAAAAGCACTATTGCTTAAATTTTCTAGCGTAGCTTTTAATACATAATCAGTACCATCTCCACCATACGCATATAGATAACTTCCAGAATCAGTAGGATCATCAGGAACAACTGTCATATAACCACCACCCTCTATAGCAGTAGCCATTGTGTCCCATGTAGCATTGGTACAACCAGTTACTATAGGGTAACCAGCATTGTCATCATAGTACATTTCTAATGCTAAAGCTACTTGACGCAAATCACCAATCCTACGAACGTCTCTTGCTTTCTCACGAGCAGAATTCAAAGACACCAAAACAATAGTTGCTAAAATACCAATAATAGCAATAACAACTAAAAGTTCAATCAAGGTAAAACCTTTTGATTTTTTGTAAAACATAATTAATATTTTAATTAAGCCTTATTATCATTCGACCTTTTAGTTTTTTAAACTACTAGTTTAATTATATCACAAACCAGAAGAAATGTTGTAAATAGGCATTAATATTGAAGAAACCAGAAAACCAACCCCTACACCAAGAACAAGAATCATAATCGGTTCAATCAACTGAGTCATATTAGCAACCATTCTGTCAACCTCTTGTCCGTAAAAATTAGCAACTTTTTCTAAAATATTATCTAATTGAGCTGTTTTCTCACCTACTCCTATCATTTGAGAAACCATTGGGGTTATTTCTTTAGGATGAGCAGAAAAAGAAGAACTAATTGTTTCACCAACCCTAACTCTTTCTCTTGCATCAAGAACTATTTTCTCATAAACCTTATTGCCCATTACTTTTGCTGTAATATCCAATGCTTGTAAAATTGGAATTCCTCCTTTTAATAAAGTCTGAAAATTTTCTGCAAATCTAGCTAAATATATTTTTTTAGAAAGATCTTTAAAAATTGGAATTTTTAATTTTAATTTATCAAAGAATAATGCTCCTTGTTCTGTTTTTTTAAATCTAACTATTAAAATAATTAAACCAATAACACCAAGTACAACCAATAAAATCCACTTTTTTAAAAAATTACTCATTCCTATTAAAATCTTGGTTGTAATTGGAAGCTCTCCACCTATTTCTATTAACATTGAAGAAAGAGACGGAACAACATAAATCATCATTAAAGTTCCCACAACAAGAAACAAACAAAGAATTGCTATTGGATATATAAAAGCACCTTTTACTTTGTGTGTTAAGTTATAATCTCTTTCAGCATGATCAGCTAAATATTTTAAAACATCATGAAGCTTTCCAGTTGCTTCTCCAGCCTTAATAACATTTATATAAAAAGAAGAAAAAACCTTTTTATGCTTTGCCATTGCCTGAGACAATGGTTCCCCACCTTTAATATCTTTTTCTACTTGAAAAATCAAATCTCTAAAAAAAGGATTAGTGGTTTGATCTCCTAAAATCTTTAAAGATTCCAAAGGAGAAACATCTGCTTCAAAAAGAATAGCAAGCTGTCTATAAAACATTGTTAATTCTTTTGATTTAACTTTTTGAAAAAATTTTAAGGAACGAGCATAAAAAGGAATTCCTGATATTTCTTGTAAAAAAACTACAAGCAAATCATGGCGTTGAAGCGTTTCAATTGCTGTTTCTCTACTATTAGCTTCAACTGTTCCGGTTTGTATTTCTCCTGTTTTTGTTCTTGCTTGATAATTAAATTTCATAACTACTTACCTAATAACATTTTTAAATCAGAAGGATTTAATGAATATATTTCAGCATTTTCTAAAGAAATTTCTCCTTTATGAACAAGATCTGCTAAAGATCTGTTTAAAGAAATCATTTTTTCTTCAGCACTTGTTTCAACAACTAAATCCAATTGATGAATCTTACCCTCTCTAATTAAATTTCTTACAGCAGCATTAGCTATCATTATTTCTACAGCTGGAATTCTTCCGCCATTTATTCTAGGAATTAATCTTTGAGAAACAACAGCTAATAAAGTAGCAGCTAATTGTGTTCTTACTTGATTTTTTGCCTCAGCAGGAAAACTATCAATTATTCTATCAATTGTTTGAGCAGCATTATTAGTGTGAAGAGTGGCTAAAACTAAATGACCGGTTTCAGCTGCAGTTAAAGCAGTTGAAATTGAATTTAAGTCTCTTAACTCTCCGATAACTAATACATCTGGATCTTGTCTAAATGATGAACGAAGTGCTCTTTTAAAAGTTTTTGTATCATTTTGAACTTCTCTTTGACTAATAATGCTTTTGTCTTGTTCAAAAACATATTCAATAGGATCTTCGATTGTAATAATGTTTTTAGTTTGATTATGATTAATGTGATCAACTAAAGCAGCTAATGTTGTTGTTTTTCCATGACCAGTTGGGCCTACGATTAAAATAAATCCTTGCGATTGATTAATAAATGATTCAACAACCTGAGGTAATCTTAATTCTTTAATTGTTTGTATTTTTGAAGGGAAAAATCTTAAAGCTGCTCCCAAACATCCTCTTTGATAAAAAACATTCACTCTAAACCTAGCCTTGTCTTTATAATTATATGAAAAATCAACTTCTTTATATTTAATAAGTCTTGGTAATTTTTCTTCTGGAACCAATGCTTCTGCAAATCCTTTTGTATTTTCAGCTGTTAAAACAGGGTATTTAGCTAGTTCTATTAAACTGCCATCAATTCTTAATGTTGGTTTCCTACCAACTGAAAAGTGCAAATCAGAAGCATTCTGCTTTCCTGCTATTTCTAAAAGTTCTTCGAGTTTTAATTGATAATCCTTGGTCATGGAACAATATAGTTTAATCCTTCACTTTTTCCTAATACAGAATTAGTTTCTAGATAATATTCTAGATAATAATCTGACCCATCTGTGCTTTGATAATAATATCTGTAATCACCAGCATTTAATGGGTCAATAGGAATTCCAGATGCTGTTCCAACACTTATTAATGCTGAAGAAAGAGCATCAGATCCAATAATATATCCATCAAAAATAGGATAATTATTAGAATCATTATGATACAGATTAAGGGCTGTAGCAATAGTATTAACATCAGAAACTCTTTGGCTGTCTCTAGCCTTTGCTTTTACGGTTTTAATACTAATAACAATCATTCCAGTTAATAAACCAATAATTGCTATTACCACCAAAAGCTCAACCAATGTAAAACCTTTTCTCATATGTTTTAATTATATAATTATTTTAATTATTCTTCTACTGCTTTTTTAACTTCTTCAAAACCAACACTTCCTCTTAATGCTTTAATAATTCCATCTTGCAACATTGTTATCATTCCTTGTCTTGCAGCTTCTGCTTTAATTTTACTATCAGAAGGTTGTGTTAATATAATTTCTTCTAATTCTGGAGTCATTGCTATTACTTCAAAAATACCAATTCTACCCTTTGTTCCTCTTGGACATTCTTTTGATACAATTGGCTCGTAAAGAGAATATGGTTTTTTAATATTATATTTTTCTAGCTCTTGTTCGCTAAATCCAGAAATTTCTTTTTCTACCATTTTTATTACCTCATCAGATGCTTTAAACTCTTTTTTAATAGGACATAATTTTCTAACTAATCTTTGTGCAACAATCAAAAGTAAGGTTGGTGGCAATAAATATGGATCAATTCCCATATCTATTAATCTAGGGATAACGCCAAGCGCATCATTTGTATGTAGGGTGGACAGAACCAAATGACCAGTTAAAGCAGCATGAACAGCTAAAGAAGCAGTTTCTTTGTCTCTGATCTCACCAACCATAATTTTATCTGGATCTTGACGTAAAATACTTCTTAAACCAGAAGCAAAAGTATAATCTATTTCTGGACGAACCTGAGACTGACTTACTCCTTCAATATAGTATTCTATTGGATCCTCTAAGCTAATGATGTTTACTCCTTCTTGATTAAGAATATTTAAAATACTATAAAGTGTTGTGCTTTTACCAGAACCAGTAGGACCAGTTACTAAAATTAATCCATTTGGTTTTTGAATATTCTCTTCAACAAGTTTT
This sequence comes from Patescibacteria group bacterium, assembly GCA_018829905.1. Taxonomy (GTDB): domain Bacteria; phylum Patescibacteriota; class Minisyncoccia; order RBG-13-40-8-A; family RBG-13-40-8-A; genus JAHJST01. Next base: position 31,132 of record JAHJST010000015.1, read on the forward strand.
AAATTGCGACCATCTAGTCCTAAATCAGATAATTTTCTTAAACCAGCGCTTGGATCTAATATTCTCATTACAACTTTTTCTCCAGCATAAGTAGGAAACGTAGAAATACGAAAATCTATTTTTTTCTTATCAATCTGAGTAAAAAATCTTCCATCTTGTGGTTTTCTTGTTTCATCTATTTTTAATCTAGAAAGAATTTTAATTCTAGAAACAACAGCAGCATGAATATTTATTGGAAGAGTAAGATTTATTTTTAAAACACCATCTACTCTAAAACGAACTCTTACTGATTTTTCATTTGGTTCAATATGAATGTCTGATGCTCCCTGTTCAATAGCATTATTAATGATTAAAGCAACAACCTTGCTAATAGGAGCTTCTTCAGAAATCTTTTCTGATTTGTCGCTTTTTAAAATAGTTGGTTTCTTTTTTTCTGAATCTATTTCCTTTTTCAATTCTTCTAATACTTCTTTGACTTCTCCTTTAAAAGTTGAATATGCTTTAATAATTTCTTTAAAATCAATTTGACTAATTAAAAATACCTTTGGACTTAATCCATTTCTATGAGCAATAAATTTTAAAGCTTCATTAGCATCTATATCATTAGGATTAAGCATTCCTATTTCTAAGTTTTTTTTATCAACATTAAAAGGAACAAAGCCATAGTGCTGAGCAGCTTCTAATGGAACTAATTTTAAAACCTCTTGTTTTGGTTTGAATCCAGTTAAATCTCTAAAGGTTGTTTTTAATAATTCTGCTTTTAATTGATAAAGTTTTTTTTCATCAATTATTTTTTTTTCCAAAAGTATTTCTTCAATATTTTTTTTTGATTCTTCTGATTCTCTTTTAATACTGTCCAGTGCAACTGGATCTATTAATTTCTTTTTTATTAATACATCTAAAATTGTTTTTTGCTTAGTCATATGGAATAAAAGGATTTATTCTTCCTGCTTCTCCTTTTCTTAGTGGTATATCACCATATTTTTTAAGAAAAGGTAAAATCTTTTCGTTTAATAATTCTAAATCTATTTTTTCAATTTCCTTTAATTTTCTTTCTAATGATATTAAATCTCTTTCTGTATAAACTTTATCAGAATCAGATTCATTAATTTCTTCTTCTGGTCCTTGTGTTTTTTCTCCTGCCCAAAAAGTAGAATACAAAAACACAGCTGTAATAATTAAAATACCAAATGCAACTATTAATAAAGTTTTTTGTTTTTTTTCTTTTTGTAAGATTTCAATTGCCATTATTTTTGAAAATATGCTTTTAATGATAAATTAAATTCAAAAAATGATGATTCAGAAACAAATTCTACAGAATCAATATCTATTAAACGAATATTATTTTCTACTAATTTAAGAAAGTTTTTAAATGATGAATAAGTACCAATTAATTTTATTTTAATACTTACTATATTAAAATCTTCTTCTTTTTGTTCTTGACCACGAACAATTTCTGCTTTGCTTTCTGCAATATTTTTAAAACTAGAAACATCTATGTTTTCTAATATTAAACCGCCTTCAAAGGCCAAAAATTCAATTTGTGTAATTAATTCAGGAATGTCTTCTTCATCTGGAAAAATATTATCAACTTGATTGATTGTTTCTTGAGAATCATTATATTCATTAATTAATTTTAGTATTTTGTCTGTTAATTCTTGTTTTGATATAAATTTTTCTTTTTCTTGCTCAATTTGTTTTCGCAAATCTAAAACATCTTGAACTCCTGGAATATCAAGCAAAACAACAACTCCAATAAAACTTAATATTAAAATTATAATAACAATATTCTTAATCATTGATTAATATATTTTTAGAAAAAATTATTTGAAGATTAAAATCAATACCACCTTCACTGCCTAAGCTAATATCAGAAACCTGAACACTTTTTACTGAAGAATCTTCTTGAAAGCTTAACATTTGTTGAGCTAAAATAGTATAAGTTAAGGCATTTCCTGACAAATTAATTGCTAAATCTGTTTCTAAAAAACCTATTCTTACTTTAGAAAAATATGCTTTTTTTAAAACTAAATTTTCTATTCTTGTAAATAATTCTGACCAGTATAAATGATTATTAAATATACTTTCTAATATTTCTAATTTTTTATCTAAATTAACTATTTTTTCCTCTAATTCGGGATTTCTTTTTTGATCTAATATTAATATTTCTTTTTTAAAATCTTTTAATTCTTTATTTAATGATTTTTTGTAAATAAAAAGTCCACCAAATAAAAGCAGACTCAAAATAAGCAGAATTAAAAATATTCCTCCTATTTTAGAAAAAATTCCTGAAAACTTTAAAGTTTTCTTCCTATATTCTTTTGGAACTAAGTTTATTTCATTCATATTAATCATCTCTCATGGCTGCGCCAGCAGCTACAGAGAATTGAGGACCAATTTCTTTAAGTTTCTGTTGTAATGATGATTTATAAACTACCTTTGCCCAAGGATTAGCAATAATTGTTTTAATATTTAATTTTTCTTCAATATATTCTTTTAATCCTGATAGTTGAGCAGAACCACCATTAAGAATAAGTTTTTCTATTTTTCTTCCTGTTTTTTCTTGATAACTGTTTACCATTCTTTCAATCTCATTAATTATTTTGTTCATTGGAACGCTTAATAATTCTTTTATTTCTTTTTTCTTTTCTTCTGTATTTTCAAATCCATAAGCTAATTTAAATTCTTCAGCTCTTTTAGACCCAATATTTAAACTAATGGCAAGAATTTTTGTCATTTCTGCTCCAGCCACGTCTAAACTATGGCTCATTTGAATAATTCCTTTATCAACAATTGTAAAGGAGGTAGCCCTTGCTCCTATATCCAAAATACAAACTGATATCTTATTATCAATTATCAATGATCTTGCTAAACTAAAGCTTTCTAATTCTAATGCTTTAATTTTTAATTTTAAATCTTCAGCTATTTTAAGATATTTATTAACAACCTCTTTTGGAACAGCAATCAAAAGAATTCTTTTGCCATTAAAAGAAGGTAAATGACTATTATTTTTTATTGTTCCAGATTCAATTATCTTCCAATCTAAAATAACTTCACTTAATGGAATTGGAACATATTTTCTTGCTTCAAACTCAATAGCTTGAGCTAATTCTTTTTCTGCCATTTCTGGTAATTCAATAATGCTAACAAAACTTGAGAATACTGGTATAGCCATTATTACATCTTTTGTAGAAACTTTTGCCTTTTCAATAAGAACTCTAATCATTTCTCTGGTTACTACTTCTAGAGTTCTTAATGATGTACCTTGAAATGTTTCATTTAATCTTTCAAGATATCCAAAGGTAGAAAGTTCTCCATAGGTTTCTAATTCAAACCTATTTTCTTCCTTTCTTAATTGTACCACTTTTATAGAAGAAGTTCCAATGTCTATACCTAAAATTGATTTGGATTTTTTAGAAAACATATTTTAAGGCCTTACCTCTCTCCATAAAGGTATGGTAAAGCTAATATTAATAGTATCTGAATAATCACAAGTATAATTATCTGAATCAGTAACTTGTAATGTAACTACTTTAGGTCCTGAAGAATCAAAACTAATTATTGGATTCTGTTCTGATGATGTTCCAGCTGTTTCAAACGTCCAAGACCATAAACCACCTGTAGAACCACCATAATATATTGTTTCATCTGTAAATTGTACATTTTCATCTGGTACTGGACTGTTTGGTATATGACTAAACCCAGGATCAGGATATGCATGTAATGGTGTTAAATAACTACAAGAAGATGACCATGATGATTCTGCTCCTTGTGTATCTCTAACTTTTACTCTCCAATAATATACTGTGCTCCAATTAAGACTAATTCCTGTGGTTGGAAATGAATTAGAAATAGAATTTATCCATCCGCTATCATGTACTAATGAAGAAAAATTAGAATTGTTATCTATCTGTACATTGTATGCTGATTGTAAATCTCCATCTGGATCTGAATAAATCCATGATAATATTGGATGT
>JAHJST010000016.1 GCA_018829905.1 Patescibacteria group bacterium
TAGTCATATTAAGGTGGTGCTTAATGCCCACATGAAAAAATCTGACTTTACTTCTTTAACTAATGTTTCTACTAGTTAAAGTGTAGAAAATATTTGATTACTTGTCTATTAATTAATTTTAACTAATAACTATATACATGACAAATAAGTTTAAAAAATTAGTAGTATTTGATAATCTCATTCTGACTCCGAAGCAAAACAAAAAGCTAAAGGATTTTGGGAGAGAGGTTATATTTTATCCAAAAACCAATGATTATGAAGTTGTCAAAGAAAGAATTAAAGATGCTGACGCAGTTATTAATTGTTGGACAGTGATTACAGAAGATGCCATTAAGAATGCAAAGAATCTAAAGTATATAGGAAACTGGGGTCATTGGTGGAAGCACAGAATTACAATAACAGAAGAAAAGCTTGGAAAATTAGAAATTCATTTAGACCACATTCCAGACTATGGAACAGATGCTGTAGCAGAGGTTGCTTGGGCAGGAATTTTGGCTTTATCTAAGAATTTAGAAAAATGGCACAAAGATGTAGCTACTGGTAAATGGACTTACGAAAACATTAAACGAGGAGATAAGAAAGTAGATATTTCTAAAATAGATGAGCATTTAATAAAAGACAAAACCTTAGGAATTGTAGGAATGGGTCGTATTGGTATGCGAGTTGCTGAAATTGGATTAAAAGGATTTGGTACGAAAGTAATCTATTATTCACGAACCAGAAAGAAAGATATAGAAAAAGACATAAAATTTGTTTCTATTAAAGAATTATTTAAACAAAGCGATATTATTTCAATTCACGTATCACCGGATATACCAAAAGGATTTATTTCTGGAAAATTGCTTAATTCAATGAAATCAGAAGCCATTTTCGTAAATACAAGTGTAGGACACGCTGTAGACCAACAGACATTGATTAAGTCCTTAAAACAAAGAAAAATTAAAGCGTTTTTAGATGTCTATGAACAATTTCCACCAAGGCAGGATTTGAAGGATTTACCGAATGTTATTTTTACTTATCGTTTAGGTTGGTTCAGTCAAGAATCTATTCAAAGAAAAGGAGATATGCTTATACAGAATGTTGAGAATTATTTATTAAATAGAACTTAATTGTAGCCCCTGAAATTTTAATAAAATCGGCTTTAAACTGTTAATTTCTTCTTTAATTCTATTCCAATCAAAAGTTCTAAGTGCGTTCAATGGGGGGATGAGTTAGCCTCTTGTTATAACACTCTTAAAACTTGCCGGTTTAGGCAATTATGACCGTCTTGTGTGAATAGTAGAATTTAAATAAAAAAGAAAAAGGACTGAGAGATTTCTCTCGGCCCTTTTTAATTTTTTTGGCTTATGTGGTCTTTGCTTCTTGATAAGCTTTGACCTGTTTCCGGAATATTCCTTTTGAAACGAGTAAGTAGTTTAATGCTCCGAAAGCTCCTCCAGCGAACATACCGACTATCGCATTGTCATAGTAGAGATGTCCAATAACAGTTCCGGCTGCCCCACACATTCCACACAATATTCTGAGTTCTGAATAGATCATGATAAAAACCGTTTTTATGAACTTCCCGATTGTGATTATAATATCGAGTATAGAATGAAGCGTATCTGATATAAACTTAGGGATTAGTGGAATAACATATGTCATCTTTTTGAAAATCAGCCTTGGTAGATGGTAAAGCAAAACGAATAAAACACTATACTTCCAAATTCTTTTTATCGAATTAATAAAGGTTTCATCTGCTTCAATTTTTAAAAACAAAAAAATAACAGGAACGATAATTAGTGCGATCATGCAAATCATGCCAATAGTAAGCAAAAGACTTGTAGAGGTTTCAGAATCAGAAAGAAATAATAAAGGTGAAACCACAAAAATTAGCCAAAGACACATAGATAAAAAATAAAGGAAAATTTGTCTAGAGAGTGGCCAATTTGGTTTCCATCCGATAACTTTTTTCCATGCATACTTGATAGCCCTAAGGACATCACCGAATTTAAAAGACAAGAATCCAGTCAAAAAACCGACAATCATACCGATCCACCAGAAGATTCCGAGTTGTGAAGCTGTTAAGGTACCAATCAGTCCGCCAAAAGCACTAGCCAAAATAACCATCAGTGAATTTTTCATCACCATCCTCCTTTTTGATTTTTAGGCAGACAAAGGGTATTAAGTGAATAAAGATTCAATAAATAATCCTTTTGCTAACCATATATAGCATACCAAACTGATAGGATTTGTCAAATAATTTCCCGCCCTAAAAGACGGGGATTGTGGTAAGGTATTAGTTAACTCTAAATAACCTTATTTTTATTAATTTAATTTGGTTGACTTTTAAAAGTATGCTATTATTAAAACAAGGTCGCAGAAAAAAATCCTAATAATTAATAAATTAAATTTATGTGGATCATAATCGGCGCAATAGTAGTTTTAGTGGTAATATTAGTAATTGTTACTGGGAAAAAGAAAAAATCAGAAGCAGTTGCTGAGGCAACAACTGAACCAACCCAAGAACCAGTTGAAACTAATGAGCCAGTTGTAGAAGAAACTCCAGAACCAATGTCTGAGCCTGAACCAATGCCAGAACCTATTCCTGAACCAGCCCCCGAACCAGAACCAATACCAGAACCTATTCCTGAACCTACACCAGAACCAGTTGAAGAAACCCCTGTTACAGAAGAACCAGCAACAGAAGAAACTACAGAAGATTCAGAAGAACTTTAATTTCTTTTAAAATAGTTTTAAAACCCAGTTTCTATTAAGATTCTGGGTTTTGACGTTCTTAAGTAATTTTGTTAAGATTAAAATAACTAAACTCCTTTTAGGAGCTTAATTTATGCCAAAAGTATTTATTGTAATTGTGCATTATTCTGGTCTAAAAGATACTAAAGAATGCTTAAAATCTTTAGAAAAATTAGATTATTCTAATTATGAAATTATTGTTGTTGATAATAGTAATAATCAAGAATTTAACGAAAGTGTAAAAACAATTAAAAGTAAAAATAATATAGGGTTTGCCGGAGCAAATAATCTTGGAATTAAATATGCTATGGATAATAATGCTGATTATGTTCTTTTATTAAACAACGATACAATTGTTGATTCTAAATTTTTAAAGAAATTAGTTGAATCAAATTATGATCTTTGTTCTCCAAAAATCTATTATCATGATTCAAAAAAAGTTTGGTTTGAAGCAGGTAAAATTAATTTATTATACACAAATGCAAAGCATGTTTCTTCAAAAAAAACTCAATATATTTCAGGTTGTTGCATGCTAATTAAAAGAAAGATTATTGAAGAAATAGGTTTAATGAATGAAAAATATTTCTTGTATTTTGAAGATGTAGATTATTGTTTAAAAGCCCGTAAAATGGGTTTTAAAAGCAATGTGGTGCAAGACTCTATTATATGGCACAAAGTGTCTCAGAGCACCAAAAAAGGCTCGTTTGAGCACATTTATTACAACAATAGGAATAGATTTTTACTATGTAAAGAGAATGCTAATTTTTTCATTAAAATACTAGTATATAAGCTTAGTTTTTTAATTTTTATAAAACAATTAATTAAAATTGTTTTTAATATTGATAGACAATATTCTAAAATTATTTTATTAGCATTAACAGATTTTTATAAATCTAAATTTGGGAAATATGACAAAAATAGGAATAGTAGCATTTGAATTAGAAAAAACAAATACTCGCGCTGGAATAGCTCGTATGCTTTTTGAATTATTAAAATATATTTCCAGTGTTAAAGATATTGAAAAAAGATTTAAATTTGTTTTGTATTTTAGGGCTAGTATTCCTAATATAGAATTTTTAAATCATCCTGTTTTTGAAAAAAAAGTTTTAAAATTTATTAAACCAAGTTTTTTAATTTATTTTAATTTTTTAATTCCATATATTGGTATAAAAGATAAAATTGATATAATGTTTTTTACAACATTTATGCTTCCACTTTTATACTTTAAAAAATCAATTGTAATTATTCATGATACAATCTTTAAGGCTCATCCAGAATGGTTTGATTTATTTCATAGAATTGCTTATCGTGTTCTTATTGATCACGCAGCCAGAAAGGCATCAAAAATACTTACATTAACTAAAGCAGCTAAAAAAGATATTATTAAGTATTACAAGGTAGAGCCAGAAAGAATTGTTATTACTTCTCCTGGCTTAGATTTTAAACCAGTTAATGATGAAAATTTAATTAAAAAAGTAAAAGAAAAGTATAATATTAAAAAAGATTTTATTTTTTACACTGGTCAAATGGTTATTAGAAGAAGAGTTAAAGAGTCTATTTTAGCTTTTGATAAAATTGCTAATCAATTTCCTGATTTACAATTTTTAATTTCTCATAGAGATGTTAATAATCAAAATATTGATGAGTTGATTAAAGAAATTAATAAAAAAGGGGAGAGAATAATAAGGATAAAGTTTATTAATGAACAAGATTTACCAGTTTTGTACTCTGCAGCCAAGGTATTTATTTATGCTTCTGAGTATGAGGGATTTGGTTTGCCACCAGCAGAAGCAACAATGTGTGGCACTCCATCAATTACTGGAGCAAATCAAGCAGCTTTAGAAATATTTGGTGAAAATGGTGCTTTTTTTGTTAAAGATCCTAAAGATATAAATCAAATAGCAGAAAAAATGATTGAATCATTAACAAACATAGAAAAAGCAAGACAAATTGCTAAAAATGGTCGAGAAAGTTTAAAAAAATACACATGGCTAGATCATGGTAAAAAAGTATTAGATGTTTTTGAAAAATATTAAATTAATTGTTGTTTTTGTATTAACAATCCTTAGTATAATTCTAATGGTATTTTTCTCTTTTCCAAGAGAATTATCTTTAATTGTTTTGGGTATTTTAATATTTTTTATTATTTTTTCTGAATTAAAAGATTGCGTTATTTTATTTGTTTCATTAATTCCGTTTTTTGTTGCCTTGCCTTTGTTTGATAATTTTGATTCTTTAAATTCTTGGAGAATATTAGCTATTGTAATCTTTATTAAATGGTTGTTTGAAAAGAAGTTTAAAATTAAAATTAAAAAGTATAGTATTGAATTTTGGGGGATAATTCTTTTAATGATTTCTGCATTATCTTTAATAAAAGCTCCTGGAACATTTGAAGCTATTAAGAAAATCATTTTTACTCTTAATATATTTATTTTGTTTCCAGTTATTGTTGATTTAATTAAAGAAAAAAAACAATATGTTAGTGATTTAATTAAAAGCATAACAATATCTAGTATTTTAATAATTATTATTGGTTATTTACAATTAATTTCAACATATTTATTCGGAATATTTGATTTTGTAAGATTTTGGGCTCAAAAAGCTCAATTAGTGTTTTATGGAGAATCTTGGGTTGAAATTGTTAAACAAACCAATACTTGGTTTACATATGCTGGAGGATTTGTAAAATTAAGAATGTTTTCTACTTTTACTAATTCTCATTCTTTTCCTTTGTTTTTGTTATTAGCATTGCCAAGTATATGGTATTTATTAAGGAAAAAGAAATTATTTATTAGAATAATAACAATTGCTCCTTTATTAGCCGCATTTATATTCTCAGGCACTCGTGGTATATGGTTAAGTATGATTTTTCCAATTTTCTTAATTATATTTCTATTTAAGAAAAACAAAGAATTTGCTAAAAAAACAATTCCAATATTTCTAATTTTTATCATTCTAATACCAATTACTTCTGCAATTATTTATCTTCCACAATTTAGAATAAATCAATTAAATCCAGATGACTTAATAATGTTGTTAAGAAGAATTAAATCTGGTTTGGATTTAGGAGAATTATCTAATCAAGGCAGAGTTTTAATTTGGAAACAAACATTTAAATCTATTTTAGAGAGCCCTGTTTTAGGTGTTGGAATTAATAATTTTCCAATAATTATTAATGAAGAATTAAAATTAGAAAAAGCAGGTTCTTCAGCTCATAATATTTATTTACAAATAGCTGCTGAACTTGGTTTAATTGCTCTTTTGATTTTTCTATTAATAATCTATAAATTACTAAAAGCTTGTTATGATTTAAGAAAAAATTTCTTTGCTTGGATGTGTTTTATTTGTTTTGTTTGGGCATTTGCTTATTCTACAACAAACTTAGCTTTATTTGATGGTCGTGTATTTTTACTTTTAATAGTAACAAGCGCAATGATAATTGGTTTAAAAAGAAATGTTAGTATCAATTAATTTAGTTGTGTATAATGGAGAGAAATATATTAAAGAATGTTTAAATTCTGTTTTTAACCAAACCTATTCTAATATTGAAATATTAGTGTTTGATAATAATTCTAAAGATGATACACTTAAAATAGTAAGGGCTTTATCTAAAAAGTCTAAATTTCCAATTAAAATAATTGAAAATGAGAAAAATCATGGTTTTAGCGTTGCGCAAAATAAGGTATTTCAATTAAGCAAAGGTGAATATGTTCTTGTATTATGTGTTGATATTGTTCTAGATAAAAATTTTGTTAAAGAATCAGTTAAAATGTTTAATAATAAAGAAATTGGAGCAATACAATCAAAAACATATTGCGCTGATTGGTCTTCTAAGGAATTTCAAAAAACAAACATTATTGATACTACTGGTTTTTTAATTTTTAAATCTAGAAGATTGGTTAATAGGGGACATGGGCAAATAGATAATGGACAATATAATAATTCTGAAGAAATATTTTCTCAAGAAGGAGCTTGCCCAATTTTTAGAAGAAAAGCAATAGAATCTGTAATGATTAATAATCAATTTTTGGATGAAGATATATTTTGGTATGCAACTGATATTGATCTTGGATGGAGAATGCGTTTGGCTGGGTGGAAAGCATATTTTAATCCAAAAGTAATTGCTTATCATGATAGGCCAACTACAAAAAGATTAAGCAAGGGAAATTTAGATTTTATTAAATTAAGAAAAACAGTTCCTGTTAAAAGAAAAAGATTAGATTATAGGAATTGGAGATTGGTAATTTTAAAAAATTCTTTTTACTCAAATTTATTAAAAGATATTTTTCCATTTTTATTCAGAGAATTAAAGCTATTTATATATATTCTTTTTTTTGAAACAGGTACATTAAAAGTTATTCCAGATTTTTTTAGGCTTTTACCAAAGATTTTAAGAAAAAGAAAATTAATTAATAGAAAAATTAATAAAAAAGAAATTAGAAAGTGGTTTATATGATAGATTCAATAAAACCTCCAAAAAAAATAAAGGTTAGTGGAATGAGAAGAATCAAAGAAAATAGAAAAACCAAAATGTTAGTTATTGGTTTAATTGTTTTAATTCTAATTATTCCAGGATTTTATTTATTTAAAACAGGATTAGCTTTTAGTAAGATAATTACTATTAAAAATATTTCTTGGGAAAAGATTTTTGGCAAATTACCTGCTTCAGAATTTGTGCCAGAAAAAGATGAAGATAGAATAAATGTTCTCTTATTAGGTATTAGAGGAGAAGAAGATATTAATGGTGGCTTATTGTCTGATGGAATAATGATTGTTAGTTTTAAAAAAAGCACAGGACAAGTAGCTTTAATTTCTATTCCCCGTGACCTATATTTGCAATTTCCTGGTGAAAGTAAGTATGAAAAAATTAATGCAGCCTATGTTGTTGGTTTAGAAAAGTATGATAATGGATTAGATTATGCTAAAAAAACAATTTCATATATTTCTGACCTATATATTGATTATGCTGCTGTAATTAATTTTGAATCTTTTAAGGATGTTATTGATTTATTGGGCGGAATAACAATTCATTTAGATAATCCATTTATTGAAGAAAAGCAATGGTTTTGTGATGAATCAGGAGAAAACTGCACACCTTTTGTAATTGAGGCAGGAGATCAAGTATTAAATGGAGAAAAAGCTCTTTTATACTCTCGCTCTAGATTTTCTTCTAATGATTTTGATAGAGCCAGAAGACAACAACAAGTTCTTTTAGCATTAAAAGATAAAATATTATCTTTAGGAATTTTAAAAGATCCTTTAAAAATTGGTGGTATTTTAGATGTTTTATCTAAAAATCTTAGAACAGATGTTTCTCCTTGGGAAATGCCTGGCTTGGTTGAACTGGCTAAAACAGCTAATATGAATAAGATTAATAAAATAGTGTTTGAAAGTTCTGAGCATGGGTTGCTTTATGAAACCAAAATCAATGGAATTTATGTTCTTTTACCAACAGAAGGTAATTTTAGTAAAATACGAGAGGCTTGTAAAAGCATATTTGAATTATGATAAGTATAATAATTACACATCATAAAACTCCTGAATTATTACATGTTTGTGTTGAGTCTATTAAAAAAACATTTAAAGATTGTGAAATAATTATTTGTGATTCTGAAGCTGATAAAAAAATAGATATTAAAGATGTTCAAGTTCTTTCCTTTAAAAAAAATACTGGTTATGCTTTTTTAGTAAATCAAGGTATAAAAAAATCAAAAGGAGAATATGTTTTAATTTTAAATGCTGATATTGTTGTCTTAGAAGATTCAATTCAAAAAATGCTTAATTATATGGAAAAATATGAAAAAATTGGTATTCTTGGACCTCAATTAATTGATTTTACTGGAAACATACAAATATCTTGTTTTGCTTATCCAACAATTTCTTCAATAGTTGCCAGAAGAACTCCTTTTAAAAAGCTTAAAAGGGGTAAGAATATTTTAAATAAATTTACAATTAAAGAATGGGACAGAACAACAACCAGAGAAGTAGATTGGATTCAAGGTTCAGCTATAATGGTTAGAAAAAAAGCAATTGATAAAATTGGCTTAATGGATGAAAGGTTTTTTATGTATTTTGAAGATGTAGATTGGTGTAGAAGATTTTGGCAAAAGGGTTATAAGGTGGTATACTATTCTAAGGCAAGAATGGCTCATTATTATCACAGAGCTAGTAAAAAATTTGGAGCAATATTAGATGTTGTTTTAAATAAGCAATCTAGAATTCATATTTATAGTGCTTTAAAATATTTTAAGAAATGGAAATATGTTAAGTAAAAAACAATTTAAAATTCCAATAATAGTAGTATTAATAGCTATAATTTTTATAGTAGGATTTTTTATTGGTAAGTCATCTGTTCCTAATCCAGCGCTTCATGATAGAATGTTTTTTAATAAAGATTTAGGGAAACCAGATTCAATTGATTTTAGTTTATTTTGGCAAGCATTAAGAGAATTAGAAGAAAAATTTGTTGAAAGTGATAAAATTGATTATCAAGAACTTTTATATGGAGCTATTTCTGGAATGACAGAATCTTTAGGAGATGATTATACTATTTTTATGAAACCAGAAAAAACAGATTCATTTATTGAAAGTGTAAGTGGAAATGAAAATTTTGAAGGAGTTGGTATGGAAATAGCTATAAAAGAAAAAATACTAACCATTGTTGCTCCTTTAGAGGGAACACCAGCTTATCAAGCTGGATTAAAATCAGGAGATAAAATTTTAGAAATAGATGGAGAATCAACAGAAGGTCTATTAATAGAAGAAGCTGTTAGCAAAATTAGAGGAGAAAAAGGAACTTCTGTTGTTTTAACCATTATTAGACCAAACCTTGATTCACCAAAAGAATTTTCTATTATTAGAGACACTATTAATGTTCCTGTGGTTAGATGGGAGCCAAAAGAAAACAATATTGGATATGTAAAAATTTATCGTTTTGCTGGTAATCTACCATCTAAATTTGAAGATATTGTTTCTGAAATGTTAAACAATGATGTTAAAAAGATTGTTCTAGATCTTAGAAATAATCCTGGTGGTTATTTAGAGGTTTCTCAAGAAATAGCTTCTTGGTTTTTGCCAAAAGGAGAGCTTGTATTAAAAGAAGAATTTAAAGATGGGGCTATTAATGAATATAAAAGTAAGGGATATAAACATTTACAAGATTTACCAGTTGTTGTTTTAATAAACAAAGGATCAGCTTCTGCTTCTGAAATCTTGGCTGGCGCTTTAAGAGATATTAAATCATCTCAATTAGTAGGAGAACAAACCTTTGGAAAAGGATCAGTTCAAACATTAGAAAATTTTAGAGATGGATCTTCTTTAAAAATCACAATAGCTAAGTGGTTAACTCCTTCTGGAATATCTATAGCAGACGATGGCTTAAAACCAGACATTGAAATAGAATTAACACAAGAAGACTTTGATAATAATAAAGACCCACAATTAGAAAAAGCATTAGAATTATTAAAATGAAAGTAATTTTATTAAAAGATATTGAAGAACTAGGAAAGAAAGGAGAAATTAAAAATGTGGCAGATGGTTATGCTAGAAATTTTTTATTTGCTCAAAATTTAGCTAAACCAGCTACTGATGAATTAATTAAACAAAAAGAATTAGAAAAAGAAGAAGAATTAGTTGAAGCTGAACAAGAATTAAAAGAAATTCAAGAACTAGCCTCTAAAGTAGATGGTTTAGAGCTAGAAACAAAAGAAAAAGCAGATGAAAGTGGTAATTTATATGGTTCAATAAATGAATTAAAGATTTCTGAGCTTTTAAAAGAAAGAGGTTTTAAAATTAAAAAGACACAAATAAAAATACTCGATCCTATTAAACAAATAGGCGAGTATCAGATAAAAATAAATCTAGACCATGGTCTAGAAGCTGAAATTAAAATAATTGTTTCTGAGGAAGCTAAACAACCTCAACAATCTTAATATCTCTTTTATTTCCATCATATTTAATTTTTGTAGAGTTTCTAAATTTAACAGTTCCTGTTTCTACTGCATACAAAGTATCATCATTTCCTCGGCGAACATTCTTGCCGGGGATAAATTTTGTTCCTCTTTGACGAATAATAATACTACCAGATTTTGCTGGTTGTCCTTCATATAATTTTACACCTAAGTATTTAGGCTTAGAATCATGAATATTTTTACTTGATCCTGCGGATTTACTTGTTGACATATATATTATGTTATCACAACATAAAAAAACAATCAATACTAATACTTTTCTAATAATCTGTACAATATTAATAGCATTAATATTCTTTGGAATTGGAAGACTAAGCGTACCAAGTAAAGAGCCTATTTTAATAAAAAACTTAGAAAAAGCTTCTGTTAATCAGATTATAAACCCAGAAGTAGGGGAGACCAAAGACTTGGGAAAAGTAGTTACTTCTAAAAATGGAGCTAAATATCATTTGCCTGATTGTCCTGGTGCTAAGCAAATTAGCGAAAAAAATAAAGTTTGGTATGATTCTATTCAAGAAGCAGAAAAAGCTGGCTATTCACCAGCTAAGAATTGTCCTGGATTGCAATAAATTTATTTAGTTTTTTTAGCTCTTATCCTTATATTTATTTTGGCTTGTTTTTTCTTCTCAGCTTTTGCTTTTGCATATATCTTGTTACGTTTTCTTTTATGATGAGTCATATTTTTATATTTAATTATTACTTATTTATGTTAACAGTATAAAAATAATATTGCAATAATTTTAATTTTATGTTATTTTAAATAAAAAGAAAGGAGCAAGAATGGCTAAAAAAGAAAAAACATTGCTATATAAATTCCTAATTTTTATAACAAAGATAGTCTTTACTCCAACATCAAAAATATATGGATTAAAGAACATACCAAAAAAAGAGGTATTTATTATAGCAGCAAACCATGGAAGTATTTTTGATCCATTGGTAATTACTTGTGCTCTTTATAATTTTATTCACAGATATCTTTTACCAAAAAGAAAATTTTATTGGATTGGAAATGCTCGTTTAAGAGAAAGATTTTATTTAAAATTTTTATGTGAAGATGGAGGATATCTAGCAAGCAACAGCATGGTAGTTCTTAAATCATTAAAGTTGTTAAAAAAAGAAAACCCAATAGGAATATTTCCAGAAGGAGCAAGGATTCATAGTAAAAATATTGGTGATGGCAAAAATGGAATTGCTTATATGGCATTGCTTTCTGGGGCATGTGTTGTCCCAACAGCTTGTTTTGGTCCAAAAGCTCAAGGCTTTTTTAGGGGATTAATCGCTTTGTTTTTACCAAAAAAGATTGTGTTTGGAAAACCAATCTATTTTGAAAAAATGGATTCTTCTAAAATAAAAAAGGGGCAAGATATAATAAGATTAACAACAAGTAAAATTATGCAAGAAATTATTAAGCTTCATAATTTATAAAGGGAATTAGATATAAAAACTAGTTCCTTTTTTTCTTTATATTCAACATAGAATATTCTTTGCTTTTTTTCTTTATTTTTTCTATTTCTTTTCTTTTTGGATAGGGGAGAGCCTTAATTATATTCTTTAATTTTGTTATGTTTATCGTTAATATATTATTCCATTTATTTAATGGTTCTAATATTTCTTTTAATTTATCAAAATCATATTCATATTTTGTTAAATAAGATCTAGTAATATATACTTGATCTGTAAAAACTCTTTCTATTTTTTCTTTGTTTAAATAATTTTCTATTATTATTTTTAATTCATTTAATCTTTTATTATTTTTACTATTTTCTTGTTTTAATTCAAAATATTCATTTGCTATTTTTTTAATTTGTTCATCATCTACTGTTAATTCTTTTTTATACAAATGTCTCCACATAGGACACATTTTTTTATAACCACACCAATCACATAATGGTGTTGGAGTTGGCTTAAAATTGCTTTTTTCTATTTTTTCTAAATCATCAAATACTTTTTCTTTAACTAAGTCTAATTGTTCTTTTGTTCTTGTTGTTGTTAATTTTTCTTGATGTTTTAAAAAGTAAAAACTAAGGCTTATATCTTTTAGTTTAAATTCTGGCCATCTTTTCATTAATCCAAGGCAATATAAAGATAATTGCAAGCTATTATCTATGTCTTGTTGAGAAGGTAGCCTTTTTGCTGTTTTATAATCAACAATTTCTATTCCTTGGCTTGTTTTATCTATTCTATCTATAATACCAGACAAAGTAGCTTTTTTATCATTTTTTTCTAATAATATTTCAAATCTTGTTTCTGTACCTAAAATAGCTGGTTTTTCTTTAATTTGAGAGAATGAGCTATGATAGTTTTTTAATATTTTTATTGCTTCTGAAAAGTATAAAATATCTTCTTGTTCATTTTGAAAAACTTCAGAATCCCAGATTTCTTTTAATTTATTTAATAATTCATCTAAAGTAGGGGAGCATGGTGTTTTTGAATGAAAATATTCTAATGCTGTATGTATTTTATTGCCAAAAACAGCATCCTTGTTTTTAGGAGTTCTAATTCTATCTATTTGCTGATACTTATACCTTAACGGACATTGTTTAAAAGTATCTAAAGCAGAATATGATGTTCTTATTTGGTCCATATGTTAATAATACAGTATAAAAAAAGAAGCAACTAATTATAAATAAATTTTTAAAGAAATAAAAAAGGGCTACCTGATTTATGCGGTTATTAATTTGGTGGGGTGGGATTCAGGTAGCCCAGAAATCGAAAATGTGCATGTCTCTAATATATTATTAAATAAATTAATAACTACTTTTTAGTATAAAGCAAAAAAGTCAAAAGTCAATCTTTTAAATCTTTGCCACTATGAAATTTCCTATGCATCTCTCTTAACCTTTTATTTGTGACATGAGTATATATTTGTGTAGTGGCAACATTTTGATGACCAAGAAGCTCTTGAACAGTTCTAAGATCAGCTCCTTGGTTTAATAAATCTGTAGCATATGAATTATGACTTATAAATCCATCAGTTATTAAATTTGATTCTTTTTTTGTTACCCCAAAATCATAAGAAGAGTTTCTGGGTGAGGGGAGTCGTCTCTTTTCTTTTATTCTCATCCATTTAATATTATAAGCAGAGACAATCATTTCCAAATTTTTTAAATGCTCTGATTTATAGTTTAAATCTTTTAATTGTTTTATTATTTTTTTAACAGTTTGTTTTAAGGGAATAATTTTATCATAATATCTTGGTAGGTGTTTTATCTTATGATTTTCTTGTAATCTATATGAAAATGGGATTTTTTTCTTATCTGTATCTTTTCTAATTTCAATTAATAATTTACCAATTGGTAATTTTTCATTATCAGATTCTTTATCAATTATAATCTTTTTCTTTTTAAGTGTGTTTATATTATTTAAAAACCTTAATTGATCAAAATAATGAAGAATGTGCAATGTATAAAATCTATGAGAAAATTCTTTTTTTTGTGGCAACATAACAGTTCTGTCTCTTTTATATAAATGAGAATCAATTCCAAATCTTAATAAAGCAATTTGAGCATCTTTTAAAAGTTCAAGACTTGAAGAAAACATTCTAATACTTCCAGAATTTCCTTCGGCATCATAAAATCCTGCTAAAAATTCAGAAAGCTCTTTTAATGAAGCACAAAGGATTTCTTTTGGAATTCTTTTTTTATTTGATTTTTCTCCAAAACCAATATTTAATAGAAAATCAATTAATTCAATATTATTAATATTTAATTTAAAAGAATTGCTTTGTTTGTTTTTTTTAACAGAAGTTTTAATATTTAATAATTCTTCTGCTATTTTTTTATAATATTCTAGAAATTTCTTATCTTTATCATATATTTGTATTGAGCGATTTCTTTTATTTACAACACCATCTCCAAGAATATATCCCATAAGTCTTGCTAGTTTTGGGTCTATAAAATTAGATTCTTTTATGTTTATTTTTTTAATACCCATTACATAATCACCAGCTTTTAAATCTATGGCCATTTTTTCTTCAACGCCATTTGATCCTATTGTAAATAATCTGTGTTTTGGAGAACAAATTAAGTTATATCCATCAGCCCATATAGAATACAGGGAGGTAATATGATAATTTTTAGAAATTATTTTTGTATTTTTTAAATTAAATTTATTCCAACTTACTGATTGTATGTTATCTTCTTGAGAAAAAAACAAATCTCTTGCAGAAACAATATTATTTGGTGTAAAAATTCTAGTTAAAGGATGTAAGCAGTGTCTTAGTGTGTGTGGACTTACGCTTATTGGTAAACCAGCTATTTTAGAATATTTTTCTAAAGTTCTTTCTATTGAACGAGGAGTTAATCTGCGAGTAGGGGAGTTATCATCTTTTTTCCCTGGTCTGTAATTAATAAAAAGAGATTTATCATTATCATCTCTAGAATCTAGATATTTTTTTAACCATTTAATTGCTCTTTCAGAAAAATAAACAGTTCTAGGTCTATTTCCTTTACCAATAACACTTAATTCTATATCTTTAATATCTGGTTTAATTTTTATTTGATCTTTGTTTAAAGCAGCTAATTCAGCTACGCGTAATCCAGTAGAGAAGAGAACCTCTAAAATAGCTCTATCTCTTAGTCCAATGTTGTGCGACGTATCAGGTGTGATAAGTAATTTTTGTAATTGATCAATATTTAGAAACTTTACAGTTCTAGAACCCTTTCCTTTTGCTAGTTTTATTTTATCAGTAGGTAAGCTTAAAATATCTCGATCAGTAAAATAGGTTAATAAGCTTCTTAAGGCAATTAAATAATGATTTTGAGTAACCTTTTTTAATGTATTTTTATTTTTATCAGAAATAGGGTATTTTGATAAATATACCCTATACTTCCAAACATGATCAGAACTTAACTCATGAGGCCTTATATGATCTAATTTGCTTAGTTTTAACCACTTAACAAACTTATTTAGGTACCTAAAGTAGTTTTCTTGAGTCTTAGAGGCAGCTCCCTTTTCTATTTCTAAATATTCTAAATAATTAGTTATATGTTGTATTATAGGTGAGTTGTTTTTATTCATAATAATTAAATACTAATAAATATGTGAAAAATTGATTTTTTAAGCCAGGGGAGAGGTATTAAGAGAAGTAGACATAAATGAATATGTGTTTCGTCTCTTAAGGAATATACTGCGACCTTACTTATTCATTATAAAATGGCTTAAATAGCCATGTCAACCTTTGTCCCCTATGATTATATGCGTAGAATTATAAAATAATTAATTATAAATATTTCAAAGGATTTAAGTGTGCCCCAATTGGTAACTGTCCATACCATCTAGATTCTACTTTAAATGTTTCAGTAACATATACTCCAAAGTGTAAGTGAGCACCAGTAGAATATCCAGTATTTCCCTCATATCCTATTGTCTGTCCCCTTTTAACACTATTCCCTACTTTTAATGATGCATATCCAGATAAATGAGCATAAAGCGTTGTTAATCCATTATCATGCTTAATTGCTATCCAATTACCATATGCATATCTACCACAGCTACCTATTGCTAATACTATTCCATCTCTAGCAGATTTTATAGGCTCTCCATAACTAGAAGCTATATCTATGCCATTATGAAACCCATTTACATACAATCTTTTACTATATGGTGTAATTCCATATCCTTGGGTTAAAATGCCTCCCATGGGCCAAGAAAGCACTCCTGAGCGCTCTTCTGGTAAAGAATCAGGGTTTATTGTTGATTGCAACTTATCTTCTAATTCATATACTTCTTGTTGAATTTCTTGTTGTTTTACTAATACATCATTTAATAATGATTGATATTGTTTTTCCTCCCCTTTTGTTTGATGTAATAAATAATCTTTTTCTTTTTTTTCATTATCTACTATTTTTTTCTGAGAATATAGTTGATTATTTAAAGAATAAAGTTCATTTCTTTGAAACTCTTGTCTAGATTTCTCAGTTTGCATTTCTGCTTTTAATGACTGAAGAGCAGTTAAATCATTTTGTACTCTTTTTTGCATAAGTTCTAAATAATGAACTTGATTTAAAAATTCAGAAAAACTACTTTTCATTAAAACTATTTCCATTAATGATTCTTGATCTGCTTCATAAAGAGCTTGTATCATTTGCGCTATGCTGTCTTTCTTTTTATCTATTTCATTTTGCTTTTCATAAATATTTAAAGATAGTTCTTCTATTTTTAAACTCGCACCATCAATTCTACTATTAGTAAGATATATATCATTTTTTAATTTATTTATTCTACTCTGTATTGTGTTTATTTGATTATTCAACGTATTCTTTTCCCCTTGGGTGTTTTTTAATTCAGCCTTATACTTTTCAGCTTCTTGTTCTAGTTTAATAATCTCCAATTCTTTTTGTTGAATTTGTTCTTTTAAATTATCAATAGACTCTGCCCATATATTCATGGGTAGCAAAAAAAGAATAAAAAGAATTAAAATAAGTTTTTTTACCATATGTATATATTAACAAATATTAAGAAATAAAAAAAGGGCCGCCTAAGGCACGGCACCTTTGTTTTCAAGAACAGAAATGAACTTATTCTTCTTGCAATTCTTCTATGGGAAATTTTTCATTATCTAGTTTAATGGCTAAAGCCAATATCATAAGAGCGTTTCTGACTTTGAGGCTAAGTCCTCCACCATCGCTATTTCTAAATCTTAACCAACGAGTTCTGTCTGTGCCAATATGTATATCTCCCATTGGGTCAATTGTAACAATAATCTTACCATCAAAGGTTCCATCATGATCATCGTGTAGTCTTTGATAGTTTTTCATTGTTTCTAATTCCGGAATCCAAAAAGGATTTTCTAATACAAGATGAGCATATTCAATCAATTTTTCTGTGCTAATTTCTTTCATCATTCCCTCCTAATAGAATGTTCAGGCTTTATTTTATTAAAAAAGCTATACTTTGTCAATAGCTTTTTTTATTCTTTTTAATGTTTCTTGTTTTCCTAATACCTCACCTATTTCAAATGGACTAGGTGAATTTTTCTTTCCAGATAAAGCTACTCTTAGTGGCCATAATAATCTTCCTTTATCATCTTCAGTATTTTTTATTAAAATATCTTTTAAACTCTTTTCGTTAAAGTCTTTAACGTCGCACAATATGTGATATGATTTTTCTAAAGATTCTTTAATTTCTAATTTTTTCATGTCTTTCCACTTTAATAAACTAGAATCATATTTTGGTAGTTTAGAATAAAAACCTATTTCTATTTCTGTTAGCTTATTAATCCTTTCTTTTTCTATATCAATAATCTTTTCTAGTTTTGGATGTTTTAATTTAATTAATTTAGCTAATTCTTTAGATGGAGTGTTTTTAATATATTGATTATTAAACCAATTTAATTTATCAATATTAAATATTGCCGCACTCTTTTGAACCTTATCTAAAGAAAATTCTTTAATTAATTTTTTTAAAGAAAACATTTCTTTATCATCTCCAGGATTCCATCCCAATAAGGCCATGAAATTAATTAAAGCCTCTGGAAGATAGCCCTCTCTCCTATAATCACTCATTGAAACAGTTCCATGCCTTTTGCTTAATTTAGATTTATCAGGACCTAAAATTAAAGGAACATGAGCATATTTAGGAATATCAAATCCCAATGCTTGATAAATTAAAATTTGTTTTGGTGTATTAGAAATATGATCCTCTCCCCTAATAACATGAGAAATATTCATTTCATGATCATCAACAACAACAGCTAGATTATATAATGGTTCGTCTAATGATTTAGCAATAGAAAAATCACCAAATAAAGAAGAATCAAATTCTATGTCTCCCCTAACTAAATCATTAAAAACTATTTTTTTATTAGGATTTTTAAACCAGATTATTTCATCTTTATATGCATGACCAGAATCTAATAATTGTTTTAAGTATTTTTTATGAATTTCTTTTCTTTTTGATTGATAATATATTTCATCGTATTTTAATCCTAGCCAATCTAAATTA
The DNA here is from genome assembly GCA_018829905.1 of Patescibacteria group bacterium. GTDB lineage: Bacteria > Patescibacteriota > Minisyncoccia > RBG-13-40-8-A > RBG-13-40-8-A > JAHJST01. Next base: position 18,651 of record JAHJST010000016.1, read on the forward strand.
TTTAAAATATCTTTTTCATATTTTTTTTCTGATCTTTGTTTATTAGTATCTTCTATGCGTAAAATAAAATCACCTTTGTGCTTTTTAGCAAAAAGATAATTAAATAAAGCAGTTCTAGCTGTTCCTATGTGGAATAAGCCAGTTGGTGATGGAGCTATTCTTGTTCTGATTTTATTCATATATGTATTTTAGCAGAAAAAAAGAAATAGAAAAAGGCAACCACTTGATAGTGCGTTGCCTTTTGTTGCTTTTTATTCTTTTGTTATTGGAATCATAAAATAAATATCCCTGATTATTGGTTTTTCTTCGAATTTTTGATCTTCTGGTTTTATTTTTCCATATGAAATTTGATAAATACGGCCCTTCTTAAATCCTTTTATTTCAGATTCATTTTCATCAACAATTTCATCCAGACAAACATCACAAAAAATTAATTCTTTGTCATATTTACTAGGACCATTTAAAAGAATTGATATTCGTTTACTTACGATCGGTATACCTTCAGAAGAAAATTTATGTATGTATTGGTATATGATATACCGAATAACATAAAATTTTCCTTTTGGTAGCCATTCAATTGCATTGCCTTTTCCGGTAACAAAGCCGTTATAACGAATAAAAACCATTCCGATTATAAGGAGAATAAAACTAAAAAGTATTCCCCATTCAAGATTTTCTGGAAAAACAAAAACACACACCAATAAAACAACAACAGAAAGAACAGAAAAACCAATTGCCCATAAAAAACTTATAACCCTTGATTTTCTTTTTTTATTCAATTCTAAACCTCCTAATTTAGATGCCATTATCATATCATATTACCTTCTCTCTGTCAACTAATTGTACAAGATGACCACATAGGTAACACTTTTGATACTTCTATAGGTGTTTCATAGTTCAAGGTTTCATGAGGTCTAACAAAGTTGTATTCTATCAACCATTCAGTAAGATTCTTGTTAAATGTATCAATGTCAGTAGTAA
>JAHJST010000017.1 GCA_018829905.1 Patescibacteria group bacterium
TAATATTGATGTAAAAAAATTCTTTCAATTAGTTAAAATGGGGTTTTCCTCTAAAAGAAAAAAGTTGAAAAATAATTTAAAACCAATAATTAAAAAAGAAATTGATTTTGATCTAAATCTTAGAGCAGAAGATTTATCTGTAAATGATTGGATAAAACTTTTCAATATACTTGATTTTTAATTTTTGGTATACTTAAAATAAGTGATATAATATACTTATGAAATCATTTATTAAAAAATTACCAATGGTTCTGGTAGCAATTGTTTTTGCTATCGGACTTATTTTATTTATAGGAGCATATTCTGATAGAAGTGCTTTTTCTCAAATTAGTTTATTTGGTGGAAGCGAAACAACAATTAAGTCTGAAAGCATAGATACTGACAATGATGGATTAAAAGACTGGGAAGAAGAATTATATAAAACAGATCCTTTAAATCCTGACACTGATGCTGATGGATATTTAGATGGTGAAGAAATAAATTCTGGACATAATCCTTTAATTAAATCACCTGGAGACAAACAAGTATTTTATCCTTTGCCATTAGGAGATAAATATAATATTACAAATAAAATATATTCTGATATTGAAACTGTTTTTAAATCATATATAGAGCAAAAGGACCAATATGCAAGAGATCATCCTGAAATAAATAGTGCTGAAGAATATTTAGCTCAGGTTTCTTCAAACACATTAAATGAAATGATAAAAAGATCTGTATTATACAATGAAGGAAATTGGTTGGAAAAAGCAGAAGTAGTTTTACAGGAATTACCAGAAATATTTAATATTGAAATATCAGATAATGATATTAATATTTCTGAAGATAATACAGAAGTAGAAATAGATATTTACAAAAAAAGTTTATTCTCTTATCTAGATTCCCCTGATTTCTTTTTAAGAGATGAAAACTTTATTCTTTTAAGAGATTCTTTATTTCAAGGAAATTTTTCTAAATTAAACCAAATAATTATTTCTAATGATTATGAAATAGGACGATTAAGAGAATTAACCGTTCCATCTTCTTTAAAAGAAATTCATAAAAAAATATTAAAAATATCAATTACATTAAGAAATATTTTTGTTTCTGTTCGAGGATATGAATCTGATCCTGTTAAAATGATAGTTGGATTAAATGAAGTTGAAAATGTTTTAAATGAATGGGAATTAATTGAACAAGAATTAGAATGAAAAAAATACTATCTACAATTTTAATAATTACATTTATATTAAGCTTGTCTTTTGGAATTTTAATTCCTAAAAAAGCAAAAGCTATTTTTGGAATTGGAGATATCACTGTTGATATTATTGCTCAATTAAAAGAATGGGGATTAGATCAAATTCCGAAAACAATGGCAAGACAATTAATGGTTAGAATACAACAAGAAATAGCTAGATGGGCTCAAGGTGGTTTTTCTGATGAAAACAAGCCATTTGCAATGACAAGTTGGAAAGATGAGTTAGATGAAGCATTTGATGTTGCTACTGGAAGATTTATTCAAGAGCAAAATTTAACTGCGCTTTGTCCTTCATTTAAGGTCGGCCTTAACGCTATTTTGGGATTAAATCAATTTCATAAGGTTCCATACACTCAATATGCTGCTTGTACTTTAGATACTATTATTGATAATGTAGAAAAATTTATTGAAAATCCATCTATTGCTGTTTATGGTTGGGATTCTTGGACTGCATTATCTCAACCACAAAATAATATTTATGGCTCATATTTATTAGCAGTCGCAAGACAAGCTCAAATACAAGATGAAGAAAAAGAAGCAAAAGACAAAGAAATTCAAGCTGGTGGAGGATTTAAAAATGAAACAATATGCTCTAAAACTGATCAAGAAGAATGTCAGGCAACTTGTGCTATTCATTATCCAGCTCTTGTTTTCGGTTTGCCAAATCCAGACCTATTTGCCTGTGTGTCTGCATGTGAAAGAAGTTCTATAGGAGTATGTATTGAAAAAGAAACATTAAAAATTGGTTCTGATATTAAGACAGGTATTGATAAAATAATAGGCAGTGATATGGATTGGCTAATCACAGCAGATGAAATAACTGAAATGATTAATATTGTATTTTCTGGCTTATTAACAAAACTAGTTCATGGAACTGGATTATCAACAAAACCATTTTATAAAGCAACAGTAATAACACAAAATCAATTAGAATATGGATATTATGATGCATATCAATTAGCAATGACTGAAGAAGAGTATAATAAAACAAAAACAAGTATATTAAATAATATACTTGATACAATAAAAAGAATTTCAACTACTAGTTGGGAGTCTGAACCAAGGAATCAATTAGTCGGAGATGTATTTTCTGAATTAGCAGGAGAAATAATTGATCAAGAAGCTCAACATCTTTACGTTGCTAGAGAAGGAGTTGATTTAAAGCCAGATTTTATTGTTTTAGACAATTCAATGGCAGTAGCAAATGGTGTTGCTCTTTATGGATTAACTTGGGACCAAATATCTTTTGATAAATACCCTTCTAAATGTGCTAGCATAAGCAACAAAAGATGTAGTGAGATTTTAACAAATTTACCATATGAATTAGATTTAAATAATATTAATTCAGAATGCACAACTGGTTGCCTATCAAAAATAAATGAATACCGTGAACAAGAGTTTTCTGATAGTGAAGCAATCTCAAAAGCAGTAAGCGATAGAATATGTTCAACTATTGCTCGAGGGCAAGCTTGTTTATCTGGAGCAAAATTAATAGATAGAACAAAAAAGAGATGTACTAATTGTGTTTCAAATGCTCAAAAAATATGTGAATTTAAAACAAATATAGCAGAAAAAAATCAATGCATTGAAAATTATTGTAATAATTATGAAGACATAAGTTCTTCTATTAGAAGCTCTCAAGATTTTTATGATCGATGCAATCGATCTATATTAAAAAATTCTTGTCATGTTTGCTTAAAAGAATATTTTATGCCAGCTGATTATTGTTTGCAAGTTGCTGATTATGTTAATAGAGCATTTGTTAAATATCCGGCTCAAGTAAAAGATGATTTATGGTGGGGCAGATTTATACAAGCAAAAAGTGATTCAAAAAGCAAAGTTCCAAGTAATGCTGCAGTTGAAGTTAGCTTGGTTTGTAGAATCTTTCCAGATTTCGTATTTGGAACTGGGAAAACTTGTACAAATTATTGTAATGTAACTAAAGACGAATTAAAGAATATAACAGACAACAAACCAACTGAAATAGATTGTAATCAAACAAAACTAGATTTTACAGCATATAGCCCTGGTAGTCAATATTTAGAATATTTAGCAATCAAGCAAACAAAATGCTGTGGTGGTTTGGTGGGCTATGGCGAATCTTCTGGTTTTGGATTCAATAATCCCAATACTAAATCTCTATATGAAAAATGCAGAGGGTTGAAAGGAGATATATTTTCATTAGCACCACCAACTCCACCAATGCCACCAACTGTTTGCTATGACAATGACGAACCAACAACTCCTAATGAAAACGAAAAAGGATATGCTGCTTTAACAAATATGAGTGTTATAAATAAGGCACAAGGATTTATTGATGTTATATGGTATTCTCAAGCTTATGCTGATCATGTTATTTTAAGATCTAATAGAGAGCCATTTAGAGGCGCTGAAATATATATTACTGAACCATATTGTGACGCAAGAAGGGTTTATCCAAATGGAAATATTTATGAATCAGATACTAATGGAGATGGTGTTTTTAGTGAAAAATTTGAAGATGACCAAGCATTTATTGGAGAATTTTTAGGATTCTGTAAAAATACAAATGGAACATATAAAAATCCTCCTGCAGATAAAATTGTTTGTAAATTTGATTTAGATGTAGACGGAAATGGAACAAAATCATTTAAAGATTGTGCTGATAAATTAAAAAGTTATTCTCCACCAACAAAACAAGGTAGGACTGACAAAGGTGGGTTATGGATTGTTGTAAGATATCCACAAGGAGGTGCTGAATTATGTGTTAAAAAAGACTAATTTATGAAAAGAAAGGTAAAAATAAATAAAAGTACGTTTATAATTCTAGGAATTATTGTTTTTTGTTTGATTTTACCAAACATTGTTTCAGCAGCAAATCTTTTTGATTCTATGGGAAAAGAAATAGTATATATGGTATCTGATGCTATTCATGCAGTTCTTAATTTTTTTGTAAAAGCAGGAGCTGGTTTTATGGATGGAATGCTAGACATTGGATTTGACAGCAATATGAATGTTGTAAAAAAAGCATGGGGAACAACACGAGATATTGCAAACATGATGTTTATTTTATTCTTAGTTGTTGTTGCATTTGCTACAATTTTAAGAAATGAACAATATGGAGTAAAACAGCTTTTGCCAAAAATAATTTTAATAGCACTTTTAATAAATTTTAGTTTTGTAATTGCTGCCACAATAGTTGATTTTAGTAATATTGCATCTAAATTATTTATAAATGAAATAAGAACAAAAACAGGAGAAGGAGGAATTTCTGGAACATTTGGCGATGCAATGAGTTTGGGAGAGACAAAAATGTCTGTTAATTGTGAAGAGTATGTAAATAAAAAGATCAAAGAATGTGCTAGATGGGCAGCAGCCGGCCTCATCGGAGCAGCAATAAATCTCAACTGCCAAATTAAATATGCAAATTTAAAAAAAACATGCGAAAAGAATAAAGAAATTTTAGTTTCTGATAGAGAAGGTAATTTTCTTAATTCAATTGTTTCTCTAACTGTTGGATCATTGGTAATGTTGATAGCTGCATTTACATTTTTTGCTGGAGGCATAATGTTATTAATAAGAATAGTTGTTATTTGGTTTTTATTAATGATTGTCCCATTAGCATTTATTTGCTACATAATGCCAGCACTAAGAAAAAACTGGCAGGATTGGTGGAAAACATTTCTAAAATGGTGTTTTTTTGCACCAATTTATACATTTTTTATTTGGCTAGCATTTATAGTTGCAACCAATGGTAATAACAAACAAATAGCAACAAGCATAGTTGATGAAGTTGCTAAAAAGTCTGTTGGATTCGATCCATATGGAAGCACATTTGTTATTAATCCAGCAGAACAATTAATAAGCTATGGATTTATAATTGCTCTTCTTATTGGTGGAATAATAGTATCTCAAAAATTAGGAATATATGGAGCAAACACAGCAATGAATATAGCGAAAAAAGCCAAAGATGGAACTTTAAAATGGGCAGGAAGAACAGCAATGAAACCAATAAAAGCGACTGGAAGAGTAGTTAGCAGCACGACACTAGCCGGTGCTGGAAAATTATTTGGCGACACAAAGATTGGCAGAAGAATGCGAGCTAAATCCATCGAAGCGAAAACAAGACCTGAAAAAGATCCAAAGAACATAGCGTATGAAAAACATGTTTCCTTAATGTCGGATGAAGACGCAAAGAAAGAAATGATGGTAAAGGCCACAACCCCAGGACAAAAAACTAAAAAATTGATAGCTACTCGCAATGTAGCCAGACGAGGATTATTATTTGGCGCAACACCAATTGAAGCTGAAGAAGCGATGAAAACATTTAAGAGTTTCAATGATTTTGAATCTTATCAGAAACTAAAAGATTTAAGACCTGATACCATAGGAAACGATACAGAACTAGGCAATACAGTTCAAAAAATGGTCCAAGAAGGAAACCTCAATAAAATTCCAGCCATTGCTCTTGAAGACGAACGCGTTGTTGCTGCCATAGGAAGATTTGCATCGGCCATTCAAATGGAATCATTAAGAAATTCCTCTCCTCAACATACGGAAAGTTTGAAAGATGCACTTAAAGTTCTAACTACTACTGGAAACGCAACTTTAGCTGCTATGAGTGTTTCGGATCAAGAAAAAATACATCATTCTTATGCTTCTCAAACTGGCAACATAGATAGAATGTCTACTCCACAATTAGAAAGATGGGCTAAAACCGCTGGCGCTGATGGAATTAAAAGAATTGATTCTTCAACCAGTTCAATTGCCAATATACGTATCGTAGCAGAAAACATCCAAAGCAATCAACTTGCCACTGTTGTTGAAAAAATAAAAGACGATGCAGCAGTTAAAGAAATGGTGAGCTATCTTAGTGTCTCAACCGCTCCAACTACTGCTGCTAATCAAAAGGTGGTTAATAGAAATCCTTATCTTAGAAGTCTTATTCCCTAAATTAAACTATGCCAGATTATATTAATGAATTTAGAAAAAAAGTTAGTCAATTACCTCCAAAAATAAAAGAGGCCATGCTTTCAGATAAAACAACCGAATTAATATCTGTAATTGATAATAAATATAAATTAAACGCAAAACAAAGCGATAAACTTCCTATTCTTGTTGGAAAAATTTTCGTTAAAGAAATTTCTTTAGAAGATTTTGTTAATTCATTAAAAGCGCAACTAAATTTTGAGTCAAAAACCGCAAAATTAATAACCATTGATATTGCTAAAAATATTTTTATTCCAATAAAAGAATATTTTCCGGCGATCGAAAAACAAATTAATCAATTAAAAGAACAACAAAATCTATCGGATAATCCCAACATTATAGATCTTAAAAAAACATAATTATGCAATTTCAAGTACCACAATTTTTAGACACAGAAGATAAAGTAATTGGACCCTTAACAGTAAAACAATTCTCATATATTCTTGTAGCAGCTGTTATTGGTTTAATTCTGTTTAAACTATTTAATCTCTTTGTCTTTATAATCCTAATGATTCCAATTGCAGCAATAACATTTGCTCTTGGTTTTGTAAAAATACACAATCGTCCATTTATTGAATTAATTAAAAACTTTTTTGGATTTTTAAAAAAACCAGATTACTATATCTGGAAAAAACCTGAAACAATAGATCCAACTGAAGAAAAAAAGATTCCAAAACTAATTAAAAAAGAAGCTCCAGAAAAAAAGAGAGTCTCTAAAAAAAGATTACAAGAAATAAATTGGAGAATTGATATTGAAAAAATAATATGAAACTACCTAAAAGTGCATCTGAAGTACAAAAATTTGTAGAAATAAAAGAGATAAGACAAGACACAGCAATAATGAAAGATAATAGCATGAAAGCTGTGTGCGTTTGCTCTAGTGTAAACTTTAGTTTATTAAGCCAAGACGAACAAGAAGCAATAGTAGCTAGATTTCAAGAGTTTTTAAATTCTTTAGACTTCTCTATTCAAATAATTGTTGCTTCTCGTAAATTTGAAATAGATCCTTATCTTAATCAAATACGCGAACTAGAAAAAAAACAAACAAATGAATTATTAAGAGTTCAAACAGGAGAATATATTAATTTTATTGAAAGCTTTGTAGATTTTGCAAATATTATGAATAAATCTTTTTATATCATAATTCCATTCAGAATTGTAGAATCTAGAGAAAAAGGATTTGTTGATAACATTAAAAATATAATAATGGCTCAAAAATCTAAATCAGTAAAATTTGAAGAAGAAAAATTTAATCAATATAGGGCACAACTTGATCAAAGAGTTAATCATATTATTCAAGGCTTACAAGGATTAGGAGTTAAAACAGTTCAATTAAACGATGAACAATTAACAGAACTCTTTTATGAGTTTTATAACATTGAATCATAATGAATATATTTGGAAAAAAACAAACAGAAGCGCCTATAACTGGCGAGATTCCTAGTGCTGAACCATCTTTAGTTGATGCAATAGCACCAGCAGCTCTTCAAATTACATCTAATTATGTACAAATAGGTAAAAAATTTGCTAGAACCTTTTTTGTAATAACCTATCCTAGATTTTTAACTGTTAATTGGCTTTCTCCAATAGTTAATTTAGATAATGTATTTAATATTTCAATGTTTATTCATCCTGCTGAAACTGGAATTATTTTAAAAAGATTAAGAAAAAAATTAACACAAATAGAATCACAAATAGGAACAGAATCAGAACAAGGAAAAATACGTGATCCAATATTAGAAACAGCTAGTAATGACATTGAAGATTTAAGGGATAAATTAATTCAAGGAACTGAAAAGTTTTTTAAATATGCACTTTATATTACAATTTTTGAAGATTCTTTAGATAAATTAAACGAAACAGAAGAACAAATATTATCTTTATTTGAAGCAAAAATGGTATATATTAGGCCAGCTTTATTCCAACAAGAAAATGGTATTAATTCTACGCTTCCATTAGGAGATGATAGATTACTAATAACTAATTCAATGAATACAGCTCCTTTGTCTACTATTTTCCCATTTGTTTCTTCAAATTTATCATCTGATAAGGGAATATTATATGGAATAAATAGACACAATAATAGTTTAATTATCTTTGATAGATTTTCTTTAGAAAATGGGAATATGGTAATTTTCGGAAAATCAGGTTCAGGAAAAAGCATAAAAGGAGATAGTCCTGTTTTAATTAGAAAAAATGGAAAGGTTGAATTAGTCAAAATCGGTTCTTTAGTTGAAAACCTAATTAAAGAAAAAGGATTAGAAAAAATTGACAAAGATTTAGAAGGAGTAATCAATCCAAACATTGAAGTGTTTAGCTTTGATCAAAAACTTAAAGGAGAATGGTCAAAAGTTACTGTTGCTGCTAGAAAACAAGCTCCAGAACAACTATATAAATTTAAAACTCGTAGCGGTAGAGAAATAACAACAACAGAAGACCACAACATGTTAATTCTTAAAAATGGAAAAGTAGAAGTTACTAAAAGCAATGAAATAGAAAAAGAAAACTATATTCCTTTACCAAGAAAAATAACTAATTCTTCTAATCCTAAAGAGTTTTTAGACCTTTATTCTCTTTTAAAAGATAATAAGCGCATATATATTAAAAATGCTTGTAATATAATTAAAGAAAATTACAAATATCTTAAAAAAACAAAAATAGATTCAAGACTTGATAAATATTTATGTGAATACAAAAAACAAAGGAAAATACCTATTATATATTTCAATAAAATTTTAAAAACATTAAATATAGATTATAAGGATTATAAAAATGAAATTAAGATTACTGCAAAAAATAGCAAAATATCTTTACCTGTTTTATGGAAAATCACACCTGAATTAGTAAGAATTTTAGGATATATTACCAGCAAAGGAACAATTACTGATAATGCAATATATATTACTAATAATGATTCTGATTTATTAAATGATGTTAAAAATTGTTTTAATAAAATTAAAATTCCTTGCTTTTTTGGAAACAAAGGAATTATAACTGCGTGTAGAACCTTTATAGAAATAAACAAAACACTTGATCAAGGCAAATATTCATCAAATAAAAAAGTTCCTAGCTTTTTATTTCAAACAAATACTGAAATTATTTCAAATTTTCTAAAAGCATATTTTGAAGGAGATGGTGGCATAGAAAAAAATACAGAAATCACAGTAACATCTAAGTCTAAACAGTTAATTTCTGAAATAAGTTATTTATTATACTTTTTTGGTATTGTTTCTAGAATCTCAAAAACAAAAAAACAACCAACTAATTGTAATTGGAAAAGAAAGAAAACTTATTATAAAATCAGAATCTCTGGACAAGAAAATATCCGAAAATTTCACAAATATATTAATTTTACATCTCAAAGAAAAATAAAAACATTATCTCAAATTATTGATAAAAAATATAATACTAATGTTGATATTATTCCTGAAATTAAAAATATATTTAAAGAAATTTATCAAATATTTGGTTCTCAATTACATGGAATAACTGCTATTTCTCCAATTAAAAAAGGCGCATTTAATCCATCTCCACAATATCTTAATAAGACAATAAAAGAAATTGAACAAAGAATTGAATATTTTAAAAACTTAAGTTCTACTTTTGAGATTCTTAGTAAGATTCCTTCGTTAACCTCAATAATAGATGTTGGAAAAAATAATAAAGAATTAAATAGAATGCTATGGCAAGAACTTGGGCATAGTTGGAGACTAATGAAAAACAAAAAAGTGAACCCAGGCTCAATTAATGTTTTTAAAGCTGAAAAAATTATTAATGGAAATTCCTATTCTTTACAAGAAATAAAAGCTACTATTTATCAAGGATTTAAAGAAATGTCTATTCCTGTAAAACATTACAATTGCTCTTTGCAAACAGCATTGGTTGCTGAACCAAAAAGCAATACTCAATATGAAACAATCCAAAAAACATGCGCGTTTATCTGGCAAAACTATCAAAAAACATTAAATAAAATTCCAGAAATAGAAAATAAATTAAATCAACTCAAACTTCTAGCAAATTCTGATCTTTTTTGGGATCCAATAGTTGAGATTAAGAAACTGAAAAATAAAAAAGAAAAATATGTTTATGATTTAACTGTAAATAATGAAATTTTCTTAGCTGGCAATGGAGGAATGTTTGTTCATAATTCTTATGCTGTTAAAATTGAAATTCTTAGATCTTTAATGTTTGGAACAGATGTAATTGTTATTGATCCAGAAAATGAATTTCAATATTTAGCAGAGGTAACTGATGGAGCATATTTTAAAATATCTTTAGCTTCTAAATATCATATTAATCCATTTGATATTTCTCCTCCTGGACCAGATGAAACAACAGAAGATGTTCTAAGGTCTAAGATAATGGATTTGGTTGGATTGTTAAGGGTTGCTTTAGGAGAATTAACACCAGAAGAAAATTCTGTTTTAGACAAAGCATTAAATGAGGTTTATGCTGTAAAAGACATTACTCCTCAATCTGATTTAAAAAATGTTACTCCCCCATTATTAGAAGACTTAGGAATTATTTTAGAAAACATGGATGGAGGAGATTCTATTGCCAAAAGATTACAAAGATATACACAAGGAAGCTTTTCTGGATTTCTCAATAAACCAACAAATATTGATGTTAATAAAAGTTTAGTTGTTTTTAGCATAAGAGATATGGATGAAGAATTAAGACCAGTTGCTATGTATTTAATTCTTCAATATATTTGGAATTTAATTCGTTCTCAATTAAAAAAAAGAATAATGGTTGTTGATGAGGCATGGGTATTAATGAGACACAAAGCTGGTGCAGAATTTTTACATGGAATTGCTAAAAGATGTAGAAAATATTGGTTAGGATTAACAACAATTACTCAAGACATTCCTGATTTTATGGATTCTCCTTATGGAAAACCAATTATTACAAATTCTTCTATTCAACTTTTATTTAAACAATCAACAGCTACAATTGACGTAGTTCAAAAAACATTTAATTTAACTGATGAAGAAAAATATTTATTATTACAAGCAGATGTTGGTGAAGGTATATTTTTTGCTGGTTTAAAACATGCAGCAATTAAGGTTGTTGCATCATATACAGAAGATCAAATTGTTACTTCTAGCCCAGAACAGATTATTCAAATAGAAAAAGCTAAAAAAGAATTAAAACAAGAATAATATGGAAGAAACAGAACAAGAACGTGATTATAAATCAACACTGACTCAATCTCGCTCAAAACCCAAAACAAAATTCAAAGGAGCATCAATTCTTAGTCCAGAATTTGCAATTGGTTCAGCTGAAATGCTTCTTGTATTGGGAGCAGCAATTATACTTGATTTGCTTGATTTGCTTGATTTGACTGTTTTTGGCTCTATATTAGTTAGATTTATAGACATACCAATGACATTGGCTATTTATATGTGGTTGAAATCCAAAGATGAATCAATGACACCATTAAAAAATCCAGGGTTTAAAATTGTATTAGTATTTTTAGCAGAGATATCACCATTTGGCATGATTCCTATGTGGAGCGCATTTGTAATTTATGTCTGGCTTAAACAATCTAAGCCAGGAAGAAAAAAATTATCAAAAATTATTAGAGAAAAAAGAAAAAAATGAAAAAATATATTATTATCTTAATATTTTTACTTATTCCATTAATATCATGGGCTGAATTTGATTTTCTATCTACTAATACTACAAATACTAAAATTAATAGCATTGAATTAATTTGGTCAGCTGATACTTATACACCACATGAATATGAAGGAAGAAAGCTTGCGTCTTCTGGAAGCAAAATTATTATAGATGCATTATTAAATATTTCTAATGGAACAAAAAATGATTTAAAATTTAGCTGGTTTTATGAAAATATATTTCAAAAAACAAAATCTGGATATGGAAAAGATAGTTTTTACTTTTATGCTAATCAATTACCAGGAGGTATTCATACAATAAAAGTTCAAATTTTTAATGACGATAGAAGTATTTTTGAAGAAAAAGAAATTATAATTCCAATAGTTGATACTGAACTATTTATATCTTCTTCTATTATTTTACCTGGTAGAGAATTTTCTTTTATTGCTAAACCATATTTCTTTAGTATAAATAAATTAACTGATTTAGAATTTGAATGGAATGTTCTTGGACAAAATCCAATAGTTTCTTCGGATTATAATGCAAGTGTTTTAAATTTAAGCATTTCAGACAAAGAAAATAATAATGTTTTAGAGAGCAATTTATCGTTAAAAATATCTAATAAAAATGGATCAAATCAAGAAGAATTTAAAACAATTAATTTTCTAATTTATTAATGAAAAAAACAATACCAATACTAATATTATGTATATTTCTTTTAATTGGTTTTTCACAAACTAGCCATGCCATAGAATTATTGATTAAAGAATATCCAACAGTTGGAGGAGAGAAACTAGGAGAACAATCTAGTATTCCTGGATTAATAAAATATATTTATTTATTTGCATTAGGAATTGTTGGCTTTGTTGCTTTGTTATCAATGGTAATTGGAGCATTTCAATATACCACATCCGCTGGCAATCCAACAAAAGCAGGAGAAGCAAAAGAAAGAATTATGTCAGCTCTTTTAGGTGTATTAATACTTCTATCTGCTGTTTTGATTTTAAATACTATTAATCCTGATTTAACAAGTTTTGAAATTGAATTACAGAAAATAGGGCAAACAAATAACACACCAAATGAAGAAAATGATTATAGTGGAAAAGAATGTTATTCTTGTAAGACATGGGGAGGCTTACTTCCTGGTTGTAAGGATAGATGGAAATTAAAATGGTGTAGAACAGATATACTTATACCAGAAGCTGAATCTTTGTGTAAATGTTCTTTTCCTAATAAATGCAAATTAGAACTAAACCCGCTAGGTTGTAATTAATAAAAAATATGAATACAAAAATAAAAAAAATATTAATAGTTATAATAATAATCCTAGTAATTGCACTAATAGGCTTATTAATCTACAGTCTTTTCATAAAAACACCTGATTCAACAACAATTAGACCAGGTGATTTTCCAGAAGGAGAAGAAAGTGATTTTGTTCCTGATGAAGACTTTGTTTTTGAATCAGAAATGAAAATAAGAGCAATTTCAGAAAAAGATGTTCTCTCGCCTACTACAAATAATGACAAAGTCACATACTATTCTCCAGATGGAAATATCTGGAAATCTAATTTTGATGGAACAGAATTAGAACAAATTTCTGATAATGTTTTAGATAATCTAATAATGGTTTTTTGGTCACCAAATAAAAATGAATCTATTACAGTGTTTCAAGATACAGCAGGTACAGTAAGTAAATATTTGTATAATCATGAAAATGAACAAGCATCTTCTTTAAATCAATATATAAACTATATTTCCTGGTCTCCTGATGGCAAAAAAATAGCATATCAATATGAGAATAAAAGTACTGGAGATAATACAATAAGTACTTCTGATCCTGATGGATCTAAGTTTTCTGTGATTCTTAGAACTAGAATAAAAGATTTTGCAATTAACTGGCCAAATGGATCTGAAATATTTTTAAGAGAAAAACCATCTGGATTAGTTCCTAGTTCTCTTTATTCATTAAATATTCTTTCTAAAGCATTTAGTAAAATAATTTCTGATGTTTATGGATTTAGTGCAAAATGGTCATTAGATGGGAGTAAAATACTTTATTCTAGAACAGACACAAAAGGAAAAACCATTTCTCTTAATGTAGTTAATAGAAATGGTTCTAATCAAGAATCTCTTGGAATAAATACTTTGGTTGAAAAATGTGCTTGGTCGCAAGATATCAGAATAATTTATTGTGCTATTCCAATGAATATAGATCAAGCAAGAATCTTGCCTGATGATTTCTATAAAGGGTCTTTTATAGGCAATGATGATTTTTGGAAAATCAATATTGAAACTGGAAAAAAAGAAAAGTTACTAGAAGAATTACCAGAATTATACAATGCAAAAGATTTATTCTTATCTCCTAATGAAGATTATTTGTTTTTTATAAACAAGAATAATGGATTGCTGTATTCGATTAAGCTGTAATTTAAAAAAACCAGCATTTAGCTGGTTTTTTTAAATAACACTTGTATTTCTTTTTTTGATATTCCTTTTATTAAATAAAGTATAATCATATATATTAAAAATCCTAAAACAATCAATAAAAATACATTCCATGATTGAAAAAAGAATATAAATAAACCCATGATTATTCCAGCAAAAAGAGCTTTAAATATAATTTTAAATGAAGGAAAATAATTTATTGTTTTATAAATCAAAACTATCATTAAAATAGTTACTAATAATTCTGTAAAAACAGTTGTAATAGCAGCACCTAAATAAGAAAATCTTGGGATAAAAATTAAATTAGTTATTACATTAAAAAACATACCAGAGAAATATATCCAGGCTGCTTTTTTTTGTTTATCTAAAGCAATAATAGCTCTACCAAAAAGATTGCCTAAAAATATTAAACCAATAGCAATGCTTAAAATCTGCAAAACAATAGCAGAAGCTATAAAGTCTTTTCCTCCTATTAAAAGAACTATTGGAGTGGATAATAATAATAATCCAATCATTAAAGGGATTATTAAAACAATTAAAAAATCTAATGTTTTTTGAAATATTTTTATAAACTCTCCTTTATTTGTAAAAGCAAATTTAGATAATAAAGGCATTATTAACCCAGTAAACATAGCTGGAAAAAATATTAATCCTTCTAAAATTTTATATGATATATTATAAATCCCAACATCAATAGATGGATTTAAAGAAGATGAATTAATAGCTTTTAAAGAAAGAAATATTGTATCTAATTTAAAATAAACCAAGGTTAAAACAATAGAAGCAGCTATAGGAATAGCTGCATTTATTATTTTCTTCCAAAGTTTAAAATCAAAAGATAAAGATAATTTAATATGCTTTTGAGCAAAAAACCAATTAAAGAAAAAATTAGTAATACAACCTAAGCATAAAGCAATTATTATTGCAAAAAAACCCAAGTCTAAGGAGATAAAAAGAATAACTAATCCCACTTGAACAATTCTTCCAATAACATCTGCTAATCCTGGTTTATCTGTTCTTAAATATTTTTGAAATACACCCATTAATACCTGTGAACTAGATAAAAATATAAATCCAATTGAACCAATAACAACTCCTAATCTTATCTGGCTAGTATAAGGAAGTATAAAAACAAATAAAATTGCTAATCCAAGAAAAAACAAAATAGCTATTATTCTTATTGTAAAAATATTACTAGCTATTTTCTTTTCATCAGCCTTTGGTTTAGATATTTCTCTAACCATTAAAGAATAAAGACCAAAATCAGCTAAAATATCAAATGTAAATAAAATAGCTAATACTAAACTATAATTACCAAATCCTTCTTGTCCTAAATAACGAGCAATAAAACCAATACTAACTAAAGACAAGGACACAGCAATTATGCGCGCCCCTGTTGAAATTATGGTGTTGTATGCTATTTTGCGAGCTAATGTCATGGATATGGCCTAACTACTATTTTTCTCTCTGGCTCCTGTCCTGTGCTTTCACTTACTATGTCTGGTTGTTCTGCTAATTTAAGATGTATAATTCTCCTTTCATAAGCAGGCATTGGATCTAAAACAATTGATTTTTTTGTTTTTCTAATATCTTTAATTATTTTTTCAGCTAATTTTTCTAATAATTTTTGTCTTTTTTCTTTGTAATTATTAATATCTAGAATTATAAAATTATGATCTGGAGTTGTTCTTAAAACTAATAATCTTAATATGTGTTGAAGAGCATTTAATTCTAATGCTTCATCTTTTAAAAGAAAATCTGCTTGTTCTGTTAATACATTGATCATTAATAATTCTCTATCTTTTGTAGAGTTATCTTTTTTAATATCTATCTTAATATCATTAATTCCTATTCTTTTAAATAATTCTTTAATTGTTTGCTTTATTTTTTCCATTTATTTTTTTTGAAAAATATAATTCTTGAGCTAGTCCCAATACTGTGCTAATAAACCAATAAAGCGCTAATCCAGCTGGAAAACTCCAAGCAATAAATACTGTTATTATTGGCATCATATACATCATTTGTTTTCCCATCATTTTTTGCATATTACCTGACTTTTCACTCATTTGTGGCATTTGCTGTTGCTTCATTGTTATTTTTGAATAAAAGAACTGAGATGCACCAGCTAATATAGCTAAAACAGGGCTTGTTTTTGATAAATCTAATATTCCTAAAAACATTGAATTTATTGTGCCTGGATCATGAATAAAAGGATATAAAACAGATAAAGAGCCAGTTTTTAATATATTTATTAATGCCCTATAAAGACCAAGTAAAATAGGAATTTGAATTAAAAGGGGTAAACAACCAGAAGCTGGATTAACTTTATTCTCTTTATATAATTTCATTAATTCCTTGCTTTGTTCTTCTTTTTTTTCAAATTTTTTCTGAATTTCTTTTATTTTTGGTTGTAAAAAAGAAAGTGCATAACGAGATTTAATTGATTTATATGTTAAAGGAGAAAGAACAATCCTAATTATTATAGTTAAAAGAATAATAGCTATACCAAAATCATGTCCTGGAATTATATTATATAAAAAAATTAAAGCATTAAATATTGGCCTATATAAGACTTCATTAAAAACTAATGTTAACATGGATCATATCCTCCTTTATTAAAAGGATTACATTTAATTATTCTTTTTATTGATTTTAAAAAACCTTTTATTAATCCGTATTTTTTAATAGATTGAGAACAATATTCTGAACAGGTTGGATAAAATTTACAACCATAATTTGGATTAAAATATTGAAATATTACAGATATAAATTTTTTATATAATTTTAACATAATTTTTTAAATAAATTTTCCATTTCTAATTTAATTTCTTGATATGTTTTTTCTACAATTTCTGGATTAGTTGTGATTATAACATCTATTCCATTTTTAATATCTATGTTTTTTACAATAGATCTTAATCTTCTTTTTATTTTATTTCTAATAACAGCTTTTTTTGATACTTTTTTACTAACAATAAAACCAAAACGACTATTTTGTGTTTTGTTTTTTAATACCTTTAAAAAAACAAGCTTTCCAGCTATTGTGTATCCTTTTTTATAAACACTATCAAAGTCTGTTTTCTTTTTTAAACGATTTTGTTTTCTTAACATTAAACTGTTAACTGTTTTCTTTTTTTATTTCTTCTTCTACTCAAAACACGCCTTCCTGTTTTTGTTCTCATTCTTTTAAGGAAGCCGTGTTTTCTTTTTCTTTTCTTTTTTTTAGGTTTATAAGTTAATCCCTGTTTCATATAATACTAAGATTATCATTAAATAATTTACAGGTCAAACGTTTTGTTTTATGCTATTAGACATTTCCACAATTCATTAACAGCTTATTCACAAATTCACTTATTGATTTGATTTTTTAAGTAATTTCTTTATGGTAAAATATTAATATATGAAGAATCAAGACTTATGGCAATCAGTATTAGGAGAAGTAGAGCTTTCAATTTCAAAGGCTAATTTTATTACTTGGTTTAAAAATACAAATGTTATTTCCAATAAAGCTGGGAAAATAATTATTGGTGTTCCAAATGGATTTACAAAAGAATGGTTAGAAAATAAATATAATAAAATAATTTTAAATGCATTTAGAAATATACTTGGAAATATAAAAGAAATTGGTTATGTAATAAATTATAAAGAAGAAGAAAAGAAAAAAGAAAAAAGAGATAATAAAATAAATTTAAAGCAACAATTAAATCTTCAAGAATATAAAATTAATGAAAAAACAAATTTAAATCCTAAATATGATTTTAATTCATTTGTTGTTGCTTCTTTTAATGAATTAGCTTTTGCAGCTTCACAATCAGTAATAAAAGATCTTGGAAAAGTATATAATCCTCTATTTTTATACGGTGGTGTTGGTGTTGGAAAAACTCACTTAGTCCAAGCAGTTGGAAATGAAATTGCCAAACAAAAAAACGCTAAAAGTGTATTATATACTCCATCAGAAAGATTTGCTGCTGAATTAATTTCTTCTATTCAAGAAGGAACTGTTGAAAGATTTAAAAATAAATATAGTAAATATGATGTTTTAATTATTGATGATATACAATTTTTAGCTGGAAAAGAAAAAACACAAGAAATATTTTTTCATATTTTTAATGATCTTTATCAAAAAAATAAACAAATAATAATTAGTAGCGATAGACCACCAAGAGCCATACCAACTTTAGAAGAAAGATTATGTTCTAGATTTGAAGGAGGTATGATAGCTGATATTAATAGACCAGATTTTGAAACAAGGATAGCTATTTTAAAGAAAAAAACACTAGAATTAAATATTGAATTAAATGATGAAATACTTATATATATTGCATCTAATATTCAAAAAAATATTAGAGAATTAGAAGGAGCGCTTAATAGAGTTATTGTATTTATTAAATTAAATAATATTATCCCATCACATCCTCAATTAGTTAAAATTCTTAAGAATATTATTTCTAATCCACAAAAAAGAACAACTTATAAAAAAATAGCTGATGAGGTTGCTAATTTTTATGATATTCATATTAATGAATTAATAAATAAAAATAGAAAAAGAGAAGTTGTTAAACCAAGACAAATAGTTATGTATTTAATGAGAGAAGAATTAAAAAGCTCTTATCCATTTATTGGTAGTAAATTAGGTGGAAGAGATCACACAACAGCTATTTATGGTTGTGGTAAAATAGAAAGAGAATTAGAAAAAGATGATAATTTAGAACAAGAATTAAATTTAATTAAAGAAAGAATATATAATAATAATTAATAAATTGTTGATAAGTCTGTTAATTTAAATAGTATAAAGTATTAATAAAAAATACATTAGAAAATTTATACATTTTTATTCAAAGCTTATTAAAATATTATCCACAAATAATTAATATAAAAAACTGTAATAAATAGATTTAAAACTATAGTTTTCCACAGATTTAAATCTCTTAATAGTAATAATAAATTTTTAAATATTAACTTATTAAAATTATGAAAATAATATGTCTTCAAGAAAATTTTAAAAAAGGACTAAATATTGTACAAAATATTATAGGTAAAAATTTAACTTTACCAATTTTAAATAATATTTTATTAGATGTGAGTAAAAATAAATTAAAATTATCAGCAACAGATTTAGAATTAGCTGTTTCTAGTGATATTCAATGTAAATCTGAAAAAACAGGAAGTATAACAATACCAGCTAAAACTTTATTTAATTTTGTAAATACCTTACCTAATAAAAAAATAGAAATAAGTGTTAAAAATAATATAATTAATTTAAAATGCGAAAATTATCAATCAAGTATTAATGGATTAAATTCAAAAGATTTTCCAATTATTCCACAGTTAAAAAATAAACCAATATTAGAAATAAATTCAAATAAATTAAAAGAAATTTTAGAACAAGTTATTAATTTTGTATCTTTTTCAGACATTAGACCAGAAATTAATGGAATATTTTTTAATTTTTCATTAGAGAAAAATAGTAAATTTGTTACTACAGACAGTTTTAGACTAGGAGAAAAAACAGTAAGTTTAAAAATTAATAAACAAAAAGGATCTGATTTAAGCTCAATAATAATTCCATATAAAACAGCGCAAGAATTAATTAGAATTATTGGAAATCAAGAAAAAGATGAAAATATTAAAGTTATTATTCAAGATAATCAAATATTATTTACTTCTAATAATTTTGAATTAATTTCTAAATTAATTAAAGGTAATTATCCTAATTATAAACAATTAATTACTGATAAATTTGAAACAAATATATTAATTGAAAAAGAAGAATTAGTAAAAGCAATTAAATTAAGTAGTTTCTTTTCTAGTAAAATAAATGATGTAAGATTAAGAATTAATTCAAAAAAGGGAATAATTGAAGTATTTTCCCAAGATCTTGAATTAGGTGAAAATTTATCTAAAATTAAAGCAGATATTAAAGGAAGAGATATGGAAGCAATATTTAATTATAAATATTTATTAGATGGATTAAATAGTATTAATTCTAAAAAAATATCAATAGGTTTTAATAGCGAGGTTAGTCCAGGAATAATTAAACCAGAAGGAGATTCTAGTTTCACTTATGTTGTTATGCCTATTAAATTATAATGAGACACATAAAAGTATTTATTCCTAATGCAATAAATAGTATTAATAATTTAGATGATGATTTGATTATTAAAAAATCAGAAGAGATTATTAAAAAAAGCGCCTTTGATGTTGAGGTGCTTTTTTATAAAGATAAAAAACTAGGAATTAAATGTGATGATTCTTTAATAGCTAATGAAATATATTTAAATCAAGAACAATTAAAAGATAGGATAAATAAGTTTTTTAATAAAAAGGTTGTTGATAAATTAATTATTAAGAGTTAAAAAAGTTTATAATTTACATTTTATATAAAAGTATTGTATATAAAAGTATTTGACTTTTTTATTTTTATAAGTTATTCTAACATAGAATTAAATCAATAGGTGGTTTAGTTTTTGTCCTTTGAATTTTTAAAAAGGAGAGATGATATGAAGAGACAAGTTTTTTTTATTACTTTACTGTTTGTGGTGTCTTTTTTTGCTTGTGAAAATGCTTCTGAAAAGGTTCAGAAATGGCCAGAATCATTTTCATTTAGAGTGATCGAAGGGACCAATGTCGGAGAGGTAGCTCAGTTTCATGTAAGTACTGATATCAATGTAAAGAGAATAACTCTCTTTAGAAATGATGGTAAGATTGAGGAAGTACATGGTATAAAAACGCTTACTTGCGAAGAGTGGCATCTCTTGTCCAATAATTACAATTATTATGCTGAAGTTGAAAAGTATCGTAGCAGTAATACCGAAGAGCATGGAAAGATATTCAGGTCAAAGCCTATTAATGTTACTTTTTCTGGTGTGCCGGAGGATCTTTCACCAATTTTTCTGAGTTCATATTTTCATAGCCGCGACCTTGAAGTTAATTCAAAGAAAGTATGGCTTGGCTGGGACGTTAATATGGATTTTGTTATTAGAGATGTTGGAAAAGGCGCTGGTATTCATGTAGTTAGATTGTTTAATTGTATTAAACAAGAAAATGGTAGTACTTTTTTAGACCAAATAGATGAAGAATATATTAATGTACATTGGACGGAAAATAAAAGAACCACAGAATTTTTCAGACTTATTGCCAAATCTCCAGAAGAACCCGGTAAATATGTTTTCCTTGTTGAAGCTGAAGACTGGAATGGAAACAAAACCGAGTCAGACAAGATAGAGATAACGTGGAAAAAGTATTATGGCGTAATAATGTAGATAGAAATAAGAATCCAAAAGGGGAGACATTGCGTTCTCCCCGTTTTTTTATTTAAATTTTTACAAAAAGTTATCTAATTATCATACTCAATAGGTGGTTCTTGATTATAAATCTCAAATCTTTCAGGAGAATTAGCCCAGTCAATAACTGGGTTTTCCCAATTATTAAATTGAGAATCATTTTTACTATCCCCTGTTTTTTGGGGATTGTCTTTATTAATATAATAAAGAATTGTATGTGCCTCTCTATAAATCCTATCTTCTATTAAATGAATAGGCGTTAAATTAGTAGCTATTTTCTCATTAACTTTATTAATTTTAATTTTTATTTCATTTACAAAATTTCCATTTAATATTGGTTTATCTGTAATAATTTCTTTTGGTTTTACAAATTCTTCATTATTTTGTAAATTAAAATAATTTTCTAAATCATCTTTTGGTACTTGTTTTTTAATCTCATAAGCTTGTTTAATAAATTCATTCCATATAGGCGCTGCCACATAAAAACCAGCACCCTCTTTCATAGAAGTATTATTATTATTACCAGCCCAAACACCAACTACCAAAGAAGGTGTATAACCAATTGTCCATCCATCTCTATATTCTTGTGTGGTACCAGTTTTAACTGCTGAAGGAATTCCATTAATATATAATTTAGAATTAAGGCCAAACATTGGCATTCTTAATTCTTCGCTAGATAAAATATCTGTAATTAATCTAGTTATTTCTTCATCTAAAACTTTTTCTTTTTCATCTTTAAATTCTTCTAATATTTCTTTTTCACTATCCTCTATTTTTAATATAAAGCTAGTTTTATGTTTTTCTCCTCCATTAGCAAAAACCCCAAAAGCAGCTGTTTGTTCTAATAATTTTACTTCTCCTCCACCTAAAACTAAAGACAAGCCAAACCTAGATCTATCTTTTAATGTTTGTATGCCCATATCTTGAGCAAGACTAATAGTTTCATCTATTCCAGCTAAATATAGGGTTTTTACTGAAGGAATATTTAAAGATTGCGCTAAGGCATTTTTTAATGTAACTGGTCCTCTAAATTTTCCATCATAATTTTGAGGAATATAGTCATCAGCTCCATCAACAGCAAAATTGGTTTTTAAATCATAAATTAATGTATTTGGAGTAAATCCTTTTTTAAAAGCAGCTGCATAAGCAAATGGCTTAAAAGAAGACCCTGGTTGCCTATTTCTTATTGAAACATTTACATTTGGTTCAAATAAACAGTTTTTTCCTGGAGTACAATTATCAGGAGAAGATTCTCCAAAATAATCTTTAGATCCAACCATAGCAAGTATTTGTCCTGTTTTTGGATCTATTGCTACTAATGAAGCATTATGTGCATTAAATGATTTAATGTTTTTTTCTACTTGTTCTTTTACTATTTGTTCTGCTTTTTGTTGTAAATCAAAATCTAAGGTTGTATAAACATTTAAACCAGCTTTTTCCATATATTCTTTTCCATATTTTTCTTCTAAGTATTCTTTAATATACATTATAAAATGCGGAGCTTTTATATTACCCTTAACTGGGCTAAATTCTAGTTTTTCTTGCTTTGCTTCATTTAATTCTTGTTCTGTAATATATCCAAATTTATACATTCTATCTAAAATATATTCTTGTCTTTCTTTTAATTTATCTAAATTAGAACCATAAGGAGAATAATATGTAGTTGCGTTAGTTAAAGCAGTTATTGTAACTCCTTCAGCTAATGTTAAATCCTTAGCATTTTTATTAAAAAATGTTTGTGCTGCTGCTTCTATACCATAAGCACTAGAACCATAAGGAACTTGATTTAGATAAAAATTCAATATTTCATCTTTAGAATATTTCATCTCCATTTGAATAGCTAAAATAGCTTCTTTAATTTTTCTAGTATAGGTTCTTTCTGATGTAAGAATAGCGTTTTTAATAAATTGTTGAGTTATTGTTGATCCACCTTGACTAATTCTATTGTTTGTAAAATTTGCTATAACTGATCTAAGTATTCCTTTAATATCTATGCCAAAATGATGATAAAAATTATCATCTTCAGATATTATTGTTGCATTTTTAACATATTGAGGAATTTCTTCAAAAGCAATAACTGTTCTTTTTTCTTCTCCATGTACGTCGTATAGAATGAATTTTCCAGTTCTATCATATATTTTAGTTGATTCTATTATTCTTCTTTCTGTTATTTTTTCTGGATCTGGTAAATCTTTAGCAAAGTATATAAAAATTAGTGATCCTAGAATAATTCCAGCAATTATTAACCAAATACAAATAACAAGGATTTTTTTAAATAATCCTTTTTTTCTTTTTCTACGAAATGATTTAAGCTTTGGCATATATGTATATATTAGAATATTAATAAGATTTAATCAATTATTCTTTATTGTAAGTTTTTACAATGATGTGATATAATTTAAATTATGAATAAAATACAAGAAGTTTTAAATAGAGGCGTTGAAAATGTATATCCAGACAAACAATCTCTGGAAAAAGTTTTAATGTCTGGGAAAAAAATAAGGCTTTATTGTGGATTTGATCCAACAGCTTTGAGCTTACACATTGGACATGCTATTACTTTAAGAAAATTAGCTCAATTTCAAAAGTTAGGACATGAAGTAATTTTTTTAATAGGAGATTTTACAGCAATGATTGGTGACCCTACTGATAAGGTCTCTGCTCGTAAAAAATTAACCAAAGAACAGGTTAATAAAAACTTTAAAAATTACAAAAAACAAGCTAGTAAAATATTAAAATTTTCAGGAAAGAATGCAGCTAAAGTAATGTTTAATAGTAAGTGGAATAAAAAATTAAGTTTTATGGAATTAGTTAATTTAGCTTCTCATTTTACGGTTCAGCAAATGATAGCCAGAGATATGTTTAAAAAAAGAATAAAAGAAGATAAATTAATTTTTTTACCTGAATTTTTATACCCTTTAATACAGGCATATGATAGCGTTACCATGGATGTAGATTTAGAAATTGGAGGCAATGATCAAATGTTTAATATGCTCAGGGGCCGTGATTTAATGAAAAAGCTTAAAAATAAAGAAAAATTTGTTTTAACAACCAAATTATTAGTTGATTCTTCTGGTAAAAAAATGGGAAAAACAGAAGGCAATATTGTTAATTTAGATGAAGAGCCAAATAATATGTTTGGACAAATAATGGCATGGCCTGATTCTTTAATCTTGCCTGGATTAGAATTATGTACTGACTTATCCTTAAAAGAAATTAAAGAAATTGAAAAATTAGGACCAAGAGATTCTAAAGCTAGATTAGCAAAAGAAATAGTTAGTATTCATCATGATAAAAAAACAGCTGAAAAGGCTGAAAAAGAATTTAATAGAATATTTAGAGAAAAGAAAAAACCAACAGATATACTAGAAATTAAAGTTAATAAGAAAATAAATATAATTGATTTAATTTTAAAAACAAAATTAATTGATTCTAGATCAGCAGCTAGTAGATTAATTGATCAAAATGCAATTAAAATAGATGATCAAATAATTAATGATCGAAAAAAAGAAATTACTCCTAAAAAAGGAGCAATTCTACAAATAGGAAGAAAGAAATTTATTAAATTAATTTAACCTTTAGCTAAAAAATGAGGATTAAATAATTTCTTTAATTTAATAAATCTTATTCTTTTTATTTTAAATTCTTTATACATTTCTTGAGCAACTGTTTTAGCCCAAGGAGTTAATTCTTTGTAATTCTCTAAAACACCATTTAAGCTTATAATCCTACATATTCGTCTATTCGGACTTAAATGGGATTTTTTTATTAATATTCCTTCAACAACAGCAAATTCGTTTTTGTTTTTTAAATGTTCTAATTTGTATCCTGGTCTTAAGTATTTTGGTTTACCATTTTTATCTAGTTGATATATTCCTGGTTTTACTGTTTTATGAATTCTAGACCATCTATTTAATAAATTATGCATAATCATTTGTGACCCTTTTTCTTTTTGTCTCATTAATCTATTTATCTCATTTATATCTATATTATAATCAATATTAAGATATTCAAAAATATGAAAAGCTAAAATAGGTGGTGTATTACTAATCATTTGAGACATTGTTAAAACCGGAAAAGAACCAAGCATTCTAGGATTTGCTTCAACAACATAAAGTTTTTCTTCTTTTTCATCCATTACAAAATCTAGACCAAATATTCCTTTATATCCATTTTGTTTAAATAAATTTCCTACTTTTTCAGTAATTTCATATGCTTGTTTTTGTATATTCTCTGAAAAATTAGAATTAGTCCAATCATGGCCACAAAATAGTCCAGAGCCTTTTTCTGGATTATATAGTTCAGGAATATCAAGAACTTGATATTGCAATCCAGTTGAAATAATTCCATGTTTAGTTATGCAGACAGTTAAGCTTGGGGATGGTCCTTTTATATACTTAGCAACAATTACTTCGTCTGTTGGTTTTTCTTCTACTTCTCCTTCAAATGTTTCCCTTGTTGGTTTTTCTAATTTTAAATATGCTTTATCAAAATCTTCTTTTGAATTAATAAAAAAAGTTCCTTTTCCTCCGCCTTTTGTTGGATGTTGAATAACAAAAGGCAACCCATAAGCATTTAATAAATGTCCATAATGTAATTTTTCTTTTGCACACATTTTTCCAGGAGGAACAGAAATTCCTAAATCTTGTAATTGTTTTTTAAATGTAATTTTGTTTTCAAAAAGATTTTTACCAAATCTTGTTGGAGAAGCTATTAAATTCCAATTATTCTCCTCACAAGTTTTTTCCATTTTAGTAGATGCCTTATATACTAAAATATCTTTTCTTTTAAATTTATCAAGATATTTTTTCGTTTTTGCGTGTATAATAACTGTTGTAGCGTTTCTTGGTTCTCTAATGTGTTTTGTTCCAATGCTTTTTTCAATTGAAACAACTCTAATGTCTTTTTTAATTAATTCTCCATCTAAGCTTCTTCGTAATGCTATTATTCTGTAATCAGGTAAAAAATCCTCAGGGCCTAATCTGTGAAATGGATAAACACCTGCGCCAAAAACAGGAAAATTTACATTTTCTTTAGTAAATTCTTTTAAAGTTTTTAAATCTTTAATCATTCTTTTAATAAAATATTTTTAGATGGATCAACTAAGAATTTTTTTAAATCTTTTCTTCCAACAATAATATCAAATTTTAATTCTTGTCTATCAGCTATAAATGCTTCTGTTGATACAGTTCTTTTGTCTAGAATAAAAGATAAATCAATTATTGATCTTCCTTCTTTCCCTAAAGAGCTTCTTACTTTTTTATACTTAACTGTTTCTATTAATCCTAGTTCTTTAGCCAATGAACTACAAATACTTGTTCTATATGCTCCAGTGTCTATTTTAGCTGTTGTTTTGTGTTTTTCTCCTTTATTATCAATTATTTCAATTGGTTCTTTTATTCCAATAATTCTTCTTCCAGATAATTCTTCTAATTCTTCTTCTATTGCTCCACCAAAAAGATCTTGAGCTAATCTAATTGCTTGTTTTACTGATTTTACTTTTAATCCTCTTGCTTTTTCTAAGCGTACTCCTAAAGGAGATAAATTAGCCAATTGAATTGATAATCCTGGTCTAGCATTTAATTCCAAAACAACTGGGCCTTTTTCTCTATCCATACCAATATCTACCCCTAGAAAGCCAACTTTGCTTGCGTGTTGGCATTCAATTGCTAATTCTAGTATATTCCTCCATTCAGGTATTTTAATACCAGATAAGGGTAGTTTTGTGTCTGGTAAATATTTAATAATTTTTCCATGATGAACAGCACTTGTGGTTGTTCCAGTTGCCATATCAATACCAACACCAATACCACCTAAATGAAGATTAGAACGACCATCAGATTCTTTTGTTGGTAATCTTAATTCAGCCATTACTGGTATAGAATTATATACAATAACTCTAATATCAGGAACACCTCTATAACTATATGGTTTAAAAATTCTTAAAAGCTTTAATCTTTCTTCAAATATAGCTGAATCAGGTAATTGTCCTTTTGAATATTGTCCATCTAATATGTTTAAGGTATGTTCTTGAAGTAAAGAAACATTCATTCTTGTTTTATCTGCTTTTACCCAAACAAATGGATCAAATTCTTTTTTCTTTTTAATTTTTCCATAAAGAATCATTACTCCATCTCCAGCAGTTCCTCTGTTTGGTTTTAAAACAAAACTTTTTGGTAAGTCATCCCAATTAAAATTAATAAGTTCATTTCTGTTTCTTGCAATGGCAAATGTTTTAGCTATTGGAATAGATTTTTCAACTAAAATCCTTTTAGTTAATAGCTTATTATCAGCTACGCGAATAGCCCTCTTATTATTAGAGGGCTTTATATATTTAATATTTCTTTCATTTATTCCTAAGACTTGCTGAGTTTTTGTAAAATATCTAGACATATTATTTTTTAGGAAGCTTTGTTCTTTTTATAACCTTATCAAATCTAAAATATTCAGTTAATCTTAATCCTTCCCATTTACCAAACCAAACATTAATTACAATTAAAAGAACAATTGTAATTAATGGATAAGCTAATACAATATTTTGTAAAAATGGCCAAGTGATTAAATAATATGAAACAATTGAAAGAATTAAAGTTTCTATTGTAATTATTGTTGCTTTTTTATTACCTAATCTTATTTGAGTAGCAATAAATTTTTCTGATAAAATTATCAATAAAAGAACTGGAAAAACCGATATTTGAATAAAATTGGTTTCTCCAAAATATATTGCAAAAGCAAAAAGAATATATACACAAATAGTTATAGTTATCAATGTTAAAGCTGTTCTAGGCAAATAAAGAAGATGAGTTTTTCTTAAAAAGAATCTTAATATTGAACCAATTACTACTGTTATTACAAAAAGAAAAACTCCATATTTTATACCTATAGATAAAAAAGCTAATGTTGTAATTAAAGGTATGTATAATCCAAAGCTTTTAACTCCAAGTATTTGTCTTGCAAAAGTAATTACAGTTGCTGCAATTGGAATCACTAAAAAGAATACCAATGATAATTCTGGTACTCCATGTGTTGTCATATATTGTACTATCGATGTCATTTTGTTGTATGTGCAGAGCAAATAGCTATTGCTAGAGCATCTGCTGCATCATCAGGTTTTGGTATTTCTTTAAGTTTTAATATTTTTTTAACCATTTCCTGAACTTGTTTTTTATCTGCTCGACCATAACAAGCAACTGCTTGTTTTACTTGTAAAGGAGTATATTCTTGTATTTCGCATTTTGATTTTCCAGCTGTTAAAAGTATTACTCCTCTGGCCTGGCTAACCTTTATAGCTGTTTTTAAATTTTTAAAAAAGAATATATCTTCTATTGCTATTATATCAGGTTTAAATTTTTTAATTAAATCTTTTAATCCTTTTTCAAGTGTTTTTAATCTTTCAGCTGTAGAAAAATTAGAGGATGTTCTAATGCATCCATGACTAATTTCTTCTAGATTGTTTTTCCCTTTTTTATTTAAAACACCAAAACCAATAATTGCTGTTCCAGGATCAATACCAAGTATAATCATAAATTAACATTAGAATAAATATCATTTATATCATCATGATCATCTAAAGCTTCAAATAATTTTAATAATTGATTTTTTAAATTTTCATCTGGTTCTGTTGTATAATTCGGCTTCCATTCTCCTTCTTGTTTTGAAAACAAATATTTAACGCTCCCAGTTTCAGCTAGCTTTCCATTATACCTAGATAATATATGTTTTATTTCAGAAACTGTTCTATTTTTATTATCAGTAATAGCTTCAATTATTAATGGAGTACCATTTGGACCATATGCTTCATAAGTAACTTCTTCTAATTGAGCTGATTTATCTTTTTTAATAGCATTTTCTATTTTATCCTTAGGCATATTAAATGATTTAGCTTTTTCAATAGCTAAACGAAGCGAAGCATTCATTGATGGATCTTCACCTTTTTTAGCTGCAATAGATATTAATTTAGCCATTTTACTAAATATTTCACTTCTTTTTGCGTCTGTTGCAGTTTTAGCATGTTTTATTTTGCTCCATTTTGAATGGCCACTCATATATATGAATTATATAACAAATTACTTAAATATCAAGTTTTAATGAATCTAGTGATAAAAATACCAATTAGTGATGCTGATAAAATTACTATAATAATTATTAAGATTAATTTAAGGTTTTCATTTATTGGGTTATTTTCAATTTCTTTATCAATTTTGTCTAAAGAAGGAACCATTGCTAATTGTTTTGTTAAAGGATTAGAAAAAATTGGTTCTTGAAATTCTTGAACAGGAATATATTCTGTAATTTGTTCTTGTTGTTTTACTTGTTGTTGTTTTACTTCATATTGGTATGTTATTTCTCTATCTTTTCCTCCAATTAATTCTAATATATTAGCCATTCCTGGTGTTGGAGATGTCCAAATAAATTCATTATTTATTCTAGAACATGATAATTCATTTTCTAAATATTCATAATTAATTTCTTGAAAGACAACTCCTTGTGGTAATAATAGTTTTACAGAATCTTTATTATCAAACTCTATTCCTGTTATTTCATTTTCAAAAATTAAATATGATTTTGGAGCAATAAATGTGTTTGTTGGGAAGATAAATGGATTATTAGCATTATTATCTAATTGCCAATTAGATATATCAATTATTGAATTAGAATTATTATATATCTCTATCCATTTATTTGGTAAAAATTCATTAATATATATATCTTGTGTTTGAATTTCTACTGATATTGTGTCCCATGCATATTGCCTTGAATTATACACCATCAAAGTTACTAAATATGTCCCTGGATAATTAAATACATAAGTAAATTCATCTTTTTCTATTGTTTTTCCATTTCCCATGTTCCAGAAATAAGATAATTCAAAACCATTAGGGTCATTTGATCCCAACCCTGTAAAAAATATTTCTTGACCAACAAATCCAATAATATTATTTCCAGCATTTGCTATTGGCGTATAATTATTAGTTGTAATAGAAGTTTCTGGCAAAGAAGTTTTTTCATTGTCTGAATCAGATTCTTCAGAGCCTGATTTTAATGTTGGATTTGCTTCTATCCAATCGCTTGATAAATTATTATCTAATCCATCTATTATTAGTTTAATTGTCTTTCCAGCATTTACATCAGGAATAAAATCATTAGTTGTCCAAATTCCAGCATCAATTGCTTTTGATTCATAAGTTTGTCCACTTTCACCATATTCTAAATAATCAACAATTGTATTTTTAGTATGTTCGTTGCTTTTGAATAAAGCCACCCACCCACGCGTATTTCCCATATTAGCATCAAAGCCAGAAAGTCCAGTATATAAGTCAGTTTGAGTGTTTGTTCCTTCTGTTCTCCAGTGAATTGTAACAAAAGATTTTGCGTTTAAGGAAAAAGACGGGAAAACAAAATAATCGCCCGATACAGCATTTAATTCATAATTAGTTAAATCAAAATCTGAATCACCGTTATTGTATAGAATTATATATTCGTTTCCTGTGTCGGTTAAATCAGGATCGTAAAGAACTTCATTAATTACAATATTAGCTGAAGCCAAAAAAGGAGTTAATAATAAAAGAAAGAAAATTATTAAGAATTTCATGTTAAAAGTAGTTATTTATTAATTATTGTCTCTATTTATATTATATCATTTTATAAACTAACACTTGATTTTTCCATGGTTTTTTGATAAGCTAAAGTTATAATAATTAAGGAGGTAAAATTATGGAAGAAAAATTACAAGGAGTAGCGAACGATTTCTTAGAGAGAGTCAAGAAAAATCTTCCAAGCGAAAAAACTGATAAGCCATTTATCATTGGTGTTGTAGGAATGATTGGTTCTGGCAGAACTCTTTTGGCGAAAACATTGGTTGATAATTTGAAAGGTGCAGTTTTAATTTCTGCAAATAGTGTTAGGTATCTTTTAAAAGAACAAGGTTTATCATGGGGAAAGAATGTTTATGCAGTTCTTCTTAATACTACAGAATGGTTGGTTAGAAATGGATATATTGCTGTTTATGATGGTAATCAAGTTGATAAAGATAGACGAGAAGCAATTAAAGAAATGGCAAATAAAGCAAGTGTAAAATATCATCTTTTAAAAATCATTACATCAGAATCAACTGCAGAGAAGTATCTTAGAGAGAAATACAGTCAATCACCGAAAAACAGCTTTGAAGATTATTGGCCAGGAACTGATGCAGAAGATATAGTGCAGAATCTAAAAGAAAGAAATAAAGATTTCTTTGCAATAGAGGAAGAAGAACCAAAACCAGAATTTTTTGCTGAAATAAAAAATGAAGGCACGATTGA